>NZ_CP013661.2:3152119-3472056 GCF_001465835.2 Planococcus kocurii
TACAATTTTTAAAGGAATTATTGTCAGTTACCAAAGCGAAAATTAAGATATTGCCAGCAGAAGAGCATGATCATATGACAGCGATAGTGAGTCATTTCCCACATTTGATTGCAGCATCACTGGTTCATCAATTAGATCAAGAGGATAAATTTCCTTTTGCTCGACAACTAGCGGCTGGTGGTTTCCGGGATACGACGCGTATCGCTTCGGCAAATCCCGAAATGTGGAGAGATATCACCACTCAAAATAATACAATGATTGTTCAGCAGTTGGATAATTGGATGGAGCAAATGGAACAATTAAAACAGATGCTTAAAAAAAATGATCCAGAACCGATTCAACAATTTTTCTCGCATGCTAAGACAGTACGGGACGAGTTGCCGATTTCTGGGCATGGTGCGATGTTCTCGGTATTCGATTTGTATATCGATGTACCCGATATACCGGGTATTATCTCGGAGTTAACTGGCTATCTAGCAGAAGAAGAAATCAGTATTGTCAATCTTCGAATTTTGGAAACGCGTGAAGACGTATTTGGTATTCTTGTTATCAGTTTCCAAACAACGGAAGATCGTGCGCGCGCACAAAAATGCATGATGACTCGAACTGTATACGATACATATATTTCCTGAAAGGACGGATAAGCCCGTGGTATTATCTTTAGCGTTTAAAAAACCAGCCTTAAAAGGCACCATTCAAGTTCCAGGGGACAAATCAATTTCTCACAGAGCTATTATGTTTGGATCTATGGCAACAGGGACAACGACAGTAGAAGGTTTTCTTATGGGAGACGATTGCCTAAGTACTATCTCCTGTTTTAAAAAGCTGGGTGTAAAAATTAATATTACAGAAGACTTAGTGACCATTCAAAGTAGAGGAGAAGATGCTTGGAAAGAGCCTTCTGAAGTTTTGGATACCGGGAACTCGGGAACGACAACAAGATTAATGCTTGGATTATTGGCGGGAACTTCTTTTCATTCAATTTTAGTGGGAGATGAGTCTATTGCAAAGCGTCCTATGAGACGCATCATCGATCCGCTTCGCGAAATGGGTGCAGATATTCGAGGGCGAGAAGACGGACAATACACACCTTTAGCAGTTCAAGGAACACAGTTAAAGGCGATTGACTATACATTGCCAGTTGCCAGTGCTCAAGTAAAATCCGCCATTTTATTGGCTGCATTAAAAGCAAATGGCAAAACGATTATTCATGAGCCAATCGCTTCGCGCGACCATACAGAAATCATGCTAGAACATTTTGGCGCTACGATTACACGTGAAGACCACCAGATTAAGTTAGAAGGTGGTCAAAAGCTAACGGCTGCACATGTGAAGGTGCCGGGTGACATTTCGTCTGCGGCCTTTATGATAGGTGCTGCGTTAATTACTGAAGGGAGCACAGTGACGCTAGAAAATGTAGGGATTAATCCGACGCGGACAGGTATTTTAGATGTGATTGAACAAATGGGCGCTAATTTTGAATTGGAAGAACATGATACGCTAGGAGAACGTTCCGCAGATGTAACAATTCATTCGAGTAAATTGAAAGGAATTGAAATTGGCGGAGAGTTGATTCCACGATTGATTGACGAAATTCCTTTGATCGCCCTTATTGCTACACAGGCTGAAGGAACGACAGTGATCAGAGATGCTGAAGAGCTTCGCGTGAAAGAAACAGATCGTATTTCTGCTGTTGTCAAAGAATTGACGAAAATGGGCGCAGACATTGAAGCGACTGAAGACGGCATGATCATTCATGGACCAACGGCTTTAACCGGTGCTGAAATGACTTCTTACGGCGATCACCGCCTTGGGATGATGGCGGCAATTGCTGCGTTAATAGCATCTAGCGAAGTTGTCATTGATGATGCTGAATGCATTTCAGTTTCCTACCCCAACTTTTTTGAACAACTTAATTTACTGACAACTAGACTCTCCTGATGGGGAGTTTTTTTAGTATGATAATAACAAGATTTCGTGTAGGATGAGAGTGAGAATGTGAAGGAATAGGTGATAGTATGGCTAACATAGAACAGATACAAAAAGCAGTCGAACAAGGAGATCCCAAACTTCTAAATACATTACTGGATGACTACTTGCTACAGGGAAATCCTGATGAGCAATACGGGTTGTCGGAATGGCTGGCAGAAATCGGTTTTGTAGAAGAAGCGATTAAAGTACTTGAGCATTTGCAATATATTTTTCCGGAAGAAGCGCAATTGGTTATCGATCGAGCAAACTTGCTGATTGATGCTGATCGCGAAGATGATGCGTTAAATGCGTTAATGGAAGTGTCTAAAGACGACGAATTATATGCCCAAGCGCTCGTAACTTTAGCGGACTTGTTCCAACTTCAAGGCTTGCTAGAAGCTGCTGAAAGTCGCTTAAATGAAGCGATTGAATTGATGCCTGATGAACCGCTTCTGCAACAAGCGAGAGCAGAACTACTTCTCGACTCGGGCCGTTATCTGGAATCGGCAAAAATTTATCAAGAACTGGAGTCAAAACAAATTGTCATTGAAGGAGTCAATCTTTCAGAGAGACTTGCTGAAGTTTACAGTGCAGGAGCTGCTTATGAAGAGGCATTACCGTACTACGAAAAGGCGTTGGAAGATCAAGCTACGCCAGACGTTTTATTTGGAGTAGCATTTGCAGCTTTTCAAACACGCCAGTATGACATGGCTGTACGTCGGCTTGACGAATTGATTGGCATTGATCCGGATTATTTTTCTGCTTACTTATTAAAAGCACAAAGCTTGAATATGGCAGAAGATTATCAGGCAGCCTATCAGGCGATAAACGAAGGAATTACTAGAGATGAATTTGACAAGGAATTGTATTTGTTTGCAGGTAAACTTGCCATGAAACTTGGTAAATCAGCAGAAGGTGTTGGCCATTTACGCCAGGCAATCGCATTAGATCCAGAATATATGGAAGCGATCTATACGCTGGTGTCTTACTTCCATGCCGAAGAGATGGATGAAGAAGTTCTTGAACTTGCGCAGATGGTAATTGAAAGTGGAGATGATTGGGCTGGTCTTTATCCGATGATTGCTGAAACTTACGAACGCAGTGAAGACTATGAGCAGGCGACCGTGTATTATGAAAAAGCTTATCCAGCTTTTAAAGATGATGTTATTTTCCTTAAGAAATACGCATTATTTTTAATAGAAGAAGGAAAAAGAGCTGCTGCTCTCGAAATGATTAAAGAGCTACAGGCATTAGAACCAGAAAATCCAGAATGGTTTGATTGGCAACAGTCGTTTGACTGAAAGGAGGAAGTTTCATGACCGCTTCAGTGTCGATAGGTGAAAAAAAGCAATTTGTCCGTTGGTTTCTGCAATCATACAAAATGAAAAGACGTGAATGTATTTGGATTCTCAATTATATGTTGAGCAACGAAGATTTGCTTGAGAAAACCCATTTTGTTGAAGAAGCGCATTACTGTCCGCGCGCAATGGTCATGTCTTCAACCGATTCCAAAGAAATTCCGTTTCGTTTCTACAAAGGCAACTTGATGACGGCGGATGCTGAGAAATCGTTTCACGATTTACGTCTCAATCCGGACGAACATTTATATATTCAATTGAATTTCCCGAACATTCCTCCACCTAGCATGTATTTATCGGTGTTGGAAGAAAATCCATATATCCCTAAGGATGCTTCTGTTAACGAGCAAGATCGTCAAATTGCTGAAAAAATTCTTGAGGAAAGCATGTCCGTGTTCCATGAAGAAACGATTTACAAACAAATTGATGAAGCCTTGGACGCTGATGATCGTGACCGCTTTTTTGAATTGTCCGCGATGTTGAAAGCGTTCAAAGCGATAAAAAAAGATGGAGAGTGAAAAAGCGCTATGCATTTTATCGGAAAAGAGATAGATCAATACTTGAGCCAACAAGATTATATAGATACAGCAGTCGTGCCACTTCTTCAGTTAGATTTAAGTGAAGCAGGCATGAAATCGAGTGCAGGAGCTTCTGAGTACTTACAAAACTTGACTGCTTTATTAGAGAAACAATTTAAAGGGCGGATCCTTTTGTTCCCGCCCATTTCTTATGGCAAAGGAGCAAATCGTCAACGAATTGCTGAAGAACTGTCGCAAGAATTGGGACATACGAAATTCAAACACGTTTTTTATTTGACGACAGATTCAGAGTGGCGAACCATTGACAGTCTAAAAAATGTGTTATGGCTACCTGCGATTCCAATTGAAGATATGGATCAATCTTTTAAAAATTCGGTGATGGAAGACCAGTTAAGGCAGGTATTGCCGCTATTTACAAAAGAATGGTCACATCATTCATGAAATGTTCACAAACTGCATGATTAGGCTGAATGCGATATTGACCTAAAGATTTGATTGATATATCATTAGGTTGTCCTAGTAATTATATTTGAATGAGTATGTCCATTGGACTGACCTTGAATGTTAGAGGGGGGAAAAGGATGAGTAATAATCGTGTATCACGACGTCAATTTTTAGGCTACACATTAACAGGTGTAGGTGGTTTCATGGCAGCAGGAATGTTGATGCCAATGGTTCGTTTTGCGGTAGACCCGATACTTCAGCAACATGAAGGCGGAGACTACGTTTTAACTGATCAAGCTGTAGCTGATATCACGGCAGAACCAGTACGTGTCGACTTTACGTTTGAACAAACAGACGCTTGGTATGTATCTGAAGTGACGAATTCAGCTTGGGTGTATAAAGAAGGCGATAAGTTAATCGCGCTTTCACCTGTTTGCAAACATTTAGGATGTACAGTGAACTGGGCGGGTTCTCCGGAACACCCGACACAATTTTTCTGTCCATGCCACGCAGGCCGTTATGAGAAAAACGGACAAAACATTGCAGGAACACCGCCGCTTGGACCACTCGATGAGTACCAAGTGAAAGAACAAGATGGCTTTGTAGCTATCGGTGCAGTAAGAGAAAACACACTAGTTTAATAGTTAGGGGGTACGACACCAGTGCTAAACAAGTTATATGATTGGGTTGATGAGCGATTAGACATCACGCCTATCTGGCGTGATATTGCTGACCATGAAGTACCTGAGCACGTAAACCCCGCACACCACTTTTCAGCATTTGTTTATTGTTTTGGGGGACTTACATTTTTCATTACAGTAATCCAGATCTTATCCGGTATGTTCTTAACAATGTATTATGTGCCAGATATTGAAAATGCTTGGCAGTCGGTTTATTATCTTCAAAATGAAGTTGCTTTTGGAGAAATTGTGCGTGGGATGCATCACTGGGGAGCTTCGCTTGTAGTGGTCATGATTTTCCTTCATACATTACGAGTATTCTTTACAGGTTCTTATAAGAAACCTCGTGAATTGAACTGGGTAGTTGGCGTTTTGTTATTCGGCGTCATTCTTGGATTAAGTTTCACAGGCTACTTGCTTCCATGGGATATGAAAGCTTTATTTGCAACAAAAGTTGGAATTGAAATTGCGGCATCTGTACCCGTGCTCGGTGAATCGATCAAAATTCTATTGGCTGGGGATTCAACAATCCTTGGTGCACAGACTTTGACACGATTCTTCGCTATCCACGTCTTCTTCTTGCCTGCAGCTTTGCTTGGGTTGCTAGCTGCTCACTTTATCATGATCAGAAGACAGGGTATTTCAGGACCGCTATAAATCATTCCGTAACAAGGATTTTTTAAGGAGGGAACACTATGCATCGCGGAAAAGGGATGAAATTTGTAGGAGATTCGCGTGTTCCAGGTTTGGAATTCCGTCAGCCGAATGTTCCTAAAGATTACTCCGAATACCCTGGTAAAACAGAAGCTTTCTGGCCGAACTTCCTTTTGAAAGAATGGATGATTGGTTCAGTCTTCTTAATCGGTTATTTGTTGTTAACTGTCGCTCATCCGTCACCTCTTGAAGGACAGGCAGATCCGACGAATACAGCTTATATTCCATTGCCAGACTGGTATTTCTTGTTCTTATACCAATTACTGAAATACCAATTTGCTTCCGGACCATTTAACGTGGTTGGTGCTATCATCATTCCAGGTCTTGCTTTTGGTGCACTTATGTTGGCGCCATTCCTAGACCGTGGACCGGAAAGACGTCCTTCGAAACGCCCATTGCCTACAGGATTTATGATTCTTGCAATCGCATCAATTATTTTCCTTACATGGGAATCAGTAGCCAACCACGACTGGGAAGCTGCTGAAGCGCAAGGTAAAATTACGGAAGAAGTCGAAATTGATACAACGGATCCAGGATATGAAGTTTATGCTGGTGCAGCATGTATCAGTTGTCATGGCGATAACTTAGAAGGAGCAGTTGGTCCAACACTTGTTGGAACTGGTCTGACTCCTGAAGAAATCGCTGAAATTGCTGTCAATGGTATCGAAAAAGATGGAGCTCAAGTGATGCCTCCATCTTGGGATGGAACAGATGAAGATCTGCAAGTCTTAGCTGAATTTATTTCAGGCCTTGAAGCAGAATAATCAATAATAAAAAAAGAGCCGGGAAACCGGCTCTTTTTTTCTACCTTAGAAAGGAAGAAAAACAATGCTTTCCTTCGCGATTAAAATTTCAGCTTGGTTGATGTACCGGCCATTTTTGATTTTGCTATTTCTGGTCAATCTAGCTGGTACAATTTATGGATACATATGGTATGGCTGGCAATTGAAAATAACAGAGCCACGTTTTTTGATTTTTGTTCCTGATAGCCCGACCGCGAGTTTGTTTTTTACCATTGTTCTGGGACTATGGATTTTTGGTAAACGAAGCCGTTTGTTTGAAGCGCTGGCATTTATTACATTAATCAAATACGGGTTGTGGGCAGTGGCGATGAATTTACTAACGCTCTGGGAAGTTGGTTCCATCGGCTGGATTGGGTGGATGTTGATTGGCTCCCATTTCGCTATGGCGCTTCAAGCGGTGCTGTATATTGAGCATTATCGCTTTGGCTGGCTATCGGCGACGCTGGCTGCTGTGTGGACGCTGCACAATGACGTTATTGATTATGTTTTCGGCCAAATGCCAATTTATAGCACCTTGAGTGAGTACACGAGTCAAATTGGCTATTTTACTTTCTGGCTATCAATCGTTTGTGTCGGCTTCGCCTTTTATGTCGTTCGTTTGAATAAAAAGCAGTCCATTTCAGTTGACCAATATTGACTAATCCAAGTAAAATAAACGTATCAAGTAGAAAGAAAGAGGTGTTGATTTATACATGGGAATGGGCGGATATATCTTCTATTTTATCCTATTGCTAATCATCCCGATTTGGGCGCAATTCAAATTAAAAAGAACATACAAAAAATACTCAAAAGTTCGGTCGACTTCTGGTCATAGTGGCGCACAAGTAGCGCGGATCATTTTGGATGCTAATAATCTTCAAGACGTTAAAGTCATAGAAAGTCGTGGCCTGCTTAGTGACCATTATAATCCGCTGACAAAAACAGTAGCACTCAGCAGTCATAATTATCACGAAGCATCGGTTGCAGGAACAGCGGTTGCGGCTCACGAAGTTGGACATGCAATTCAAGATGCGGAGGATTATTCGTTCTTGCGTCTGCGTCATCGTCTTGTGCCAATTGTTAATGTATCATCTAATATGTCTTGGATCTTTATTATGATTGGTTTCTTTTCTGCGTGGAGCGGGGCGTTACTGATTGGAATCGTCTTGCTAGCTGCTGGAGTCGTCTTTCAGTTAGTGACCTTACCGGTTGAGTTTAATGCTTCTAGCCGAGCGATGGATCAATTGCTGTCGCATAACATCATTCGCAATGAAGAAGAACGTCACGCAAAAAAAGTATTGAGTGCAGCAGCGATGACTTATGTCGCAGCTACTGCAGTTGCAGTTCTTGAACTTGCCAGATTAATTTTGATTTACACCAATATGAATCGCTCATAAAAAAACGGCCCGCGTTTGGGCCGTTTTTTAATATAGAAAAATTAATCAATCGGTCTTTTTTCTTCGTCAAGTGTAAATCCTTCACCCATCACATCGTGAACATCCATTAAGGACACAAATGCATGAGGGTCAACAGAGTTGATAATGCTCTTCAATCGAACAATTTCATTTCTTGCGATAACGCAATACAGAACTTCACGTTCTTCTTTTGTAAAGTGCCCATACCCTCGAAGAATTGTGATGCCGCGGTCCATCTCAATGGCTATACGACTGGCGATTTCTTCTTGGGAATTTGAAATGATCAAAGCGCCACGACCTGAATAAGCGCCTTCTTGAACAAAGTCGATAACTCGTGCACCAATAAAAACAGCAACGAGTGTATACATCATGGAGCGATGATCGAGGAATGTCAACCAAGACAGCATAATGACGCCGGCATCAAACAAAAACATTGTTTTGCCCATGCTCCAGCCTATGTATTTTTGGGCCAAGCGTGCAATAATGTCTACGCCTCCCGTAGTTCCTCCAAATCTGAAAATAATGCCAAGTCCAATGCCCACAAAAACACCGGCAAACAAGGCTGCTAAAAACAAATCATCTTGTAAGTTGATTTGAATTTCATAGATTAAAAAGATTTTTAAAAATACAGAAACAGCTACTGTTCCAATAATGGTATACAGGAAAACTTTTCTGCCAAGGAGCTTCCATCCGATAAAGAATAGAGGAATATTCAACAATAAGTTCATCAATGCAGGATCCCAATGGAAGATAAAGTACAAAATCAATGTAATTCCAGCGAAACCGCCTTCTCCCAATTCGTTTTGGATATTAAAGTGAACAAATCCAAAACTGTAAATAGCGGCACCGAGAACGATGAAAAAGATATTTTTAATTTTTAGTTCTTTCAATTCATCCAAGCCCCTTTCAAGAATGTCAACTTCTGTATTATCGTTGAAAAGATGAGTTTTGACAACATCTCTAGTTTTCTTTACGATTGACTGAGGAGCGTGATGAAATGAACAGTGAAAAAACGATGAAACAGCTGCAACAAGACGTTGATACATATATTGGACAATTTAAAGAAGGTTATTTTCAACCGATGGAAATGATGGCGCGAATGACAGAGGAACTCGGCGAACTTTCAAGAGAAGTGATGCATCAATACGGTCCAAAGAAAAAGAAGAGTTCAGAAGCTGCTAACAGCATGGAAGAAGAAATGGGCGATGTCTTATTTGTTTTAATTTGTATGGCAAACTCGATGGACATTGATTTGGCAAAGGCTCATGACCGCGTTATGGAGAAATTTTCTAGTAGAGATAAAGATCGTTGGACAAGAAAGGATGAAGTCAAATGACAATTCGCGTGGCAATTGCAGGAGCAAGAGGTAAAATGGGCAAAGAAGCTGTACATACGGTTATGAACAACGACGAAATGGAACTAGTTGCTGTTTTAGACTATAAAGAAATTGGTCGCACGTTAGCAGATACTAATTTATTTCCTTCTCATTATACGGCACCGGTTTTTATCGATCTTCAAGAGCTGTACACTATTACCAAACCGGATGTGCTGCTCGATTTAACGACACCTGAATTTGTCTTTGAACATACAAAGCAAGCACTAGAATTAAACATACGTGCTGTTGTTGGGACGACCGGTTTCTCAGATGAACAACTTGAAGAGCTGAAAACGCTCTCTAAAGCTTCGAAAATAGGCTGCATCATCGCACCCAATTTTGCTATTGGAGCTGTATTAATGATGAAATTTGCTGAACAAGCTGCTAAGTATTTACCAGATATTGAGATTATCGAAATGCATCATGACCAAAAACTAGACGCGCCTTCTGGAACTGCGATGAAGACCGCTCATTTGATTTCACAACAACGCCCAATCTATCAACAAGGACATATTCGTGAGAAAGAAACTCTGCCAGGTGCTCGTGGCGCTAATTATGACGGCATGCGCATACATAGCGTGCGGTTACCGGGGTTGGTTGCTCATCAGCAAGTGTTGCTTGGAGGAGAGGGACAATTGCTAACGCTGCGTCACGATTCGTTTAATCGAGGTTCGTTTATGTCAGGCGTTGTGTTATCTATCAAAACCGTAATGGAAAAAGAAGAGCTTATTTATGGCTTGGAACATATAATCGACTAAAGGGGAAGATGACATGAAAATTGCATTAATTGCCCATGACCGAAAAAAAGATGATTTGATCCAATTTGCTACAGCTTACGAGTCAATTTTGTCTCAGCACACACTGTATGCGACTGGAACGACGGGTCAGCGAGTAATAGACGAAACAGACTTATCGGTTATTCGTTTTCAGTCAGGACCGCTTGGAGGGGATCAGCAGATTGGTGCAATGATCGCGCAAAATGAAATGGATATGATTATTTTTTTCCGTGATCCATTAACTGCCCAACCCCATGAACCTGACGTAACAGCGTTAATTCGTCTATGTGATGTCTACAGCATTCCACTGGCTACGAATATGGGAACGGCTGAAGTTTTACTTAAAGGATTGCAACATGGTTTTATTGATTGGCGATTGCTCGGAGAAAGAAGAGGATAGGAGAGGGAACTGTGCGAAAAATGAAAATCGGCATTACTTGCTATCCAACAGTTGGAGGGTCTGGGGTTATTGCTACAGAATTAGGAAAGATGCTGGCGGAAAAAGGGCACGAGGTTCATTTTATAACATCCAGTACTCCTTTTCGGCTAAATAAAACCTATGCAAATATCTTTAATCATCAAGTTGATATTAATACGTATTCCGTATTTCAATATGCGCCTTATGATATTGCGCTGGCTACCAAAATTTCTGAAGTCATTAAAAACGAAAACTTAGATCTTTTGCATGTTCATTATGCGATTCCACACGCCGTCTGCGCAATTCTTGGGCGAGACATGGCGGGCTCAAATATCGGGATTGTAACGACCTTACACGGCACAGACATCACAGTACTAGGTTCTGATTCATCATTGAAAGAAGCAATTCGCTACGGGATTGAAAAATCAGATATTGTTACAGCCGTATCAGATTCATTAAAAGAACAGACCTATGATCTTATTAAACCGAATAAAAAAATAGAGACAGTTTATAATTTTGTTGACGAAAGAGAATATTTCCCGCAAGATGCTACGAAACTAAAAGAGCAATTAGGCATCGGTGCTAATGAAAAAGTAATGATTCACGTTTCAAATTTCCGTAAAGTGAAACGTGTTCAAGATGTTGTCGAGACGTTTTCTTTGGTGCGCCAACAACTGGATTGCAAGCTATTATTAGTAGGAGACGGACCCGAAATGAGCCGAATTATTCAGCAAGTAAGGGATTTGGAGTTGGGAGATCACGTATTATTTCTTGGCAAGCGCGAAGGCCTTGCTGAATTTTATAGTATTAGTGACATTAAACTGTTGTTGTCTGAAAAAGAGGCATTTGGCTTAGTTCTACTCGAAGCGATGGCGTGCGGTGTTCCTGTAATTGGCTCCAATATCGGCGGGATGCCTGAAATTATTGATCCAGAAAATAATGGCTACCTTGTTGAACTAGGAGATACACAACAAGCTGCGCAATATGCGATCCGTATGTTAAGTGACGATGAGCATTTACAAAATTTGCGACAAGGTGCTTTGGAGACTGTAACTGAGCATTTTCATTCATCAAAAATTTTGGAACAGTACGAAGGCTTATATGAACAGTTGATGATGAAGGCTGAGCAACAATGAATACGGCCATAAAAGTAATTGACACGCTAAAAGATGCTGGATTTGAGGGCTATATAGTCGGTGGAGCTGTCCGTGATTTGTTGTTAGGAAAAGCACCACAAGATGTCGATGTGGCATCTTCTGCATTACCACAACAGGTAAAGGCGCTGTTTAAACGAACGGTGGATACAGGCATCGACCATGGCACGGTATTGGTACTGCTAGACGGAGAAGGTATTGAAGTGACAACATTTCGAACAGAAAGCGGTTATTCTGATAATCGTAGACCGGATTCCGTCGAATTTGTCTTATCACTCAAAGAAGATTTACGACGTCGCGATTTTACGATCAATGCGATGGCAATGACTGAAAATCAGGAGATTATCGATCCTTTTGGCGGACAAGAAGATCTGCAAAATCAAATCATTCGGGCAGTTGGCAATCCGGATGAGCGTTTTGAAGAAGATGCCTTACGTATGCTGAGAGCAATTCGTTTTACAGGACAATTAGATTTCATAATCGATATGAAGACTTTACATTCGATCCGTCGCCATGCACGCTTAATCAAAGCAATTGCAGTCGAGCGATTAAAGTCAGAAATCGATAAAATATTCGTCAATCCCAGAACACAAAAAAGTATGGCTTATTTATGGGATTCGGTATTAACAAAATTTTTGCCAGCAGGCGAACTTTTTCAAGTAGACTGGATACCCTATAAATCGAATGGTACGTCTACGTTTGGTTGGTTTTATCTGCTACATCAGCAAAATCGTCAGTTTTCAGCTGTTAAAGAATACCGGTTCTCCAATGAAGAAAAGAGACTCATTGAAAAAAGTTTGGAATTAACAAAGCTCGAAACTTGGGACCAATGGACGTATTACCACTATTCAATCGAACAGTTGGAGATGGCCGCTTTAGTAACTGACAATGTAGAAAACTTAACAGCTGCTAAGCAGCAATTGCCGATTCAATCGAAGTCTGATATCGCAGCAAACGGTCTGGACTTAATGCAATGGAGCGGTGACAAATCAGGTCCTTGGCTAAAAGTATGGATTGAAAAAATGGAAAAGCTCATTGTCTATGGTGAATTGGAGAATGACAAAGAACTCATAAAGGACTGGTTTAAAAATGAATATCACCGTCACGCTTAAGATAGCAAAACGATTGATTGAGTCGAATGGTGAAGCTGTATCAGGTCAACATTTAGCGGATGAATTGGGTGTTTCGAGAACGGCAATTTGGAAGCACATAAAAGAACTTGAAGAAAAAGGTTACGGCATTGAATCTGTCAAGAAAAAAGGCTATCGGATTGTGATGTTGCCAGATACATTAGAACCACTCGGCATACAAACGGGCTTGAAAACAAAGAGCATTGGTCGAGAAATAGAATATGTCGAAAGTTGCGCATCAACTCAAATCATTGCGCATCAACTCGCGCAAGAAGGTGCTCCTGATGGCACAGTAGTGCTTACAGAAACGCAAACAGCTGGACGCGGTAGATTGGCTCGGAAATGGGACTCTGCGGCTAACAAGGGTGCTTGGATGAGTATTATTTTGCGTCCTGATGTGGCACCGCAAAAAGCACCTCAATTTACGCTCGTAACTGCCGTAGCAGTCGTTCGGGCAATCGAAGAAGTGACAGGGCTGCAACCGCAAATTAAATGGCCAAATGATATTTTACTGAATGGCAAAAAATGTACCGGCATTCTGACTGAATTACAGTCGGACGCAGATGGGATTCAAGCTTTGATTATTGGTATCGGTTTAAACATCAATCAAGAAAAAGACGATTTTGATGCCGAGGTACAAGATATCGCGACTTCACTGAAAATGGAAAGTGGAGAAGCGGTAAATCGTCAAAAATTAGTTCAGTCTTTGCTGTTTTACATGGAGCTCTATACGCACATGTATATCGAAGAAGGTTTCGCTATGCTGAAGATCTTATGGGAGAGCTATTCGACGACAATTGGTCAGCCGGTACGAGCTCGAATGACCAATCAGACACTTGAAGGCATCGCAGAAGGCATTACCGATGACGGCGTCTTGCAATTACGGACCGCTGACGGTAAACTTCATGGTATTTATTCAGCTGATATTGAAATGACTAACGAATCTAGGAAGACGCCATAATAGAGATACGTCGGTTTTTCACTAGTCTCTTTAAATAATTTAATCGCGAAGCATACAATATGCTTTTTTAAAAAATTCTGGTATAGTATTTTCAACGGGCAGTATCACTCGTGAACTGCACCGAACAACCGCAAGACACCCAAAATTCTTTATAAATATGTTCTGCCTTGATCAGATTCACGACAGGGACGGAGGAAACCAAGTGTACATTTACTGTCCTTCTGTCTTTTTTTAGCAGAAGGGCTTTTTATATGGTTTTCTTCCCGAGAGGAGAGAAAAAATGTTGATTTTACAGACGGTAATCGAACTAAAAGAATGGGTTCGTGATACCAAAAAAGCTGGCAAAACAATAGGTCTTGTGCCAACAATGGGTTTTCTGCATGAAGGCCATCTTTCGCTAGTCGAAAAAGCAAAAGCGGAAAACGACAAAGTGGTCATGAGTATTTTTGTGAATCCCGCTCAATTTGGACCAAACGAAGATTTTGATCGGTATCCAAGAGACTTAAAGCGAGACCAAGAGCTTGCTGAAGGAGCCGGTACTGACGTTATTTTTGCGCCAAGCGTTGACGAAATGTATCCGCGCGAAAGCCAAATTCAACTATCTGCAGGCGCTCAAGCTGATGTGCTTTGCGGTGCGAAAAGACCTGGGCATTTTGATGGGGTTTTAAAAGTAGTTACCAAGTTATTTCATTTAACAGAAGCTGACTTGGCTTATTTTGGTCAAAAAGATGCCCAACAATTAGCGGTTATTGAATCGTTTGTGACAGATTTTAATTTTCCAATGGCCATAAGACGTGGAGAGACGGTTCGCGAAAAAGATGGCCTCGCGAAAAGTTCTCGTAATGTTTACTTGAGTGATGCGGAGCGGAACGAAGCGCCTCACTTGAGAAAAGCATTGGAAATGGGCAAGGCCACATTTCTAAAGGGACAGGATCCAATCGAATCTATGACTGCCTACTTAACTGAACATACATCTGGAAAAATCGATTACATCGAATTACTTGATTACCCAACATTAACGACTCCTATTCAGCAGGATGGCATTCTAGCTTTAGCGGTACAGTTTGAAAAGGCGCGTTTAATTGATAACATTATTTTTAATCCAAAGGAGAACTGACCCATGCTTAGAATGATGCTCAATTCAAAAATTCACCGTGCGACGGTGACAGAAGCTGATTTAAACTATGTTGGTAGTATTACCATCGATCAAGATTTGCTGGATGCTGTTGGCATGTTAGCCAATGAAAAAGTGCATATTGTCAACAACAATAACGGTGCACGATTTGAAACCTATATCATTGCAGGAGAGCGCGGTAGTGGTGTGATCTGCGTCAACGGAGCAGCAGCGCGTCTTGTGCAACGAGGAGATATCGTGATTATCTTGTCGTATGCATATGTGATGAACGACAATGCTCGTGATCATAAACCGACTGTTGCTATTATGGATACCAACAATCAAATCAAAGAAATCATTCACTATGAACCTGAAGCGACCGTCATGTAAAAAAACAGCCTCCGAAAAAATTCGGGGCTGTTTTTCTTTTGCCTGAGAGTGCAGCGAAGAAGATTGAATTTTCATCTTGAAAGCGGAAAGCGGTAGGATATGTTACAATTTTTTTAGGCAATCACCTAAGAAAGAGGGGCTAAGATGAACACGCAAAAGTATGTCGTTGTCGATATTGAAACAACGGGCCATTCCCCTGCAAAAGGTGACCGGATCATCCAACTGGCAATGGTAACGATTGAAAACGGTGAAATTACCGATACATATACAAAATTTATTAATCCTAGGCGCACAATTCCGTTATTTATACAGGATTTAACAAATATTACAGAGGAAGATGTAGCAGATGCCATGACGTTTGAGCATTATGCAGAAACCATCTATGAAAAAATGCAAGATGCTATTTTTGTCGCACACAATACCAATTTTGATTTACCCTTTTTGCAAGCCGAGCTAAAACGTAGTGGATTGTCAAAATGGCAAGGATTGACGATGGATACAGTCGAACTAGTCAGACTTATGTACCCGACAGCTTTTAGCTTTAAGCTGCAGGACATTACTTCTGAACTTGGCATTCCACTCGAGAGTGCTCATCGTGCAGACGATGATGCGATGGCAACGGCTTTATTGTTTTTACGTGCAAAAAATGACTTGGAATCGTTGCCTTATGACACGTTGGCATTTCTTCACAAACGTTCTTTCCAGTTAAAGTCCGATTTGTCGAGGCTATTCTTTGAGCTGACACAGAAAAAAAGAAGCGCTCAATCAGATGATTTTGATCGGTTCCAAGGCGTACCATTAAAAGCCAGAACAATATTTGAGAAAGATAGGATCGACAGCCCCATCCCACGCGATTGGCGTGAAGGTCTTGAAACGGTCTTTCCGAATTTTGAAAAGCGACCAAGCCAATATGACATGATGGCGACGATTGAAAATGCGTTAAATGAAAAAAAAGAAGTTGTGATTGAAGCATCCACCGGTATGGGCAAAACAATTGCGTACCTGTTACCAGCTGTCAATTATGCACTCGATACCGGTAAGCAAGTTTTAATTAGCACGTATACGACACATCTACAAGATCAGTTGGTGTCAAAAGAAGGTCGAATGATCGAAGCCTTTATTGGTTCGCCGGTGCGTATTTCTTTAATTAAAGGATTATCTCATTATATCGACTTGACCAGATTTGTTGAATTGCTGCAAAGTGATGACGAATCTTACGATGAAACGTTTACGATTATGCAAGTACTAGTCTGGTTGACAGCCACAAAAACAGGTGACTTAAATGAAATTAACGTATCCAGTGGCGGCCAATTTGTCGTTGATAAAATTCGTCGTTCACATATACGCAAATTGTCAAAGCAAGAAAGAAAAGCTGATTTCTACGAGTTTGCGTTAAATCAGGCCAGACACGCACACATCATTGTCACAAATCATGCATTTTTACTGAATCAGCATTTGAGTAAAAAAACAATTTTGACCAATGTAGGTGCTTATATTTGGGATGAAGCGCATCAAGTGGTCCAAGCGGCAGTGTCGCAGCACGAGAAAACGTTTGTGTACACGCAGTGGAAATATATTTTTGGTCAAATTGGCAGTTTCGACGACAAACAATTAGCGTCAGCCCTTTTTGAAACCGCAGAGCGGATTGGATTTTCAACAGTTCCAGAAATGTTGAAACTAGAGTCACTGTTTTTAAAATTCACAGCCCTTTTCGATGAGGTTTCAGGCTTGATAGCTACTGAATTTACTGCTAGATTTGCCCACAGTCGACACAAAAAGAATTCTGCATTATTGAGTGAACTGTCGCTTTCAGACAGTCGCTTCACAGAAATGTTGTATTATTTAAACGAATGGATCGATTTGTCGCAGCTTATTTTACAAAAAGCGGAACGGTTGTCCGAAAAAACCATGAAAGATCAACTGACGATAGCAGACTGGCGCTATTGGACTGAAGAAATGATGGTTAAAGCAGTGGAGTTTAGTGAAATTTTTGTTTTTCCAGTCATTGAAGAAGTCAGTTGGATTGAAGGGGATTTGAGAAGTTTGCCGACTAGTTTGTCCTTGTACAAGAGACCATTTGCTGTAGCTTCCTTAGTCGACAAAGTAGTGGCTCCTGCGCGTGAAGGCAAAGCTGTTATTTGGTTATCTGGAACGATGACTGTTCCGGCAAATGAACGCTTTATCGTCAATCAAATTGGCATACCTCAGCATGTGCCAATCCTAAAATTCGAACCTCCAAAAGATTTTTATCAAGGCGCACATGTTTATATTGTGGAAGATATGCCCGATATCCAGCATGTTTCTCAGCACGAGTACATCGAATCGGTTGCAGATGCTGTTATTCAAACCGTAATTGTGACAGAAGGTCGCTGTTTTGTCTTGTTTACGTCACAGGATATGCTCCGCAAAACAGTGGATTTAATTCAAGACACCGGCTTACTCAATGATTACATGTTATTTGCGCAAGGAATTTCTTCAGGTAGTCGGATGAAACTATTGAAATCTTTCCAGCGTTTCCAGAAGTCTGTGCTGTTTGGGACGAATAGTTTTTGGGAAGGTGTCGACGTGCCGGGAGATGCACTTCGCGCGGTAGTGGTAGTCCGTTTGCCATTTACGTCTCCAGATGAGCCGATTTTCAAAGCGCGTTCTGCGATTATCACGCGTGAAGGCATCAATCCATTTTTACAATATGCTTTGCCGGAGGCGGTACTTCGTTTACGGCAGGGCTTCGGTAGATTGATTCGTTCAAAAAATGACAAAGGTTTGTTTATTGTGCTCGACCGAAGAATTGAGACGAAATCCTATGGTCGTGAATTTATAAGTGCATTGCCAAAAGTCAAAGTATCCAAAGTGTCTTTAGAAAAGATGGTAACCGATATTGAAGCTTGGTATAATAAGCAATGATATAATGAAAGGATGGGCGCAAACATGGAATCAAAAATTGAAGTAATCTCCACAGTGGAACTTACGTATCAAGCAGATTTATATAAAGTGGTAGACGCCTTGAACCGAACGTTAAAAGACAGGAACTTAATGTTCGGACTAGCGCTCGACAAAGAAAATAATGACAAAGCAATTTTTACAATATATAAAACATAGGTGATTACATGAGACAATGGATTACATTCATACTCGGTTTTCTTTCTTTTTTGGCAGTTGCCATCATCATTCTTGTTTTATTTCTTGGCAATAAGCCGTATTCAGAAACAGAGCAACTAGCCATTGATCGCGCAAAAAGCGAGCAATTGATTGAAGATGTGGAGCGTGCTTACGTCTATACGAATACTGAAGCATCCGTCACCGTACTTGGCACAAACAGTAAGGGTGAATTAACCGCTGTATTTGTTCCAAAAGACGGAGGTAAAATGCAGGCAGCTCTTCTTAAAGACGAAATTACTGCTCAGCAAGCACGTGAAATTGTCGTGGATGAAATGGCTGTCAAAAAAATATTGCACACTAAGCTAGGAATGGAAAAAGATGGACCGGTATGGGAAGTTGCTTTTTTAGATGAAAAAGACAGTTTAAACTATGTCTATTTGTCAGCAAGTGATGGGACTTGGTGGAAACGCATATTGAATTTGTGAAAGGGCTGAAAAAATTGATCAACTTAGCGAATCGTGTACAAACGTTAACACCTTCAACAACTTTGGCAATTACTGCAAAAGCAAATGAATTAAAAGCACAAGGAGTCGATGTCATTGGACTTGGCGCCGGCGAACCGGATTACAATACACCCGCAAATATTCTTGAAGCTGCTTATCAGTCTATGCTAGCTGGAAAAACAAAATACACGCCAGCAGGCGGACTTCCGGCGCTTAAAGAAGCCATCATCCATAAATTGCAAAGAGATCAAGGGTTGAGCTACTGTCAAAAAGAAGTGATGGTTGGCATTGGTGCAAAGCACGTGCTTTATACATTGTTTCAAGTTCTGCTGAACAAAGGCGATGAAGTGATTATTCCGATTCCGTATTGGGTTAGCTATCCTGAGCAAGTCAAGTTGGCACAGGGCGTTCCGGTGTACATAGAGGCGACAGCTAGTCAGGAATACAAAATTTCACCACAGCAGTTACGAGAAGCGATCACAGAACGGACAAAGGCGATCATACTTAATACACCAAGCAATCCGACAGGAATGATTTATTCTAAAGAAGAATTAACAGCGTTAGCGGAAGTTTGCCGTGAATTTGATATTTTAATCGTTTCAGATGAAATCTATGAAAAATTAGTTTACGGAGATATCGTTCACACATCTATCGCGACTCTTTCAGAAGATGCAAAAAATCGCACCGTAGTAATCAACGGCGTATCGAAATCGCATTCGATGACGGGATGGCGAATCGGTTATGCAGCGGGTGACGCTAAATTGATCAAAGCAATGACAGATTTGGCGAGTCATTCTACATCAAACCCAGTAACAACTTCGCAATATGCGGCCATTGAAGCTTATAATGGACCACAAGATGCAGTAGAGGAAATGCGCCAGGCTTTTGAAGGGCGTTTAAATGCGATTTATCCGAAACTACAGGCAATTCCAGGGTTTACAGTATTGCGACCTCAAGGTGCTTTTTATCTGTTGCCAGACGTTTCAGAAGCGGCTAAAAAAACGGGCTATTCGTCAGTTGATGATTTTGTAACGGCGTTATTGACAGAAGCGAACGTGGCGGTTATTCCAGGATCTGGATTTGGCGCGCATGCAACGATTCGCTTGTCCTACGCCACGTCACTCGAAACTTTGACAGAAGCGGTAGAGCGGATTCATCAATTCGTAACATCAAAATGGAAAGACTAAGACAACATTATTCTTTGGAGGCTATTGCTGGATGAAAAAAATTACGATTGCCGAAATGGCTAAATATAACGGACAAACAGTTAAATTAGGAGCTTGGATCGCTAACAAACGTTCAAGTGGTAAAATTGCATTTTTACAGTTGCGTGACGGATCAGGATTCGTACAAGGCGTGGTTGTAAAAGCTGAAGTAGGCGATGAGCTATTCGCTACAGCGAAAGCGTTGACGCAAGAAACGTCTGTTTATGTTACTGGTGAAGTAAAAGAAGATACGCGCTCTGCCTTTGGTTATGAGCTAGCTGTTACAGACGTTGAAGTTATCCATGAAGCGAAAGATTTCCCGATTACACCAAAAGAACATGGTACAGAATTTTTAATGGATAACCGTCATTTGTGGTTGCGTTCACGTAGACAGCACGCAATTATGAAAATCCGCAACGAAATTATTCGTGCGACCTATGAATTTTTTAATGACAATGGCTTTGTCAAAGTAGATCCCCCAATTTTGACTGGCTCATCTCCAGAAGGAACGTCTGAATTATTTGCTACTAAATATTTTGACGAAGATGCGTATTTATCGCAGTCTGGCCAGTTGTATATGGAAGCAGCAGCGATGGCACTTGGAAAAGTATTCTCGTTTGGACCAACTTTCCGGGCAGAAAAATCGAAGACGCGTCGTCACTTAATCGAGTTTTGGATGATCGAACCGGAAATGGCATTTATAGAGCATGCAGAGAGCCTTGAAGTACAAGAGCAATATGTTTCTCATATCGTACAAGCGGTATTGACCAACTGCAAATTGGAATTGGAGCGTCTTGAAAGAGACGTATCGAAACTTGAAAAAATAAAAGCACCATTCCCGCGCGTTTCTTACGACGATGCGATTAAATGGCTAAATGATAATGGCTTTGATGACATCAAATGGGGCGAAGATTTTGGAGCGCCACATGAAACGGCGTTAGCAGAAAGCTATGATATGCCAATATTCATCACGCATTACCCAATCGGCATTAAGCCATTCTACATGCAGCCGCATCCAGAACGTGACGATGTAGTGTTATGTGCAGATATGATTGCGCCAGAAGGCTATGGAGAAATTATTGGAGGATCAGAACGGATCCATGACTACGAGCTAATGAAGCAACGGATTAAAGAGCATAATTTAGATGAAGAAGCTTATGCTTGGTATTTGGATTTAAGCAAATACGGAGCGGTTCCGCATTCTGGATTTGGCTTAGGTCTTGAACGGACAGTAGCTTGGATTAGCGGCGTTGAACACATTAGAGAATCTATTCCGTTCCCTCGTCTTCTAAACCGGTTATACCCATAAAATCGAATAAACAGAAAGGTGGTTGGGATATGAAACAACCTAATCGACTACAAACGTGGATTGAGCAGGGGAATGTTACCATTTCCCAGCTTTTTTTTCAGTTTTATAAAGAACTGAAGATTACAGATGAAGAAGCTATGTTGCTTATGCATATACAAGCATTTCAGCAACTTGGAAACCCATTTCCAACACCAGATGAAATCGGTGCGCGCATGATGACTTCTCAAAAAAGTGTAACGACGATGCTACAAAAATTGATGCAACAAGGCTATTTAGCCATTCAACAAACGACGGAAAGCGATGTGTTAACAGAAGTCATTTCGTTGCAGCCTTTATGGGATCGGTTACTAGACTGTGTCTATAAAGTACAGCATGAAATCAAAGAAAATACGCAAAAAGAGCTAGAAGGAGAAATTTTCCAACTGTTTGAACAAGAATTTGGTCGTTTCTTATCACCGATGGAAATTGAAACCATCTCTATGTGGATGGATCATGATGGTCATACACCAGACGTAATCCGTATGGCGCTAAAAGAAGCGGTTATTTCACAAAAAATCAGTTTGCGTTATGTCGACCGTATTTTGTTCGAGTGGAAAAAGAAAAATATCAAAACTTCTTCTCAAGTTACGAAGCACGCAAGTTCTTTCAGGGAGAAAAATATCCGGATTCAGCCGACAGAGAACGTTGTGAAAAAAGTTCAGTTTTACAATTGGCTGGAAGACCGCAGTTAGAAGGTGAAGTAGATGATGTCAAAAAAAGAATGGCTAGCCTGTCTAGAAGAAATGGACCTTATGTTTCCAGGGGCACATTGTGAATTGGTGCACCGCAATCCTTTTGATTTATTGATTGCGACACTGTTATCTGCACAATGTACAGACAAGCTAGTAAACCGTGTGACTGCTACTTTATTTCAGAAATACCACGTACCAAAAGATTATGTTTCGGTTTCTTTGGAGGAACTGCAACAAGATATTCGTTCAATTGGGTTGTTTCGCAATAAAGCTAAAAATATACAAGCACTTAGTGAAATTTTGATCGCCGATTATGATAGCATCGTACCGGCTGATCGAGACCTGCTGATGACACTTCCGGGAGTCGGACGGAAAACAGCAAACGTCGTTGTTTCTGTAGCGTTTGGTATTCCAGCTTTAGCAGTAGATACGCACGTTGAACGGGTTGCCAAACGCCTGGGATTAAACCGTTGGAAAGACAATCCGCTTCAGGTAGAAGAAACCATTATGAAAAAAACACCTGCAGACGATTGGTCTAAAACACATCATCAAATTATTTTCTTTGGTCGGTATCACTGCAAATCACAAAATCCAGGATGTCCTATTTGTCCACTTTTTGACCGTTGCCGTGAAGGCCAAAAACGCCAAAAAAAAGGACTTGTTAAACGTGAAATCGTCACAGAAATTAACTAAAGAGCAGCTGGCACCGTATTTTTTGGAATGGCTCCGAATCACGACGGAACTGGCCAATTTGCATGAGCAGCGCAGTAAGCAGACTAAAGTCACCATCCAAGAAGGTCTTGAATTGTATCAGCGTCTACTATCTCACTGTCGCGATGCTTTACAGGATGATGGGTTTGAGCCGTTAAACGGTTCGGAACGCCTGACCTTTATCAAGACGTCTTCTGGAACGTATGCGGCTTATCGTCAATTGGATGAACTGTTTACTGAACTGAAGAAGATATTGGCAAGAAAACGGATTGAACTAAAACGCTTGAATGACTAAAACAACCCCCCCTCAAATGCATTTGAGGGGGGGGGTTGTTTTAGTTGGAGTCGTCTTTATCTTTATCTTTATCTTTATCTTTATCTTTATCTTTATCTTGGTCTTTATTATTGTCATTGCCATTAGTAGCATTGTTGTTTTCACTATTATTGGCAGCCGGTTTTTCGCTTTCTTCTTCTTCAGTCGGATCTTCTGGAACATCAATTGGATCTTCTTCAACGGCTGGTTCCTCTTCCTCGACTGGTTCTTCTTCAGCGGGTTCTTCCTCGACTGGTTCTTCTTCGACCGGTTCTTCTTCAACCGGTTCTTCCTCAACTGGCTCTTCTTCAACCGGTTCTTCGACTGGCTCTTCTTCAGGTTCTTCAGGTGCAGCAGCAACTTCAACTACAGTCGATGCAGGATCGCTTCGTTGCGTGCTGTTAACGGCTACAACGCTAAAGGTATAGCTTTTCCCTTCTTCAAGGCCATTAAATGTATAAGACTGGCTTGATGAGGTGCTAAGAACTGAGCGAGAACCATTAACTTCAACGGACACTTCAAATGATACATCGTCATCTCCGTAATTCCAAGACAGTTCAGCTGATTGATCTTTGACTTTAGCGCGTAATCGAGTGGGGGTATCTAAATCTTCCACGACATAGCGTTGTGATACTGAATTTGGTTCCGTACCACGTGCAAACAGTTCAGAACTTCTTAAGTTATACGGTGTAAAAGCACTGGCCAATTTTAATGGATCCGAGCCTATTTCAACGACTTGTTCTGTAACCGAATCCGGCTGTTCAAAACGAGCTGTTTCAGGTGATGAAATTTGTGACATTACATTTTTGAATAAACGTTGAGATAATAGTCGTTCATTTGATGCGGTATCGATAGGTGTTTTCTTTGAAGGATAGCCGCTCCAAACAGAAATGGAGTAGTCTGTCGTATAGCCTGCAAACCAAACATCTGGTGCCGAACTAGAGTCTAAACCGTACTCTCCAAGTTCTTTAGCAGAATAGTTAGTTGTTCCAGTTTTACCGGCCATGTCCAGACCGTTAATCGCCACTTCTTTACCGGTAGAGCCCGGCACATTCAAATCGACAACATCTCTAAGCATATCCGTTACCATGTATGCAGTACTGTCTTTCATGGCTTGTACCGGTTCGGGTGCAACGACTTGTTCGGTTGAGCCGTCACGGAATACAATTTTCTTAATCGTATGAGGCTTAATAAAAGAACCATCATTACCAAAGGCAGCAAACGCTCCTGCCATTTCTACTGTTGAAAATTCAGCTGAACCCAGTGCAGAAGACTCAAAAATATTATCCATTTCAAGTCCTACATTTTTCATGAATTTTCCAGCATCTTCTGTTCCGACTTCTTGTAGCGTTTTAATAGCAGGGATATTACGCGAACGGTAAAGTGCTTCGCGGATAGTCATAGTTCCAAGAAATTGACCATCAACATTGCGGATTTCTTGACCATCTTCATAAGAAGAAGGTTCATCTACAATTGTTTGGCCAGTAGACCAGTCCAAGTATTCGATAGCAGGACCGTAATCCAATACTGGTTTAATAGTAGATCCGACTTGACGGTCTTTCGCAATCGCGAAATTATGTCGCACATCGCCTGAGTATTCACGTGCTGCGCCGACCGCGCTGATACCACCTGTTTTGGTATCTACGACCGTCATAGCAGATTGAACTTTATCATCGAAAAACAAATCAGATGCCATTGTTTCGTTTACTTTAGTTTGAACGTAAGGTTCTAAAGTGGTGTAAATTGTCAATCCATCACCAAGTGAATAATCGCCTTCTAATGCTTCGAGTTCATCCTCGACCATTTCCATAAAGGCCGTATATTCAGTGTTTGCCGTTTGAGGCTGGCGTTGATCTTCAGGGACCAATGAGTCTGCCAGAACTGCCGTTTGAGCTTGTTCTTTTTCTTCTGTGGTAATTTTCCCGTGCTGTTCCATTAGGCTTAAAACGACATTCCGTCGTTCTTCAGCACGTTCAGGATTTTTGAATGGGTTGTAACCATTCGGACTTTGCGGCATTCCTGCAAGTAACGCAGATTCAGCAAGTGTTAACTCGTTAAGGGGTTTGCCGTAAAACGTTTCAGCAGCTGTGCCAAAACCGTAAATATTACCAGACATCAGAATTTTGTTGAAATACATCTCAAATATCTCTTCTTTTTCATATTCTTGCTCTAGTTTATAAGCAAGATATGCTTCTTGTGCTTTTCGTTTCAAGGTTTTGTCATTCGTTAAAAAAGAGTTTTTAATAACTTGTTGAGTGATGGTACTAGCTCCCTGTGAGCCGAAACCACCAGTGATGTTGGCGATGACTGCACCACCCAGGCGAATGACATCAATTCCCGAATGTTTATAGAAGCGATTGTCTTCAGTTGCTAAAATAGCAGCTTCCATCGTTTTTGGAATGTCTTCATAATTGACATATTCACGGTTTTCAGCAGTAATATAAGGGATTTCTGTTTCGCCATCGGCTGCATAGAATGTCGGGCTAATAGGATCACGCAATAATTCTTCATCAAGTTCAGGTGCGCTGCTTGCGTAGAACGCAAAGAGAGAGGCGCCGAACACAAGTCCTGCTAATCCTATGACAACGATCGCCAGTAGAATACGCTTTATCCATGTTATTGCGGGAGATTTCTTTTTCTTTTTGTTATTGGTCTTTTTTTGGCGTTCGATTGCTTTTCGGCGTTCTTCACGCGAAATTTGTTTATCACTCAAAATCGGTTCCTCACTTTCATATAAGTAGTACTAGTTAGAATTTTTTTAGAAGAGGCAAATAATTAATGCGTGGAAATGCTCCAGGTATTATTTCAAATGAAGTTTCTTCTATTTCCTGCAAAGTAACCGATTTTCTTCCACCTGTGATCATCCGATTCCAAAAAAATTCAAGTTCTTTAAAAGGCATGATAAAATATCGTTGCCAAGAAGAAAATCGGATGATCATAAATGCAGTTCCATCTTGTTTAACGACTTGAGACATGTGATGAATTTGATGATCATGAATATTCTTCAACGGGAAAGAAGTTTTGTTTTCGGTTTCTTTTGCTTCAAAGTCAATATATCGTCCATTCCAAACGCCATTGTAATCTGTCGTAGACGGAGCTTGGAAATAAGCTTCTCGAATGACAGCGGCACTTCTGGATGGATATTCTACTTTGACAATCTGAAGCGGCACTGGTTTTTTATGGATGACCGCTAACCCCAGCTGAAGATAATAATCATTGGTTTCATTTAATTCATCTTCTAATGTTTTACCACGGTTACTAAAGGAAAAATCTTTTTTCTTTTTGGGGGTCCCGGTTTCTTTAGCAGCTGAATTTTTTGACGGAACAAATTTTTTTCCGTTCGGGTAATTGATTGCCATTGTGATACACCTCGCTTACTCTATCATATCACAAGCGTTTAGACGACTGATATGATGAAAGGTTTCACCAAGTCGAAATCTACCACTTCAGGTTATGTGAAGCAGTAAAGAGACGCGAAGAATAGGATTAAGCGAATGACGCCAAAGTGAAAATTCCAGAAATGGATTCGCAAAAAAGCAACAAGTGAAAACAAATGGTTAACTTATTCTATTCTATCAATACCAGATTTTTTGACTGGATTCAACAGGAAAGAATGTCTGTTCGATAAAAGTCGTGTCGTTTCAGTGAATATGATAAACTAATGGCAATGGAGGGATTGCAAAATGACAGTTAGAGAACTCTCTTCTACATTATTTGATGAATGTGGAAAATGCCTAGACCGCTTTTATGAAATGCGTGAGATGGATGCGGTTCCTGATTTTTACGAAGACGTTAAACCCTATGCCGATTTCTGGCACGGAAAAATAAATGAGTGGCAAAAAGAATCGTTGCTATATATTCAGCAGGAGCGACCAAAATATGTTCATAAGCCTCAAATTGATACAGCGGCAGAAGGCATGACACAGTTTTTCGTTCAAAGCTTTTATAAAGAAACAAGTAAGAAACGCTTTATCCAAACCATTCAAGCGGCACAGTATACGCTGCAGACTTTTATATTAGCCATTGACGAAAAGAGCACTAAACATGATTAAGCGAAAAACGTTACCTGTCTTAATGGAAGAGTGGAAAACACAACCGGACATGATGGAACGTATTGTCCATTGGCATACGAGACAAGAAAAACCAGCTCGATATGCCGACTTTCCACTGGAGATGCACGCTAGCTTGAAAGCGGCTCTTCGGAAGAAAGGCATTGAGCAATTGTATACGCATCAGCGACAAGCATTCGATTTGGCGACGGCAGGCAAGTCGTTTACGGCTGTTACCCCGACAGCTTCAGGCAAGTCTTATTGTTATCATTTGCCGGTGCTGCATAAAATTTTAAATGATCCGAGTGCGCGAGCGTTGTACTTGTTTCCAACAAAAGCATTAGCGCAGGATCAGAAAAGCGATTTGCATGATTTAATTGAGAAAACAGAAGAAGCGATTTTGTCCTATACGTACGATGGAGACACTTCACCAGCGATTCGAACAAAGGTCCGAAAAGCCGGGCAAATCGTGATGACGAACCCAGACATGCTGCATTCCGCTATTTTGCCGCATCACACAAAATGGGTATCACTTTTTGAAAACCTTCATTATATAGTGATTGATGAACTGCACACGTACAAAGGCATTTTTGGGACACATGTAGCGCATGTTATTCGGAGGCTAAAACGGATCTGTGAGTTTTATGGCAGCAATCCGGTTTTTATTTGTACATCTGCTACAATTGCCAACCCAAAAGAGCTAGCGGAAAATTTGACGAACAGTTCACATGAGCTGATTGACCAAAACGGTGCACCTTCTGGAAAAAAACATATTGTTTTTTATAACCCGCCGATTATCCACCCAACTTTTGGTGTCCGCAGAAGTGCCATACTAGAAGTACGAGATCTAGCTACTCATTTGATCAAAAATGGCATTCAAACCATTGTCTTTGCGAAAAGTCGTGTACGTGTAGAGATGCTGGTTACTTATTTACAAGCCGTGACCAAAATGAAACTGCAAGATGATTCAATCAAAGGTTACCGGGGGGGCTATTTGCCGACAGAGCGGCGGGCGATTGAAAAAGGATTGCGTGACGGATCCATTCAATGTGTCGTGTCTACTAATGCATTGGAACTTGGCGTGGATATTGGTCAGTTGCAAGCGTGTATCATGACAGGCTATCCGGGCAATATTGCTAGTGCGTGGCAACAAGCGGGACGAGCGGGACGTCGTCAAGATGAGTCGCTCGTTATTTATGTCGCACAGTCGACTGCACTTGATCAATACATCATTAATCATCCAGAATATTTACTCGATCAGTCACCAGAAGAAGCGCGTATCCATCCAGAAAATATGATTATCTTAATGGATCATTTAAAATGCGCTTCTTTTGAATTGCCATTTCGAATCGACGACCAGTACGGAGAATTTGAAGTTCAAGAGCTGCTCGAATATTTGCAGGAAGAAGGTGTACTCGTCCGTACATCAAATCGTTGGCACTGGATGAGTGATCGTTTCCCAGCGCACGATATATCGCTGCGCTCTGCTTCACAGGAAAATGTCGTCATCATCGATCAGTCTGTTCCTGCAGATACACGTGTAATTGGAGAAATGGACCGTTTTAGTGCGATGACATTATTGCACGAAGAAGCCATTTATCTGCATCAAGGTACTCAATTTCAAGTAGAAATTTTAGACTGGGAAGAAAAGAAAGCCTATGTCAGAGAAGTCGACGTCGATTATTTCACAGATGCCAATTTAGCAGTAGAGTTAAAAGTGATGAGTGAAGATAAAGACAAGGAAATGAACGGTTCAGAAGTGTTTTATGGGGATATTGCGGTACTTGCAATGCCAACGATTTTTAAAAAGATCCGTTTTGATTCGCATGATAACATTGGTTCTGGACCAATTTCCTTGCCGCCAGAAGAACTTCACACGTCGTCAACGTGGTTGAGTTTTGCGAAACCCGAAGACTTCACAGAAGCAGAGTTATCGGACACAATGACCGGAGCAGCCTATGCGATCGAGTCATTTATTCCTATATTCGTTCAATGCGACCGCCGCGATGTCCATGTTGTGCCCCAAGTAAAGTCACCACATAACGATAGACCGTCTTTTTTTATACACGATTCTTATCCGGGTGGTATTGGGATCAGTGAACGAATTTACGATCTGTGGCAGCCGTTGCTTGATAAAGCCCAGCAACATGTCTCAGAATGTCCATGTCTTGACGGATGTCCATCGTGCATCGGTGCACAAGATGCAGCCGTCAGTATGAAAGGCCATGTGATTCGACTGTTGAATGAGCTTCGCAAAGAGAGGTGAAGACAAATGTCGTTTGAAAACAAACTTCTCCAAATGAAAGGCATGCTAAAAAAGAAGCCTGTAAAAAAACAGACGGATAAAGCAGCAGAACGGCCGCTCAATGAAGATAAGTGGAATGGAATTGGACTAGAACTTGTAGAAAACAAATTTGGATTTGTCTTTCGTAAGAAGATTATTTATCCGTTTGACACCAAGCACGGTTCAGTAATTTTGAATGAACTTGAGCTCGTCTTAAAGGCATGGGAGAATACAGATTTTGATCATCCTTTTAAGTTGAGCAAACAGGATCCGCTTGTCTTTTTTGATACAGAAACGACAGGCCTTAGTGGGACCGGTGCTTATATTTTTTTAATTGGTTTGTTAGTTAAGCGCAGTGATCATTTTGAAATGATGCAATACATTATGCCAGATCCTTCCCACGAAGCGGCGTTTCTCTATGAAACAGGGTTGTGGAAAACGGATGATCCGATTATCTTTTCCTATAACGGCAAAAGCTTTGATTGGCCGCAGCTGACGTCTCGTTGGACCATGCACAGACAAATTTTGCCGAAGTTGCCGGTGCCACGTCAAATTGATTTGTTTCACGGTACAAAACGAATCTGGAAAAATGAACTGGCCCGCATGAAGCTGAGCACGATTGAAGAAGAAAAACTGGGCTTTACTCGACAAGGCGATGTGCCTGGCTATTTAATTCCGGCTATTTACTTGGATGCCGTCAAAAGTGGATTTCCGGACGGTTTAGCAAAAGTTCTTTATCATAATGAATTGGATATTTTATCGCTGGTGTCGTTATATGTTGTGTCTTCTAATTTATTAATGGAAGATTTGGAGTCGGAAACAAGTGGCGCTTATACAAATATTGGTAAATGGTATGCGGACTTAAAGCAATTTGATCAAAGTGCCGCATACCTCGAGCATGTCACCGCTGAAAGAGGGGCATCTACAGCTTTAGCCCGTTATCTTCTAGCAATACAGAAAAAACGAGCGGGTCAGTACGAAGAGGCGGTCCAACTTTTTAAAGAAGCAGCACCTCATTTGCGTGGCAGTATCGAAGTAGAAGCGTGGATTCATACGGCAAAACTGTATGAACATCAATTACGCGATTTAGAGCAGGCCATCATCATGGCAGGATTTGCAAAACAAGCAAGTGAACATACGCATGTGCGACAATCACTCGTTATGGATATTGTCAAAAGACAGTCACGTTTAGAAGAGAAAAAGAGAAAAAAGAATCCAAAAAATGAAGAAGACTGAGCACGAAAAAACTACCTTATGCTATACTTAGCATAAGGTAGTTTTTTTATGGAAGGGCGATTAAAATGGAAAATAAATTTACGTCTAAGGACATACTAGAAAAAGATTTTAAAACAGCTATGCGTGGCTACAATCAAGACGAAGTCGATCATTTCTTGGATGAAGTCATTCAGGACTATGAAGCTTTCTCAAAACGAATCGAACAACTTCAAAATGAAAACAAACGTTTACGGACGGAATTGGAAAATACTCCAAGAAAACAAGCGACACCGGCACCAGGGACTACAAATTTTGATATTCTACGACGCTTGTCTCATCTAGAAAATCATGTATTTGGCAACAAATTAGACAATAACTAAAACAATTGTTTTATTGTGCTGAGTAGCGTATACTTAGTAAGCCATTTGAAATTCTGGCAATCGCTCTAGCGTTTTCGCTGGAGAGGAAAGTCCATGCTCGCACGGTTCTGAGATGACCGTAGTGATCGCGCTCAGTGAAACAATAAGCTGAGGCAGCTAGCAATAGCTGACGGCGGGTAGAACGCCTAAGTCTTCGGATACGGCCTAAATACCCTGAAGGTGCCACAGTGACGGAGCTGTATAAGAAATTATACAGGTGGAACGAGGTAAACCCCGTGAGCGAGAAACCCAAATTATGGTAGGGGCACTTTTCTGAAGGAAATGAACTGATGAAGAGGCAGACGTAAGTTTGCAGATAGATGGTTGCTGTCCACTAGTACGAGGTGCAAACCGCTTGAGTACGTGGAAACAAAACATGGCTTATAGAATTTCACATGGTCTTAAAATGCTTATTAAAGGCTCTCCTGTCAGGGGAGCCTTTCTTCATATTATGAGATGAATGCTTAGTAGAAATTTATAGATTTTCTGCTGTTTAATTTGATGCCTATCGAAAGGCGCTTATTATTAAATGGTATGACATAGTACAATTTAAGATTTTACAAACACTGTATAAATCGATAACGCTGTAATGGTAAACAAAACAAACACTGAAATAGTGAACAACTGGAGAGGGAGTCATTATGACAACATTTAAATTGCTCGCAACAGCTGCAATGGGCCTTGAGTCTATCGTAGCTAACGAAGTAAAAGAATTAGGCTATGAAACAGAAACCGAGAACGGCAAAGTATTTTTTGAAGGAAATGAGCGAGATATCGCCAAAACCAATTTATGGTTGCGTACGGCTGACCGTGTGAAAATTATTGCCGGTGAATTTAATGCTTACACGTTTGATGAGTTGTTTGAACGCACAAAAGAAATCGAGTGGGAGAAATTTCTGCCACTCGATGCTGAATTTCCAGTTCAAGGGAAATCAGTAAAATCTACTTTGCACAGTGTGCCAAACTGTCAGTCAATCGTTAAAAAAGCAATTGTTGAGCGCTTGAAAAAAGCTTATCATCACAATTCATTTTTAGATGAAACAGGGCCTCGTTTTAAAATTGAAGTATCGATTTTAAAAGATAAAGTTCAATTATCGATTGATACGAGCGGAGCTGGTTTGCATAAACGCGGCTATCGTTTAGATCAAGGTGAAGCGCCTCTAAAAGAAACATTGGCTGCAGCACTTGTGAAATTGTCAAGATGGACGCCTGATCGTCCTTTCGTAGATCCATTTTGTGGTTCAGGTACGATTGCTATTGAAGCAGCGATGATTGGTCAAAATCTAGCGCCTGGTTACAACCGTGACTTTGATAGCGAAGAATGGCCATGGATTGGACAAGAAATTTGGGATGAAGTCCGTGCAGAAGCAGAAGAGTTGGCAAATTATGATCAACCCTTGAACATTACAGGGACAGATATCGATCGCCGCATGCTGACAATTGCAGAAGAAAATGCTCGCGAAGCTGGATTTTCAGACTTGATTCACTTTGAACAGCGACAGGTCAAAGACTTTGTTGCAACAGAAGAAAATGGCGTTGTTGTAGGGAATCCACCGTACGGAGAGCGTATTGGTGAAATTGAAATTATTGAAGAAATGATTGCAGACATGGGACGTGTCTTTGCAAAACACACAACTTGGTCTGTTTATATGCTGTCATCGATGGGGCGTTTTGAAACACTTTACGGACAACCTGCAACGAAAAAACGTAAATTATTTAATGGATTTATCCGTACGGATCTTTTCCAATTTTGGGGAGAACGTTCTAAAAAATAAATGAGACGAAACGGAAGGGCATCGGCTCTTCCGTTTCTCTGTGAGGAGAGTTTATGAGACAACCACTACCATTCCCTTTAACTAAGGATAAAACGTTCTTTGAATCACTCAATGACTGGATTGGCGATATATTTTATGACATACTGCCTGAAAAAGGATACGATTTGCGTGATGAGCAAGTTTTTATGTCTTTCCAAATTGAACAAGCATTAAAAGAAAAATCAGTGCTGTTTGCAGAAGCAGGAGTTGGTACAGGTAAAACGATGGCTTATTTATTGCCAGCCATCGCCTACGCACGTTATACGGGCAAACCTGCACTTATTTCATGTGCAGATGAGACGTTAATCGAGCAATTGGTGAAAAAAGGCGGAGACGTTGATCGTTTAAATGATCTATTTGACTTGAATCTCGATGTCCGGTTAGCAAAATCACGTGATCAGTATTTATGTTTGCAGCGTTTAGAAGGTGCAAAAAAGCGTAGCGATGCTGATTTTCTTTATGACATCGAAGACAGTTTGCCAGAATTCGTTAATAAGACGTTTTCTATGCAAAATACCTATCCGTACGGAGAACGCTCAAGTTACCCAGAAGTGACGGATGAAGAATGGCAGCAAGTAAATTACCATCCGGTTCAAAACTGTAATGCGTGCGATATGCGCAATAAATGCGGGCAGACCATCCACCGCAATCATTACCGGCAGGCAACAGATTTGGTCATTTGTTCACATGATTTCTTAATGGAGCATATTTGGACAAAAGAAGCACGTAAACGCGAAGGACAGACGCCACTGCTTCCTGAATTCTCTCAAATTGTTTTAGATGAGGGTCATTTATTGGAATTCTCCGCGCAGCGTGCACTGACTTATGAAGTGCAAGAAAGCACTCTTCAAGACGTGACAGAAAGTATTCTTTCTGATGGAATGCGTGAAAAAACCTTGAACATGATTGAGCAAACAATCGATCTTCACAATGAATTTTTCCGTTTGCTACGCATTCACACAGTAAAAAGTGATGAAGACCGCAAAGCGATTACCAAAGATCCAGAACTAGTCAAAGTCGGGAACATGCTCGTTCGCCACATTGATTTAATGATGGAGGAATTCGTTTTTGAAGGAGAATTGTTTACAATTCCTGAATATGAACTGCGCTTAGCAGAAGAGTATTTTGAACAATATACGTTCTCGATGCGTTTGTTTGTAGAAGAAGGTGATGCTGTAACGTGGTTAGAAATAAAAGACGAGATCGAGACATTGATTATTATGCCGCGTCTTGTTACTGATATTTTGGACGAAAAATTGTTTGATGGAAAAACCCCAATTGTTTTTTCTTCCGCTACATTATCGATTCAAAAAGATTTTACTTATCTGTCAGATAGTCTCGGCATCGACAAATTCCAATCGTTTTCAGTATCGTCTCCATTTGATTACGAGGATGTTATGAAAATCTTTAAACATCCACTAGAGCAGCAACAGAAGTTTGAGCGTGTCTATGATTTATTTAGTACAGGAGACCAAACATTGGTATTGTTTACATCAAAATTCGATATGGACAATTTCAAAAAATCTCTGCCTTTAGATCATCACTATACAATCGAATTTGAAGGCGATCGTGAACTGTCGACGGTCGTTAAAGAATTCCAAGATGGCAAATTCCAAGTGTTGTGTTCCTATCATCTCTGGGAAGGACTCGACCTACCGGGTGAAGCATTAACGAAAGTGATTATGGTCGATTTGCCGTTCCCACCAAAAGACCCTGTTTTTGATGCAAAACGCAAATTCAGCCACAATCCGTTAGAAGAAATCGATTTACCTTTCATGCAGCTTCGTCTTCAACAAGGCATTGGTCGTTTGATCCGAACGTCTAAAGATCATGGCGAAATTCATTTACTGTTAAACGAAGATGAACTGCGTGTCGAACATTTATGGGAAACAATTTTGCCAGTTCCGGCTCAAAACTTTTAAGTTAGCAGTTTTCTTATGATACACTTATTTCAACAACCATTGGAGGGATTTGTTTGTCACTTGAAAAGCAGTTTACTGAACATTTTAGTAAGATAAAAGGCTACGAAGAAGCTATTGCGTTATTGCACTGGGATATGCGGACAGGTGCGCCCAAAAAAGGAACAAAGCTACGTTCTGAAAGCATTGGCACGTTATCAGCAGCCGCTTTTAGCCTATCGACTTCAGATGAATTCGGTGAGTTATTGTCTCTTTTGGAAGCAGAACAAGCAACATTAGATCCATTTATCCGTCGTTCAGTAGAAGAAGCGCGGAAAGAATTTGATTTAAGCAAAAAAATTCCTCCCGAGGAATACAAGAAATTTGTTGTATTAAAATCTGAAGCAGAATCGGTATGGGAAACAGCTAAGTCGGATTCGGATTTTTCGTTGTTTCTTCCCTATTTAGAAGAACTAGTTAGTACAACAAAAAAAATGATCGGTTACTGGGGAGAGAAAAACGGCAGTCCTTACAATACGCTACTCGATCAATACGAACCTGGTATGACGACTGAAATTCTAGATGAAGTGTTCGGCAAACTTCGTGAACGCATTGTGCCATTGCTGCAAAAAATTGCAGCCTCATCGAATAAACCGGAAACGGCGTTTTTATACGACTATTTTCCAAAACAAGCACAACAAGATTTTAGCCGTCAAATGCTCGAGCAGTTAGGCTATGATTTTGAAGCCGGTCGACTGGATGAGACGGTGCATCCATTTATGACTTCTATTAATCGCCAAGATATCCGGGTGACGACGAAGTATGACGAAAATGATTTCCGAACAGCTGTGTTCGGTACAATTCACGAAGGAGGCCACGCAATGTACGAGCAAAATCTCGGAGAAGCATTGGCAAGTCTTCCTATTGAAACTGGTGCATCTATGGGCATGCACGAATCACAGTCGTTGTTTTGCGAAAACTTTATCGGACGAAATGAATATTTTTGGCAGCAAAACTTTAATTTATTGAAAGAATATGCGCCAGACCAATTTAGCAAGGTTAATCTGACCGACTATGTTCGTGCAATCAATGAATCCAAACCGTCATTAATTCGCATTGAAGCAGACGAATTGTCATACGCACTGCATATTATGGTGCGTTACGAACTTGAAAAAGGCTTGTTTAATGGAGACCTTCAAGTAAGTGATTTGCCAGAACTGTGGAATGATAAATACGAAGAATATTTAGGTGTACGACCTACGAATGATGCAGAAGGCGTGTTGCAAGACGTTCACTGGGCGGGAGGAAGCTTTGGTTACTTCCCTTCTTATGCACTAGGGTATATGTATGCAGCACAGTTTAAAAACGCCATGCTAAAAGACTTGCCAAACTACGATGAATTATTGGCGCAGCAAAACATTGAGCCCATTCGTGAATGGCTAACTCGTCATATCCATCGTCATGGTGCCTTTAAAAAGCCAATGGATATTTTAAAAGACGTTACAGGGGAAGGCTTAAATGCAGATTATTTAGCGGAATACCTTGAAGAAAAATATTCAAAAATTTATCAACTCACTATGTAATCATCAACCGCCGCGAATTTTCGTGGCGGTTTTTGCTTTTTTTAATCATGATGACTGGCAATGCCTTCAATGTTTTTCTGCTCCACTGCTGATTGAAGTGGTTTGAAAACGCCAATTTCATATAGAACAGGACAAATAGCGAATGTTTTGATTATAATGAGAGCGGAGGCGATAAGCGATGTTAAAATCATTCAGTTTAGAAGGTAAGACAGCCATTGTTACAGGTGCTGGTAAAGGAATCGGAAAAGCGATTGCCGTGGCACTTGCAGAAGCAGGCGCGAACGTCATGTTGGTCGCCCGGACAGCAACAGATTTGCAAAACACGCAGCAGGAGATTGGCAACGATCGTACGGCTTATACGATTGCTGATATTACAAAACGTACTGAGATTCAAGCGGCAGTTGAAAAAACAGTGCAGCAATTTGGAGCAATCGACGTTTTAGTGAATAATGCCGGAATGAATATCCGTTCTTCATTGTCTGATGCAACGGATGAGGAATGGCATAAAATCATGGATACTAACGCACAAAGTGTCTTTATGTTTTCACAAGAAGCTGTTAAAAAAATGAACAGCGGCAGTTCAATCATTAATATTAGCTCAGTCGGAGGCGACCGTGCTTTGAAGACTGGCGTTATATATGCAGCTTCAAAAGCTGCCATTATTCAGATGACCAAAGTCATGGCGATGGAATGGGGACCTCAAAATATTCGTGTCAACGCGATCGGACCTTGGTATTTTAAAACGCCGTTAACAGAAAAAATTCTAAGTGATCCTGAATACTTGGATTCCATCCTAGCAGTAACACCAATGAAACGTGTTGGAGAATTACCAGAAGTAGCGTCGCCAGTAGTATTTTTGGCTTCAGACGCAGCAAGTTATATTACTGGACAAACGCTTTTTGTCGATGGTGGCATGTCTATCCACGGATTTTCATAAGAAAACCAACAGCTTGTAGACAAAAGAATATTTACTCATTTTTTTATCTGCATGTGGGTCATGCAACTGGCGCGACAGGACGTCGCGCTAGTTGCCAAGGACTCCGCGCTGAGCCCACAAAAAGCAAAGTGGCCAGCACAGTTGGAGATTATACATCACTATTTAGTTTAATAAGACTTTGTCTGCAGTCTGCAACATCCTTCTCTAAATTGAGAAGGATGTTTTTCGTTCGCACGTAAAAATGATATGATAGATAATAGTATGCGGAGAAGGAGATTTCTAAATGACAGTTGTTGATCATCATAAAGAATTACTTGAAACGGCCCACCTTTATCAGATTTTTAAAGATAACGAAGATACCGAACGCGAGGCCAAAGCTCATTTATTTGCAAAAAAAATCTTGAAAAATAATTTTATCATTGGCTTTGCCGGACATTTTTCCTCTGGCAAGTCATCGATGATTAATGCATTAACGGGTGAGACTTTGTTGCCATCTAGTCCGATTCCGACCAGTGCTAACATCGTTAATGTCCAAAAAGCGGATACGGATTTTGCGATTGTGAATATGCGAAACGAAAAGCCGGTTTACTTTCCTGAGAATTACGATTTTAATGCGGTAAAGGAATTTTGTAAGAGCGGAGAAGTTACGCAAATTGACATTGGGCACCAGGCTTCTGTTTTGCCAAAAGGCATCACAGTTATGGATACACCAGGCGTTGACTCAACGGATGACGCTCACCGGTTATCAACAGAATCGGCTCTTCACGTGGCAGATATGGTCTTTTATGTGATGGACTATAACCATGTTCAATCCGAATTGAATTTTAATTTCACGAAAGAATTGCAGAAATACACGGAATTGTATTTAATCGTTAATCAAATTGATAAGCATCAGAACAGTGAAATGAGCTTTGTGGATTTTCAACAATCTGTTCACGATTCGTTTGCAGCTTGGGGAGTCGTTCCTAAAGGTATTTTCTTCACGTCTTTAAAAGATTTTGAGTTTCCGGGGAATGATTTTGAACAGGTCAAGTCTTTAGTGTCTTCAACTATGCAAAACTGGGAAGGTCATGTTAGCGAAGCTTCTGCTTCTGCTTTAAGTCAGCTAAAAGATGAGCACATTAAGTACTTAGAAGATGAAAAAGCAGAACGTCTGGATGCATTTTCAGCTGTTCTAGATCCACAAGAATGGGAAATGCGTGAGGATTTGAAAAAAGAACATGCATTAGTATCTCGTAGAATGTCTGTACAGGATTTTGAAAGCTGGCAGGCGACATTTGAAAAGAATCGCAAAGAACTACTGGAAAACTCGAATATCATGCCTTATGAACTACGTAATGCGCTAACGAGCTACTTGGAATCTGTTCAACCGAACTTCAAAGTTGGCATGCTGTTCAGTGGCAAAAAGACTGAAGAAGAACGCCAAAAAAGACAGCAAGACGTACAAGAGCGACTTGACTCGACGGTTTCGTCTCAAATTACCACTCACATAAAAAAGTTGATGAAGTCTTCGTTGAAAGATGCTAATTTATTGAGTGATAGTGAATCTTTAGCAATTGATGACATCGTCTTTACTGTGCCGTTTTCTGTTGTAAAAGAGCAAACGCCAGCAGGAGCTTCCGTAACAGGGGATGCCGTACTAAACTTTGCCAAAAGTATTTCAACGGCTGTTCAGCGTTGGTTCATTCGTGAAACGGATGGTTGGAAAAAAGCGCAAGAAGAAAAGTTTGAAGGTTTGACAGATGACGCTAACACGGAAATTGATATGAAATCACAAACACTTTCCAAAAAAATGTTGGCAATTCAAACACTTGAGGAAATGGATAGCAAAATCGATAAAGTGAAACGCTCTTATTCGGCAATGTTACCTAAACAAAAAACAGCGGCAGCAGAAAAAGTAGAACAATGGCTAGGTGAATTTGAAGTTTCCATTGAGGATATGACCGAATTCGATTCATCTATGCTTGAAAAAGACGATCAACAGCAACAGCAACAAGAACAGCAAACAAAAATGGCAGAAGTGGCAGAGTTTGACGAACAAGCTGTACTGGAGCGTGCTAATCGTACAGCAACAGTTATTGATCCAATCAAAGGTTTTGCTGAAACGGCGGCCTATTTAAAACGTAAAGCAGGTCGTTTAGAAGGTCAGGAATTCACGATTGCTTTGTTTGGCGCTTTTAGTGCTGGGAAGTCATCTTTTTCCAACGCTTTAATGGGAGAAACGGTATTGCCGGTGTCACCAAACCCCACAACCGCTACAATCAACCGTATTCGTCCAGTCTCAGAGCAACATCCACATGAAACAGCAGATGTGCGATTAAAAACGCATGCGCAAATGACTGAAGATGTTAAAAATTCTTTCCATGCATTAGGCGTACAAATCACCTCTCTTGATGATGCATATGCCAAGTCGTCAAAGTTACCGGAAGATACGCCGACTGAGCAACAAGTTCATAAATCCTTTATTAACGCGTTTAACAAAGGCTACCCGAATTTCAAAGATCGTTTAGGTGAGACGATCCGGACAGATCGTGAAGCCTTTGGATTGTATGTAGCAAAAGAAGAGAAAAGCTGTTTTGTTGATGAAATCGATTTTTATTATGATTGTGAACTAACACGAAATGGTGTTACGCTTGTCGATACACCAGGAGCGGATTCAATCAATGCGCGCCATACCAATGTTGCATTTGAATATATTCGTAATGCCGATGCCATTTTGTTTATCACCTATTACAACCATGCGTTTGCACGAGCAGATCGAGAATTCCTGATTCAACTTGGGCGAGTTAAAGACGCATTTGAAATGGATAAAATGTTCTTTGTCGTCAATGCTATCGATTTGGCTAATAACGTGGAAGAAAAAGACGCCGTTGTGACGTATGTACAGGACGAACTACAGCGTTTTGGCATTCGTTTCCCACGTCTGTTTGGGGTTTCTAGCCTACTGGCGCTACGTGACCGTGAGCATTCAGGAATGCCGCAATTTGAAGAAGCGTTTCAGTATTTCTTAAAAGAAGAACTAAAAGGCATGGCTGTCCAATCACTTGCAGAAGAAGAGCAAAAAGCAGTCAACCGATTCGGCAGTTTGATCGAAGATACGGAAAAGAATTTATTAAGAAAAGATGAGCGACTTAGTGAACTTAAGCATCTTGAGCAACAGTTGCGGAAACTGTTCTCGGCATCTATTGCAAAGCTATTAGAGCGCGAAGCCTTACAGGAATTAGACGAATTGCTGTATTACGTCAATCAACGAGTCTTTTACCGTTTTAATGATTTCTTTAAAGAGGCTTTTAACCCGTCCGTTTTTTCGAACAAATCAGCACAGCAAGCACTAGATACAGCGTTACTGGATATGAATGAAATGACAGGCTTTGATTTTCAGCAGGAGTTGCGTGTCACAAATTTCCGTCTGGGTCAGTTTATCGAAAAGAAACTAGAATCGCGGTTTAAAGAAGATACAGCGAAACTAAAAGAACAAAATTCTGGATTTTCGTTTACTCCATACGAAGTGCAAGAAGCGAATTCGCTAGATATGACCAAGCCGTTTACAAAAGCAGATTATTCATCGGTAAAATCATATTATAAAAACAATAAAAGCTTTTTTGAGAAAAACGAAAAAGAGAAATTACGTGATGCGCTGCAAGCTTTGATGGAACCTGATGCGTTAAGCTATTTAGATAAAGAGAAAAAAGTACTAAGCAACTGGGCAGAATTTTGGATTGAACAAGAAGCAGAGGGATTGCGTCAGCATATTTTACGCCAAGCCGTAGACCAAATCGACTCAGAGCGGACGTTACTGCAACAATCCGAAAAGCTGGCACAGTGGAAACAATTGTATTCAAATTTGATGGACGGAAGGGTGTAGACAATGTCAGTTTTTATTGAAACAATCGATACCGAAAACCATAGATGGATCGATGCAAGATTCGATTTGAAAAATTCATTAGCGGGCAAAAAAACGTATGAAGATGAGCATGTAGCAGGAGCTGTATTTTGGGATTTGGAAAATGATATGTCTGACATGTCATCTTCTGAAGGGCGACATCCAATGCCATCTGACCGGCAGCTGACCGAGCTAATCAAATCAACTGGCTTGAAACATAACGATTCAATTGTTATTTATGACCAAGGTGGTTCGCCATATGCGACACGCGCTTGGTGGTTGTTGAAATATGCAGGATTTGAAAAAGTTCATATTAGCAAAAAAGGCTTTAGTCAGCTCAAAGAGCAGGGAATTAAAGTCGCGCAAGATCAATCAACATACCAGCCAACGGAAATAGAGCCGGTATTTAACCGAGCTATTTTTGCCGATCAAGCTTACGTAAAAAGCATTATTAGTGGCGATGAATTAGGGGTCTTAGTTGATGCTCGTTCTGCAGAACGCTATGCAGGACTTGTTGAACCAATTGATCCGGTAGCTGGACGGATTCCGGGAGCACGAAACTTAGATTGGGCTCAATTTGTTGCTGAAGACGAATTTCATGTAGGCGACGACATTAGCCACATTGTTCAAAAACACGAACCTGCTGTTGTCTACTGTGGCAGCGGTGTTACTGCAGCTGCCTTGTATGCGATCATGACAGAAAAGGGCTATGATCAGTTACGATTGTATATGGGCAGTTTCTCAGACTGGATCACAGATGCAGAAAATGTCGTTGAATTTGACCGTGGCGAACACCCAGAAGCGGCAACAGATGAAACTAAAAAAATCTTAGCCACATTAATCGAAGAAGGCTATTCAGGCGAAATGCTTATGAAGAAATTCGAATACGAAAAAACGTTATTAAGTAATCTGGATAAGTAAATTTTTTGGCGATACTTTCTAGGGTGCTTCTAAAAGTGACCAGAACAGTTTCAGAACTACTCAATTAAAAAAATCCCCGATAGCATCCATGGCTATCGGGGATTTTTTTTATTCAGTTTCCAACATTTCGGTATTGCGCGTTAACAAGACACGAATGATTTGATGATTTTCCATTTCACGGACTGTGATGGTGTGACTCGGCATTTCTACCGATTCACCTTCACCAATATCGGTGTTTTTTAACTGGATCCAACCACCAATGGTATCAACATCTTCGCTATCATCAAATTCTATCGCAAAACGATCTTCTAAATCGGACAACAGCACACGGCCATTCAATAAATAATTATTGATGTCGACGGCTTTAATTTCGTCGCGTTCGTCTTCGTCAAACTCATCCCGAATTTCCCCGACAATTTCTTCTAAAATATCTTCCATCGTGATCACTCCGGCAGTTCCGCCGTATTCATCGACAACAATCGCCATATGGACATGTTCTTTCTGCATTTTCAATAACACGTCTTGAATCGGTGCCATGTCATGGACAAAGGGAATATCATGAACGACGATGCTGTCATTTAAATCTTGTAGGTACGTGTAATTGGTCAGCATTTCCTTGACGTTGATAAAACCGAGAATGTCGTCTTTATCCCCTTTTTCGGTAACAGGGTAACGCGTATACTGATGGTCTCGCACAATCTCCATCAAGTCGTTATGACTCATTTCAAGTGAAATGGTCTCCATTTGTGTTCGGGGTAGCATAATGTCTTTTGCTAACCGTTCATCGAAAGAAAAAATATTCTGCATATACGACAATTCCGTTTGATTGATTTCACCACTGTGATAACTTTTCGTCATGATGATTTTCAGTTCTTCTTCTGAATGGGCCTGCTCGTGTTCTGCGGGTTCAATGCCAAAAGCACGTAAAAGCAGACGGGCTGAGCCATTCATTAGCCAGATAAAAGGCGCTAAGATGACGCCAAACAGATAAAGGGGTCTGGCAAAAACAAAAGCCATTTTCTCCGCATATTGGATAGCTAGAGTTTTAGGCGCCAGTTCGCCAATTACCACATGAAGAAATGTAATCACCGTAAATGCGATGATAAAGGAGAAAATAGATGCAGTCGGTTCTTCGATCCCAAAGTTTTCAAAAACCGGATGCAAGAGCCTTTCTACAGTCGGTTCGCCAAGCCAACCAAGGCCAAGTGCCGTTACGGTAATCCCTAATTGACAAGCGGATAAATAATAATCCAAATTGCTAATGATTTTCTTCGTTAGAATGGCATTTTTATGGCCTTCTGAAACGAGTTGATCGATGCGGGACATCCTGACACGGATAATGGAAAACTCCGATCCAACAAATAAAGCGGTCAGCCCGATTAAAAGCGCAACCATAACCAAATTGAGAATGAGTATACTGTCCAATTCGTCCCTCCGACTTGGAGGGTTCACCTCTGCTTTCTATAAGTAAAAACAGTATAACATAAAAGAAAGAGCATTTGCTTTACGGACGAATCAATAAATAATCAGACTAAACGTATTGAATGCAGCAGCGAATAAACATATGATGAAGAGAGAGAAAAGGAGTGATTAGATGAACGTGTTATGGCATGGGGGAACAATCTATACAATGGAAGCAGAAGGCACTACAACAGAAGCTGTGTTAGTGTCTGACGATCGCATAGAGAAGATTGGGGCTTATGAAGAGTTAAAACCATTCGCTGATAAGGAAATTAATCTAGAAGGCGCGAGCATGTATCCAGGATTAGTTGATAGCCATATGCACATGATCGGCCACGGTGAAAAATTGATGCGCGTCGATTTGTCAAAAATCGAAAGCTCAGAAGAAATGCGTGAACAATTAATTGAGTCAACGAAAGAACTAAAAGAAGACGACTGGTTTATCGGGGAAGGCTGGAATGAAAATAATTTTGCAGACCGTAAAATATTCCATCGCCATGAGCTTGATGAAATTAGTAAGTCACCAATGCTGCTGAAACGAGTTTGCCGTCATGCAATTTTGGCGAACTCGAGTGCATTAGCACTTGCCGGAATTACAAAGGAAAGTCTAGACCCAGAAGGTGGACTCATCGTACGGGATGCAGATGGAGAGCCGACGGGTTACTTATTAGATGCAGCACAGGATTTAGTATCCAATCAAGTCCCGGAAGTCAGCGTTAATTATTTAACACGTGCTTTGCAAAAATCAGTAGATCATTTACTATCGCTCGGATTAACGGGCGCCCACACAGAAGACATGGGCTATTACGGTCATTATTCACGACCGCTCGAGGCTTTTAAAAATGTGATTGGAGACCATATGAAATTCCGTGCACATTTGTTAAGAGCGCACAGTGCATTTGAGGAAATGATGGAAAACGCTTCTTATGCTGAACCGTTTATTGACCCCGGCCCAATGAAAATTTTTGCTGATGGGTCGATTGGTGGGCGCACAGCTTTGTTAAGCAAACCCTATAATGATGATCCGTCTACTGTCGGTGTGGCAATTCAATCAGATGAGGAATTAAAACGGCTGGTGTCTGTTGCACGCAAACACGGAGAAGCTGTAGCGATTCATGTGATTGGAGACCTTGGGCTTGAAATGGCGTTAGACGCCATTGAAGCACATCCGGTATCTGCACACAAACGGGACCGTCTTATCCATGCGATGGTAGTCCGTGAAGATTTAGTAGCGCGCATGCAACAAATCGAAGTGGCGTTAGATCTTCAGCCAAGTTTCGTGACGTCTGATTTTCCTTGGGTAGTGGAACGGCTGGGTGAAGGCCGTTTAGAATGGTCATACGCTTGGAAAAAACTATTGGACCACGGCTTGATTTGTGCCGGGGGATCGGATGCACCAATTGAAGAGGCAGACCCGCGTCTTGGGATTTACGCTGCGGTAACACGTAGGAAGCCCTATGAAACGCATGCAGGTTACCAGCCAGAAGAAAAACTATCACGCTTTGAAGCCGTTCAGTTGTACACCAGCGGGAGTGCCGCGACGATTGGCAAGGAAAACGTACGAGGGATTATTCGTGAAGGATTTGACGCCGATTTCACGGTATTTGACCGAGATCTATTTGCGGGTAACGAAGAACAGATTTTAGAAGTTGAAACCGTAATGACCGTCGTAGCAGGAGAAATTATGTATCAACAAGGTGGACAAAAATAATGGCAAAAGAAGCATATATTATTACGGGCGCATCCAAAGGAATCGGTTTTGAATGGAGTCGACAACTTAATGAACAAGGTCACCAAGTCATTGGAATTGCGCGCACTAAACCAGAAAACTGGCCAGATGACAACTTTCTGGCGTTTGACCTAACAAAACTAGATGCTATTGAAGACATTATGGGGCAGGCATTAAAGTGGATTTCGAAAGATACGGAAACCATTGTGCTAGTAAATAACGCGGGGACGATTGAACCGATAGGATTTGCTCATACAAATGACACAGCACAAGTTAGCCAAAGCATTGTCCTTAATTTAACGGCGCCGATGCTATTGTGTGGTGCATTTATTGCACAGCTGAAAGACCGATCGAGTCACAAAAAAATCATTAATATTTCTTCAGGAGCGGGCCGCAAAGCTTATGAGGGATGGAGCGCTTATTGTGCTGGAAAAGCAGGGTTGGATCATTTTAGCTCTTGCTTGGACGCAGAAAATGCCGATGTAAAAGTAGTGTCAGTAGCACCTGGAATCATTGATACGGGCATGCAAGAAAAAATCCGCCAAAGCGAAGCGGCTGATTTTCCTTTACTGGAAAAGTTTCTTCATTACAAAGAAAATGGCCTGTTAAGCAGCCCAGAAGAAACAGCAGCGATGTTGATGGACATGACGCAAAGACCAGATTTTAATAAGTTGCCGACCATTTTAGACATTCGCAATTTGCCGGCAATCGGAGAGGGGCAACTAGAGTGAGCAGGACACCAGAACACATTTTGACAAAACTTACGGATGCCAACCAAGCAGGAATTGATATGACAAGTCCAAAGGCTGTCGTCACGTTCTTACTTGCACAAGGCGAAAAAGAATCGATCTTGTTTTTCTACAAACCCAATAGCGTCGAATTCGACTTCGACAAATTTAATGACGCTGTTTCAGAAATGAACGAACGTAAAAACTAATCCAGCGATTCGCTGGGTTAAGTCCATTATTAAAAATAGAAATTGACGTTCTTGGTGCCATGACGCCAATCGTTGCAATAAAAGTATGATAATAGTGGTTGAAAGGGCAATTCGCTTCACGCGAATTGCCCTTTTTTTGAGGCGTTTTGGCGTTTGGACAGTAAAGTATATGATGCGGACAGTATCCTGTGAGATTTGGACAGTATTTGTTGAGAAATGGACAGTATTTCATTGTATTCGGACAGTATATCCAAATAATTGGAATAAACTAATAAGAATTTTCTTGAGCTTTTATTGCGAGGTGTAGCCATCAAAAATATTAATAGAAAAAGCCGCTCAATAGGCGGCTTTCCAACATTTCAAATGTATTTCGTACTTAATAAATGAACCACATACATGCCTTTGGATTTTCCTAAGTTTGACATAGAGCCTCTACAGAAGCAGCTTAAAGACAAACTGCATCAAATAAAGCCGAGGAGTCAAATTTAACGAGCAGAATTTGCTATTTGAAACGGCTTATTTTCAGTAGCTATGAGGAATTCTAAAACGGTAGAAAAAGCGAAAAGAAGAAAAGAGACAGAAGCATACTCATTCCATAAGCTCCACCCATTCTGGAATTTTTAATGCACACAAGATGGAAAGTTCTTCTGCTCTTTTCTCTTGGTAGGAACTTATCGCTTTTAATGGATCGTCTACGATTGCGGGATGGGTCATTACTTCGACTGTTTTGCCTTTAAATTGCTGAAGGCTGTTGAAAATGTCTTCGCTAATCCCGTTGTCATAAAAATTCAGCCATAAAACTTCTGATAAAAGAACAGTCGGATGTTTTTTTAAAGAATCTACATACCGAACAGGAACGCAATATTCTTCAGCAAGTGTTAGTACGACATTTTTTAATGCTTCCCAGCCATGGACGTGATGATGACTATCTATGTGATGGAGCGGAATGCCGGTAGCGATAAAGGCATTTAGTTGAGTTCGCCATTCTTTTTCTACGTCTTCCAAACGCGGAGGATCCATCTCCTCAAAAGAACTTGTATATTTAAACAAGCCTTGCGCATTGATTAATGACGGTACTTCTTTACTTAAAGGCACTCCCCAAGTTAGCACAAGGTGGATTCCTACACGCAAAGAGGGAAACTGTTTCGCTTTTTCTACAGCATAGTCTTTTGCAAGTCCATTCATCATAAGTGTAGTGGATTGAACAACTCCATTGGTGTGAGCTTGGATGATTCCATCCGTCACACCTTCAGTTAATCCAAAGTCATCTGCATTAAATAGCACTCTCACTAATAAAGCCCCCTATACTTATTCGTCCATCAAGTAATTGCGACTGATGACAAAATTTGTTTTGTCTCCTCGAAAGTAAGAACGTGAATACTCAAATACATTGCCATTTATATCCTCTGCTACGGTCTCAATATAAAAGCAAGGCAATCCTTCTTTATACTGCAGATGCTGAGCAACTCGCTCATCTGGAAAGATAATTTCTACATGCTCAGTGGTCTTAGCAATTTGTAAATGATAAACCTTTTTTAGTGTTTCATACAAAGAAGATTCTGCATGTTGTTGCGTAATACCAGGTGCTAATGACCATGGAATATAAGAAATTTCGAATTGTGTTGGCTCTCCATTTGCTTTTCTAATTCTTTCTATGCACTGAATTGGATCGTCGATAGATACATTTAAAACTTGTTTTAATGATTCTGTAGCAGGAATTACTTGAATGCTGACAAGCGATATTTCTGCTTTTTTACCTTGAACTGCTATTTGATCACTATAGCGCTCAACAGTGTGGGAAAGTGTCTGTTTCACTTTTTGTTCTGCAACAAAAGTACCGTTGCCCTGTTTTCTGACGAGGTAACCTTCCATAGTAAGTTGTTTTAGTGCAGTTCGAACAGTCGTCCGACTAACATTAAAGTCTTTACACAATTCTAACTCGGTTGGAATTCTGTCACCTACTTTATAAGTCCCTAATTTTATCTGATTAAGTAAGTCTTCTTTAATGTAAGCATGAAGTGCCTGATTTTTATCCATTGCAATGCTCCTTCATTATTCATGTCTAAAGTGTACAAGATTAAAGATACAATAACAAACTTTTATCACATTAAAGTTAAATGTATTTTTGTTATATACAAATTTTTAAATGTATGATACATTACATTTGAGAAAAATAGTTATTATTAACAGAATAAATTGACTAATTAGGCGTGGCTTAAGAAGGTCTACATGTAGCTAGATCTACAGCTCTATTAGTATGTTTTGCACAATAGAGTGAGAGCGCATTCATCTTAACGGTAAAGGAGTTTTGTGAAATGAGTTTGAAGATAGTTGTTATCGGCGGTGGCTCAAGTTATACCCCTGAAATTATTGAAGGGATTATTCGAAGACATGATTCATTGCCTGTAACGGACATTGTATTGGTCGACATAGAAAATGGAAAGGACAAACTACAAGTAGTTGGAGAACTTTCAAAAAGAATGATTTTGAAATCCGGTAAGCCTATTAACCTGACATGGACACTGGATCGCAAACAAGCCTTAATAGGTGCTGATTTTGTATCTACACAAATCCGAGTCGGAGGATTAGAAGCAAGGGCGAAAGACGAACGTATTCCATTAAATCATGGATTTATCGGACAAGAAACAAATGGAGCTGGTGGAATTTTTAAAGCATTTAGAACGATTCCGGTCATGATGGAAATGGCAGAAGATATTCATCATATTTGTCCTGAAGCGTGGATGATCAATTTTACAAATCCAGCAGGAATTATTACAGAAACGCTATTAAAGCATTCAGCGCACGATAAAGTTATCGGCGTGTGCAATATTCCTTTTAATATGCGCCATTCTACAGCTGAGATTTTGGATGTTTCGCCAGAGGAAGTAGAAATTGAATTCATCGGAATAAATCACTTTGTTTTCGGAAAAAAAGTGACAGTGAATGGGCTGGATTATACAGAAGAAGTGCTAAACAAATTAAAACAAGGTTTGGATTACTCTCCCGCGAATATCGTGAATCTTGGCTGGTCAAGTACATTTATCGATGCAACAAAGCTTTTGCCTAATCCCTATCACCAATATTACTTCCAAACAAAAGAAGTATTAGCCAAGGACATTAAAGCGTTTAATGAAAACGGAACGCGTGCAGAAAATGTACAAGAACTAGAAAAATCATTATTTGAACTTTATCAAAATCCAAACTTAAATGATAAACCGAAAGAACTTGAAAAACGTGGAGGTGCATTTTATAGCGACGTGGCTTGCAGCTTAATGAATTCCATTTACAATAACAAAAAAGACGTACAAACAGTCAATACCTTCAACAATGGTGCTATTCCGGATTTGCCTTACGACGCAGTAATTGAAACCAATTGCATCATTTCTAAAAATGGGGCAAAGCCCATTTCGGTCGGTCCACTGCCTTCAGTGATTAAAGGAGTGGTTTACCAAATGAAGGCATTTGAAGAACTTGTTATTAAAGCCGGTCTCTCTGGCAATTACAATGATGCGTATAATGCAATGATTATGAATCCTCTAGTGAGTGATGAAAAGGGCAGTAAAATCTTGCTAGACGAACTGTTAAAAGCACACAAAGATTACTTACCACAATTCGAGGAGGAGACAGGATGAATGGTAAAGTTACCGAAAAGTTTATTGAGATTGCGGGTAGAATTGGTGCACAGCGTCACCTTGTAGCAGTTCGTGATGGTTTTGTTTCTATCATGCCGTTAATTATTGTAGGATCACTGGCTATTTTAATCAATAACTTTCCGCCATTAGGTTCTTTCAATTTTGTAGAATGGATGAATGGCGTATTAGGTGAAGGAAACTGGCAAGCGGTCGGGGGGAGTATTTGGAATGGAACATTCGCAGTTTTAGGACTTTTAGTTGCCTTTTCGATTGCTTACAATCTAGCAAAGTCCTATGAAATAGATGGTTTGTCTGCAGGTTTAATATCTGCTGCAGCTTACATTATGCTTGTTCCAGTAACAGAAGATTGGGGATTGAACTTTGCTTGGCTGGGAGCTCAAGGTTTGTTTGTTGCAATGATTCTTTCAATTGGTTTGACAGAGTTATTCCGAATTTTAGTAAAATCACGATGGACCATTAAAATGCCAGAAGGTGTTCCTGAAGGGGTTGCACGTTCATTCCAAGCTTTAATTCCAGCAACCATTATCTTAATTTTAGTGGGTTGCTTCCAGGCCCTTATGAGTATTTTTGCCGAGATAAGTGTATTTGAATTTATCTTTATCGTGATTCAACAACCGCTACAAGGACTCGGAAATACACTGCCAGCCGCAATTTTTATTGCCTTTTTGAATCACTTATTGTGGTTCTTCGGGTTACATGGAACCAATATTATTGGCTCTATTATTGAACCACTGTATTTGCCCTTGATTCAAGAAAACTTAGAACTCTTCAAAAGTGGGGTTTCCGCATTTGATGTGCCAAATACAGTAACTAAGCCATTTCTTGATTCGTATGTATTTATGGGGGGATCAGGTACAACAATTGCGTTAATCGCAGCGATTTTTATTGTCATCAGAAAAGAAAAAAATCATCCTTATCGCGAAGTTGGAAAACTTTCTTCTCCAGCCGCAATATTCAATATCAACGAACCTGTAATTTTTGGCTTACCGATTGTACTTAATCCGGCTATGTTAATCCCATTCATAATGGTGCCTGTAACCTTAACCGTCACTTCTTATCTAGCTCTGTCTAGCGGCTTGGTACCAAAGACTGTTGCCATAATTCCGTGGACTACACCACCCATTTTAAGTGGTTATTTAGTGACAGGTGGGAGTTGGCGAGGGGTTGCACTGCAAGTATTTAATCTGGTGCTCGCTACATTGATGTATATTCCATTTGTTATAGTAGGAGCAAGAGCTTTAAGAAAACAAGCGGGGAGAGAATAAAGATGCAAACAGTAGAAGAAATCCAAATGTTGTCATTCACGATCATTTTACATGCTGGAAACGCACGGTCTAGTTCAATGGAAGCGATTGCTTTGGCAAAAAACTATAAATTTGATGAATCTCGCAAAAAAATTGCAGAAGCCGAAGAGGAATTTACTATAGCCCATCAGCAGCAAACTAAGCTTTTGCAAGAAGAAGCGAACGGAGAAGTCAACCTAATTTCTGTGATTTTAGTTCATGCCCAAGATCATTTGATGACAGCAATAACAGTGAAAGACTTAGCGAGTGAAATGATCGATATGTATGAAAAAATGCAAATGATTGAGGAGGCAAAAAAATGAAAATTATTTTGGTATGTTCTGCCGGAATGTCTACTTCTATGCTAGTGAACAAAATGAAAAAAGCGGCTGAAGAAAGACAGATGAACGTAGAAATTAGTGCAGTCGCAGAATCACAATTAAAAAATAATTTAGAAAAAATTGATGTCGTCTTGATTGGTCCACAAGTTAGATACCTTGAAAAAAAGATTAAACAACAAGTAGAACCACTGGGAATCAAAGTGGATATTATTAATCAGATGGCATATGGAATGATGCAAGGCGACAAAGTATTAGACCAGGCGATTGAGTTAAAGGGATAAGGTACTATAGCGGTATTCACCTATACTAAGCTATCGTTTGCTTTGGTAGCTTAGTTAATACTTATGAAAAAATGGAAAATATTGCGGAAAAAATTTGGGAAACACAAATAGCGAAGGAGTTTGAAGAAGATGGTTAGTCAACAATTTACAATTACAGATGAATTGGGAATCCATGCGCGTCCTGCAACAATTTTAGTAAACGTAGCAAACAAGTTTGAAGCAGATGTCAAATTGGTTTATAACCAAAAAACGGTCAATTTAAAATCCATACTAGGGGTTATGTCTTTAGGAATTGCATTTGGTTCTGAGTTCGACATTAAAGCTGATGGCAGCGACGAACAAGAGGCATTAAATGAATTAGAAAAAACATTGCTAAACGAAAAACTAGCCAAAATAAGTGTTCGCAAATAAAAAATACATGTGGATAGTAGGGGGGATGACGATAAAAATAAAAATACAACTCTGTCACAGCGAGAGAAAAAGGTATGTTGTTAGACATATTAACAGCGGTAGAGATACTTTTAACTACGAACTAGACAAGTTTAAGCAATAATTTCACACTTCTAGGCACAAAAATACGTATTTAAGAAGGCATGAAGTAAGTGAAGCGAAGTGTGAAATTTATTGCCCATGTTATTGTGAAGAGTGGAGTTCTTTTTTCTCCAATCCTCCTTTCAACATTTTTAAGGTGTCTAGAGGACAGCACAGAGATTATAGAATGACTGAGTATCGACTGTACCTCTTACAATCATCGTCTCGAGCTTTTCTGCAAAGACTGTTTTAATGGGAGAGGCGAGTGTATTGGATTATTACTTTTCCAGCAAGAGTTCATAAAATATGCCATTTAAGTACAGAAAACAGAGGATTGGCGATAGTACTTTGTAACCGAGCATTTATTTTCGGTTACTCTATAGAAATTTTGCCATATAAAAACATCCCAAAAGTTAGATTTAAACTCCAACTTTTGGGATGCATCACCAAATGCTTCTTTCAAAATGGTTACTCAACAATCGCACCCGTTTGTGAAAAACTCATTTCAAATATTTTTTCATATATACCTTAGTTTCATCTTGATCGACAATAACCCACCCTCGTTTTTGATAAAATAATACATTTTCAGTGAATAAAACATGAGTAGCCAATTTCATCTCTGAATATCCTCTATTTCTTATCTCCTGTTCTGCAAAGTTTAGTAAAAACTTCCCTAAACCTTTAGCTTGAAAGCCAGGATCTATAGCAATATTAGCAAGTGATGCATAATCTTCTTCCAATACTAATACCAATCCAGCGATTAGTTGGTTATTAAACTCCACAACCCAAACTGGAAAAAAAGCTATTTCATCCTTATAATCTACATTCATTGGAGGTAGATTGTTAATGTTTATCCTATCCGAATACTTTAAATAAGCTGAATGCATGCATTTTTGAAGCTCATCAGCATCAGTTAAAGTTGCTTTTCTTATATTCCAACTAGTCATTCTTAAAGCTCTCCTTCACCTAATTATTTAACCCAACATGCCGATAAGCCGTAACATCAATAGCCCAATTTGTACTTTCTTTCTATAAATAGTTCACTTCTGTACAGGAAATAAAGGATTGTCGATACATATATTAAAAACTAGCTGGTCCACTGCGTACTAAGTAGTATTGGTAAATAAACATTGTTTATTTTTGTGGAGTAATTATAGCTGTTTGAACGAACTAGCATGTTTCCTCTAACTTTTGAATCTCTGAGCGGGAAATTACATAGACACTGCCAAGAATATCGATTTTACCTTCCTTTATACGTAGTGCGCAATCCTTATTCGATGCATAAATCTTCATTTCTTCTGAAAGGGAAGAGAGGTCGTTTAAAATCAAAGCCATATTATTTTCAAGATCAAAGTGAGACAAAACGGAAAAATCGTCAAGACCAATGCCGTCATAAATGATGTTTTCTTCAACTGGATAGCCAAAGTTTTTTGAGCATAACCAGTTAGCTGCCATATTAATCGCACCAGCGCTTGCGCCAATCACAATGGCATTACTTTTTCGGATGCATTCCGACAATCCGTAGGCCATTAAAAATTCATTTTGTTTAAGCGTATCGCCACCTAACAAGAAAATGACGGAAGCGTTTTGAATGAGCGTCTGGGCAGCATCTTTCTGTACACAATAATCGATTAAATAGTAGTCATCAAATAAAATGTCCGCATGGTGAAGCCATGAGCGTTCAATGGCACCATCTACTCGAGCGTCTAACGGATTCGAGCTAATCATAACGAGTGATTTTCTTTCCGTTATATCATCTCGTAACATTTGACTCAAACGCTCAGGAAAAAAATCGGTAAACCAACCTAAATAATAATGAGTGTTCATAAATACCTCCAGATCAACGTACAAGTAATTAACCATCTTACATTTTCTTTTCTAAAACGTTTATTCATTACTTGTGTTTAATTATGAAAACCCAAATAAGTGAGTAATTCGTCTGTTCTTGACTAGTAAAACCACCATTCTTTTAATTCAAAAATCATTTTTTTCTGTTGAGCCAATTCTCTCTTGTTAACTTCATATGAATCGAATCAATCCAGTCGCCTTCGAACTGCAGGTCGTTTTTATCAATGCCAGATAGTACAAAGCCAACCTTTGCATAAACACGCTTGGCTCTTGGATTAAAGTCAAAAACACTTAAAGTTAGGTGGGTGAGTGTCGTATTTTGAAATACGTAATCGATGATCAGTTGAGTTGCTTCTGTTCCCAAACCTTGATTTCTTCCCCTCGGTCCAATGAGAATTCTGAAATTCATACCATGGTTTTCTTCATCGTATGCATTGATCACCACTTCTCCTACTAAGACATCTTTGGATGAGTCAACAATCGCAAGATCTAAGCGATCCGTTTGGCTATTTCTTGTCTTGTACCAATGGAGAGTCGCTTCCCGATCAAAATCCGAATGGCTTCCTGTCAGTTTTAATACTTCTGGATCCTTTAAACATTCCTCTATAAACGAAAAATCCTCATTCTTAAACGGTCTAAGAATTACTTTATCTCCGATTAGTAGTGGCTTATCACCTAGATCGACCATTCTTTTTACACGTCCTTCCTTCATTTAATGTCGACTACGGCATGACTCCTGCGCGAAAGGGCGTAGCAACAAGTGTTTAGCAACCGGACAAGGGGATCATGTCAGCTGCTCCATATAAAGCGGATGAGTAGATTGTAAGGAATCTACTTCCCTTTTGAGGTGGCTCGCTTTTTAGTTGCTGTAAACTTATGTCACTTAAGTATAAGAAAACAGAGGATTATTTATAATTAAATGTATATTATAATTGTTAAAAAAATTCAAATGGTTTAAAGTTAGGAAAACACCTAAAGGAGAATAGATCATGTTAAATTCAGATTTAGATATACGCTTAGAACCACGCCTTAAAGAATTATATCAATTACATAAGGAACGTTCTGCAAATATTGATTGGAGCTATCACGAATTTATACCATGGGACAAGGCCATGTCCTTTAAACGAGTTCCTTGGGAGGAGAGTCAAGTAACTCTTCCAGAAGGTGTAGTTATTGCGGTAGAAACAGCGTTACTTACAGAAGTAAATTTACCTTGGTATACTTCGCATTTGGATTATACATTTAAAAATTCAATGGAAGTCATAAATGATTTCGTACGCACTTGGACGGCTGAAGAAGACCAGCACTCTAACTTACTGGAAACGTATTTATTGGTGACACGAAATGTTGATCCCGTAAGATTGCATCAATTAAGAAAACGAGTAGTTGAGAGTGGTTGGTTTCCAGATTTCACGAATCCTCTAGCAACAATGGCCTATACTACTTTGCAAGAGTTAGCTACACTCGTTTTTTATAATAATGTAGCTAAGGTAGCGGGTCTTTACGACAAAGATTTAGCAACATTACTTCGACGTGTAGCGAAAGACGAAGCACTTCATTATGCATTCTATCGCGACACAGTGAAAGCCCATCTTGAACTTGATCCGAATTTCATTGTTTTTTTTGAGAAAGTAATTATTAATTTTTCTATGCCAGGTGCCGTTATGCCAGACTTTAAGGATAGAATGAAAACCATTGCCATAGATACGAATTATGGACCACTCCAATACTTTGACCAAGTATTAGATGTCGTTATTAAATATTGGGATATTGCCAACTTGCAGCCTACTAGCGAAGATGCCAAACAATCACAAGCGAATATATTGAAATATCATGGGCGTTTAAAAAGAATCAAAGAGCGTCAGGAAAAAAATAAAAGGTAGTTGTATGAAAGGGTGTTTTTATCATGAAAACAACTTGCGAAATATGTGGAAAAGAAACGAAAGATCAAGTAAGTTATTTGGAACTTGAAACGTGGGAATTTAATTTTTTAAAGAAAGAGAATAAAGACTTTTACTCTATTTGTTTTAATTGTTTTGATAAACATACGAATAACTTTATTGACCAAGAAATGGATCTTGAATTGAGAAAAAAACGTTCTCGTTTGGTGAATCGAGAGGTCCAAGAAGAAATCGAGGCTATTCTTGAAATCGAAAATTAATTCCTCAGCTCTATTTATGAGCCTAAATTGAATCTCTTAAAACAGTATTACAAGTACGTAATGTAGTAAAGACGCATCACTTTAGTGAAATAGATGAAATGTGGATTGGTGAAAAGAAAATCCAACTAGGTTCTAATGATATTCACACGGCAAGAATAAATAATTGCATCCTTAAATATGAGGAACCGAGGAAATAGGCGTCGGAAAAAAGGAAAGTCATCTTCTTTGGAGGATGGCTTTTTCAGTTGTCTAGCTTAATTTTACAATCGGCGTAGAGAAAACAGAGGATTGTCGATACTATTTTCATTTCTGAACAAAGAATCTCATTTGGTTTTATTTACTTCATATGAATTTATATGATGAGGTTAGTCTTTGCCTCAATTCTAAAACAAAGGCTATTCTTTTCTAAAAAGTTTACTCAACAATCGTATCCGATTATGGATATAGATAAATTGGTTAACCTTCCACAAGTCCGTAGTATTTAAGGAGTTTCCCCTCTGATTCTACGAGTAAAATTGGCCCTGCAACTTCATCCGATTCTTCAGCTGAATAAATTTTTGCACCAACAGGCAACTTGTTCGACATACCATCTTCAAAGTTTGTATCAGTATCATTTCTTGTTTTTATTTCTCCTACCTGTTTATCTTTGGTTAAAGACAGTTCTTCAACCCACTCAATTCCAGTCTGATAAATCACACCATCGAGTTGAAATATATCAGCCTTAGGGTCTAATGTTAAAATCTCTTTTGCGTCCGGATTTTGAGTTGTATAAGTTTCTGGTGTAATTGAAGAATTAGAACATCCAATAGTTGTTGATAAAATAAAAACAGACAAACTTAAAAATAATATTCGCATTCTCAGCTAATCCCTCCTTTTATCGTTAGACGGATAAAGGGTAAAGAAGTTACCAATATATTCTACAAAATGGTCCTTTTGTTAAAGGTTATGTTCTCTTAATGACATTATTATTTAACCGAACACACCGATAAGCCCTTGCATTAACATTAACAATGACTTTCCATAAAGACAGTCCCCATTTAACAGGAAATAAAAAACAACTCATTTAGAATTGTATTTAATTTAAGGGAAATCAGATAATTCTTTCATATACTCGGGTAATTTGATTGTACCTTATTTCAATAATATAGTTGATAGAGAACATTTCTCGTTTTAGCTAGTCCTCCTTGCAAAAAGAATTTTTAACATTAAAGTCGCATTTTTGACTAATATATTTGTCATTTTGAAACGTATCGTTTACACTTTAGTTATAAAGAGGTGAAGACATGAAAACAAAGTTAAAGGAGTTAAGGGCGAGTTTAGGTATAAATCAAACAGAATTGGCGAAACGTGCAAAGATTTCACGCCAAACCGTAAGTTTGATCGAACGCGAAGAGTTTATGCCTTCGTTGCTCATTGCAATGAAGATTGCGCGGGTCTTTGATAAACCGGTTCAAGAGATTTTTCAATTCAACGAGGAGGAGTTAGGATGAAGAAAATGTTGAAAACAAGTGGTCAGCTGATTATTGGCGCATTGGTTGGATTTTTCGGAATGCTAGTTTTACTTGAAGACGATTTTCGCATCGATTTGTCTGGCTATGCATTTATAGGCAATATTGCTCTTCTAGCAATCGCAGCACTACTAACTTTGCTTACGATATATTTCTATTTCAGCGTTTTGTCACTTACCAATCAAGAATTTACCGGAGATGATGAAGATGCTGCAGAAGGACGTATGTACAGAAGGTATTCAGACGCCAGTCTTTGTTCCAACGTTGCCATGTTGATCAGTTTAGCAGCTTTAAGTGTGACTGCTATAACAGGTCAAGCTTTTTGGATGCTTGTGACAGGTATTGCTTTAACGTTTGTCAGCGCTGCACTCTCTTTCATACTTTCTAGTCTCGTACAAAAAATGTATCCAGAGCGTGAACTTCCTTCAATCAATGACACAGATTATGCAAAAAAGTTACTAGAAGTTTCTGATGACGGAGAAAAACATGTCATGCTTGGTGGGTTATACAAAACTCATTATACGATGAATTCTCTTTTAGTCGGAGCGGTGATCCTATTGTTGTTATACTCGATTGCTTCAGATTCTTCACAGCTTTTTAGTATTTTTACGATCGTTATTATCTTAACGGTCACCAACATCCAGTATCTAATCCATGTACGAAATAAATAAATCTTTAATCAAAAGCACGGATTTCTGAATAAGAAATCCGTGCTTTTTGGTCGTTCATTATTTGCCACGTAGTGGTTCTAGTAATTGGTAAACGCCACATTTACGTTAGTTTTCTGTGGTGTTTGCCGTATACTGAGTCCCTGGGAAGGCCTTTTTTCTGTGAATTAGTTGTGGTGACTTAATTCCACAAGAAATGGTCTTCTTTTTTTCTATTTATTCATTTGCATAACATATTTTACTCGCTCTAAATAATTGTTAAATAGAAAATTTTTGAAAAAGGGTAGCTATACAAGTAGAGAGTCGTTATAATAAAAATTAAGTTCTTATTGATAATGATTTTCATTATCAATAAGAACTTAATTAAAGAAGGAAGAAGTGAAGAGATTTGTATTCGAATCAGAGTAAAAAGAGAACAATTTTTTTAAGTATAGCGTTAATATCCTTATCTTTAGTTATAGCAGGGTGTAGCAACTCGGCATCGTCTAATACAGAAGCAGAGTCGGCAAGTGATGCGGAGAGTCAAATAATCACACATGCGATGGGAACTACAGAAATTAAAGGAACGCCCCAGCGAGTGGTGACTCTTTATCAAGGCGCAAATGATGCAGCCGTCGCCCTTGGTGTAACGCCCGTTGGCATTGTGGAATCATGGGATGAACAACCCGTTTACAATTATTTAACAGAAGAGTTAGGTGAAGTTCCAATCGTCGGACAAGAAACACAGCCAAACTTAGAAGAAATCGCTAAGTTAAAGCCGGATTTAATTATTGCGTCTAAAATTCGACACGAAGAAGTGTATGAACAATTGTCAGCCATTGCGCCAACGATAGCCCATGAAACCGTATTTGTCTTTAAAGATACGGTCAATCTGATGGGGCAAGCCTTACATAAAGAAACTGAAGCTCAAGAAGTCATAGAGGATTGGGATAACCGAGTCATTGATTTTAAAGAAAAGCTAGAAGTGAAGATGGGTGATGAAGCTCCAGAGCACGTTGCGGTGTTAAATTTTAGAGCAGACCATTCACGTATTTACTACACTGGTTTTGCAGGATCCATTTTAGCTGAACTTGGATTTGAAGGACCCAAAAATATGCAAGATGACAGTCCAGATATCATCAAATTAACAGACAAAGAAAGCATTATAGAAATGAATGCGGATGCTTTTTATATTTTCATGGATAAAAACGATCCAGCGGTGGTTAAAACATACGAAGAGTGGACCAACCATCCGTTATGGGAAAATCTTGATGCTGTCAAATCAAATCAAGTTTATGAGGTAGACGAAATTGTATGGAATCTTGGTGGCGGGATCATTTCAGCGAATCTTATGTTGGATGATATGTACGATCGATTCGGATTAGAAAAATAAAACGGTAAGGGGTGGGGAAATCCCATCCCTTACTTTCTTTAATGGCTATGGAAAGCAGGGATAAATATGAGGAAGTTGTCAGCTCATAAACCTTTTAAATTAGTTGTTTTGTTTGCTTCTATTATGGTGATGATTTTTTCATTTGTTTTGAGTCTCTCATTAGGGCAAAATTCAATTCCATTTTGGACGACGATTGAAGCACTTCTTTACTTTGATGCAACGAATACCGAACACATTATTGTCACAACTTCTAGAATGACAAGAACCATTATCGCAACCTTTATAGGGGCTAACTTAGCTGTGGCAGGTGCATTAATGCAGGCGATGACGAGAAACCCATTAGCCTCTCCAGATATCTTAGGCGTTAATGCAGGAGCGTTATTTTTTATCGTCTTGTCAGCGACCTTTTTTTCTGTAGATTCCCTGCAGTCGTATATGTGGATTGCTTTTTTAGGTGCAGGAGTAGCGGGGGTCTCTGTCTACTTTCTGGGTTCACTAGGAAAAGACGGGTTATCGCCTATTAGATTGGTCTTAGCCGGAGCCGCCATTTCTGCCCTTTTTGTTTCGTTTACGCAAGGTTTGCTTGTGGTTGATGAACAACGACTGCAGAGCATTTTATTTTGGTTAGCAGGATCGGTGTCGGGAAGAAGTTTAGATATGATTATTCCCGTCTTACCCTATATGTTAATCGCCTTAATCATTGCTTTATTCTTAGGGAAACCCGTGACCATCTTACTTGCAGGAGAAGATGTAGCGAAGAGCTTAGGTCAACGAACGGCCTTACTGAAAGTGGTCATTGGTATAGTCGTTATTGTATTAGCTGGTGGCTCCGTAGCCGTAGCAGGTTCAATTGGATTTATTGGTTTGATTGTTCCTCATTTAGTCAAAGGAATCGTTGGACCTGATTACCGTTGGGTGATTATTTTGAGTGCTTTAATGGGGGCTAGCTTACTGTTACTGGCAGATGTGGTTGCTCGATTTATTATTGCTCCACAAGAAATGCCCATTGGTGTGATGACAGCGTTAATTGGCACACCGTTTTTCATTTATATTGCTCGGAAAGGCGTGGTGAAGAGTGGGTAGACACATTACGGTTAAAAATAAATCAGAAAATTTTTCTTTTCAAGTCGATAAAAAAACCATTACTACTGTAATAGCACTCGCTTTATTAGCTATCGCGATATTGATGATGAGTCTGTCGGTTGGAAGTAGTTTTATCAGTCCATGGGTCATCATTAAAAATTTAATGGGAATTGTAGAACCGGACTTTATACTGAACGAACTGAGATTGCCACGTGTGTTACTTGCCTTTATGGTCGGCGCAGCTTTAGGCGTGGCAGGATCTATTTTGCAAGCAATTATACGGAATCCTTTAGCCTCACCAGACATCATCGGCATCACAGCTGGAGCTTCTGCGGGCGCAATTATTTTTATTGTGGTTTTCTTAGGAACAGTTAGTGCAGTATTTATGCCAGTAGCTGCAATTTTAGGGGCAGTGATCGTCGCCTCAATCATCTATTTGCTGGCATGGAATAACGGGGTAACACCCATTCGTCTTGTATTAATCGGTATCGGAATCGCGGCTGCGATGAAAGCGATTGTCTTAATGATGATTGTGTTGAGCGATACAGCTGTAACCACCAAAGCCTATCTCTGGTTGACCGGCAGTTTATACGGTTCGAATTGGGGACATGTCTATTCGATGTTACCTTTTGTTCTCCTATTTATTCCGTTAACGGCTTTTCTGGCACGTTCTGTAAGTGTCAAGGAATTGGGAGATGATATTGCGACGGGGCTTGGTGTGAAAGTTCAATCTAGGCGTTTTTTGTTGCTACTGATTAGTGTTGTTCTTGCGGGAACAGCGGCAGCTTTCGCGGGAGGAATCGAATTTGTTGGCTTAATCGCGCCACACATTGGGCGTTTACTGATTGGTCGCTCGTTTGCTGCACTTATACCGGTATCGGCATTAATCGGCGGAATGATTGTGGTGTTAGCTGATTTTGTGGCGCGCACTGCATTTTTACCCTTAGATCTTCCGGCGGGCGTATTTACGGCTGCCATTGGCGCACCATTTTTCATTTATCTCCTATTTCGAAATCGAAATGGATAATGCGATAGAAAGGGGACGAGGAAATACGTATGTTAGAAGCACATTCTTTATCCTTAGGCTATGGTCAAACTAAAGTCATTGAAGATTTACAATTAACCATCCCAAAAGGAGAAATCACTGTTTTTGTTGGAGCCAATGGCTGTGGGAAATCGACCTTGTTGCGATCTTTAGCAAGGCTTATCAAACCACAAACTGGAGAGATTTTACTAAATGGGATGGGGTTAAAAAAACAGTCCACAAAAGAAGTAGCTAAGAAACTGGCTATTCTTCCTCAAACTCCGTTAGCTCCAGAAGGTCTAACGGTTTTACAACTAGTTAAACAGGGCAGGTATCCTCATCAGAGCTGGTTAAAGCAATGGTCGGAGGAAGATGAGTCTGTCGTCAATCGTGTGTTAGAACTAACCGATATGAAAGAATTTCAAGAAAAAACGGTGGATTCGTTATCAGGTGGCCAAAGACAGCGTGCCTGGATTGCGATGACACTCGCTCAAAAAACAGATGTTATTTTATTAGATGAACCAACAACCTATTTGGATTTAGCGCATCAAATCGAAATTTTAGATCTTCTGTTTGAGTTAAATGAAAAAGAAAACAGAACCATCGTGATGGTTCTTCACGATTTAAATTTAGCGTGCCGTTATGCGCATCACATTGTAGCCATTTGCGATAAGAATGTTTATTCACAAGGCAAACCAGAAGAAGTGATCACCCCTCAAATGGTCAACGATGTATTTTCCATGCGCTGTGAAATAGGGAAAGATCCCATATATGGGACCCCTGTATGCATTCCATATGGCAAGGGTAGAAAAATTTAAAGAAAGGAGTTTTTCGATGAAGCTTAAAGAGATTTTTGACGTGAGTATCATTGGTGGCGGACCGGCGGGGCTTTTTTCTACGTTTTATAGTGGGTGTCGTGAGATGAAAGTGAAATTAATCGAATACCATTCAGTGCTTGGAGGAAAACTAAATATTTATCCCGAAAAATTAGTTTGGGATGAAAGAAATTTTAACTAGCACGGTTTTGTAAATAACAATAAACGAAGTAAGGCACTTGAGCAGTTAGAGGTTCAACTAACTATTCAAGTGCCTTATCTATATTCTTTTTGTGTTATGAAGTTATTTCTAATAATAGAGGATTGTCTTTACTATTCCTCTATTATTATGTCTACACTTTCTACTATGAAGCCTTACTGTTGAAAGTATGATCAAATAAAAAAACCTCCTTACTGGAGGTTTCTTAAGATTATTTAGTCTTCTAGGTTTTTTAAGAAATCTGCAAGTCGGTTAGAAGCATCTTTAAATGCTGTATCTTCGTCTCGATCTCCTATACCAAGAATCATGACGATTTCTAACTCGTCCTCTGTTCTACCTGTAATTCGATAAATAACTCGAATGCCACTGCCTTTAAACTTCAATTCCTTACAACCATGCAATTTCATATTTCGCTTGTTTTCAAGTTCTTTTCCAAGTGTATCAGCCCGTGTTCGTAGCTTTGCTAATCCCTTATTCACATGTCCTTTTACGCTGCCATCTAGCTTATCGTATTCCCTTTGAGCCTTCTTATCGAACCGAATCTTAAACCGATCTTGGCTCATTTATTCGAATAACTCGTCATCTGCAACTTCATCGGGATCACTAGACATAATTTGAGCATAGCTAGTTTCCCCTACAGCTTCGCGTAGTGAGATAGAGTCTTCGGGATGCGCATCAGCGTATTCAGCACGACGGGCGATTTCGTCCATATAAAATAATTCGCGGTACGTTTCAAGCTCTTGATACATTTTGAGGTAGTGTGCGTAATCTAACACAACACTGTCGAGCTTGTTGTTGGCCAAAATATATTGGGGTGATTTTTTTGCAGCAGCTCGTACTTTGCCGAACGTTTTAGAAGCAACTCCAGCTGCTGTGATTTGTTCATCGCTGAACTTAGGTCTTTCTGGAATATGAATACCCATCGTGATCAACTCCTATTATTTCATTTGAATAAAGTATACTATAGAACATTATTCGAGTACAGAAAAAGTCTGTAGTATCGTACGTGTTTTCGTACGTACTATTTAATTCTATTTTTTTACATCTATTATTTTTAAATTTTTAGGAATCGCCATAACTAATATCGATTAGTTATGGAGATAGAGGAATGTCGATATTTTTCACATTTTTAAAACTGCCTTCATTTCAAACACGAACCATAGAGGAAATAAACAAAAAGAGTTACCAAAGGTGGTGTATCACTCACCTTTGGTAACTCTTTTCTAAAATGTTTACTCACACCTGTAACTGGTAGTTGTAGACCAAGAAAACTCCTTACCATCCGTTTACTCAAAAAAAATACAGTTCTGTTGTTTATCATGACCGAAGTACAAGATTAACAAATTTTGTTTTTGCTTCTGTGTAGGCTTCCCGATCAAGGCTAAATTCTTGTGCTAGTTTATTTTTGAGACCAGCGTATTCAATAACTAGGTGTGGATTATCCCTTAATTTATCGCGAAAAAGTAATTGCTTTTCCCATCGTTCTTCTCCCTTTAGCATTAAATGAAGATGAGCGACACGTTTATCGTTTTTCACCTTTACAAAAAATCTTCTCCAGTCTTTGTTATCTAAATGGGGAGGTACATAATGCCAATCATGATTAAATAATAACGGAGAAATATCAGTGATCTGTTCAAATGAATCCACATCAGCTATTAAATCGATGATTGGTTTTGCAGGAAGATTTGGGACGGAAGTACTGCCTATGTGTATTACCTGACCTATTCCAAATCGAGAAAGGAGGCTATAAAGCTGATTTTCTTCTTGTTTCCCTTTTTCTAGCCAAGTGGGATCTGGATTAGCTATTTCAATTGATTCTGTTGCCCAGACTGGCCAATTAGTTTGGTCTTCATTTTTGCTCATAATTAACCTCCTAAATAGAATGTTTTCGGCTAATATTTACTACACCTGGTCTATTATTAATGCTCAAAAGTCTGTCCTATATTCCATAAAAGCTTTGATACTTAAAGATTACCGTTTTTTAAGTACATAAATAGTTAACTCAGCATCACAAGAAGCCGTCACATTAGTGAATCCTTAAATATTTTCTTTCTATAATTATATCCCTTGATTATGAAAATATGAAATTATTAAAAGCAGCATGGAAACGAATAGAATACAAAAAGGCCGAAACGAATTGAATTCTTCGTTTCGGCCTTTTAATTCGTTCACTTCAGTTGTTCAAGCCCATAGTTCCGAACACGGAATACATGGTCGCTTAAAATATCGATGTCTTCCTGATTGTGGCTGGTCAATACAATTGTTTTTCCTTGCTCTTTCAGCAAGAACAACAAATCGCGTATTTTTTCGACACTGTCTATATCCAAAGCATTAAAAGGTTCATCCAGCAAAAGCACTTCCTGGTCCTCCATGATGGCTTGAGCCAATGCCAGTTTCTGTTTCATACCCAATGAATAATTCTTCACCTTCTGCTGTGCTGCAGGCTGCAAGCCGACAGTTGTCATCGCATCTTTAATTTGGTCATCGGTAATCTGGTTTTGAATCATCGCCAGATATTTGAGGTTTTCAAAACCACTTTTATTGCCCAAATAGCCCGGACGATCAATAATGACGCCAAAGTTATTGGGGAACCTATTTTGTTTCCCCAGTTGTACGCCTCTTACGGTAACCGTTCCTTGATCTGGGAAGACAAACCCACACATCATTTTGAACAAAACCGATTTGCCGGATCCATTTGGGCCAACCAATCCGTAAATTCCCCCCTTTTCAATGGAAAGATCCGTGTTCTCAAGCAGAACCAATCCCTTATAAGATTTGCTTACATCTTTCATTTCAATCAAGGTCATTTTGTCACTTCCTTTTCAGAAATTGAAATCTTTCTTACGGAGTACATAGACAAGTGCTGCCGACAACAACAGGCTATAAATCAGCAATACTCCGGAATGCTGGACGAGCGGTGTCGATTCCAGCAATAATCCCATGCTGTTTAATCCGAAGGGAAAGAAGTAATTGAAATTCACACCCGGAAACATGAAAATGCTCAAGCCAAGCAGAACCGAGAAACTTTTCATCACATCTTCTGTCAGCAGTGATACCAAAATCACCAGCAGGATATAGAAGACCAGCTGCAAAAATCCGTTCACCCAAAAGTGATAAAGAATCGGTGGCAAAGAAGTACCCGGAAACAACAGCGAGGTCCCGATTAACGGATAATCAAAAGCAGTGCCAATCAATAATGCACTAGCCATCAATATCGATAGAAAAAGAAGTATAAATCCGAATAGCTTCGTCAGCCATCCGACCAGCCATTTCACCATTGAACGATGACGGATGATGGAGGTATAATTCATTTCCTTCAGCTGTGTGTGCAGAAAAAGTTGGACAAAATACATGAAGCCTAGAAAGACAATCAAATAAAAAATGAAAGAGAGAATATCGAAACCTTCCTGAGTCGTGCCGAAAAAGGAGACAATCCAATAATCGACCGCTGTCATTTGCTCTCCGCGGAATTGTACAGCTTTCGTGATAAGGGCAAATAAAATAAAAACACTGAATGCAAATATTGGCCATTTTTCTTTGAGCTGCGTTTTTAAAAGGGGATAATCTCTCCCAATCAGCCATAAGCTGCCAACGCCCATCAGTAGGAGAGTACCTAGAACACTAACCGGAATAATGAACTGCCCAAAACTACCGATACCATGGAACAAACTTAAATAATTCGGCAAGGAAATCCATTTAAAGGATGACGGAAACACTTTAAAGGACAGAATTGCCAGGATAAACAAGGAAGTCAAAAATGAATTGAGCAGCCATTTACTTTTGGAAACCGCGTATAACATAGCAGCCAGCAAATGGATGATGGTCAGGGTCAGGAAAAATAATAGAAACTGGCCAGCCCAAGCCAACAATGGAAAGGAGAAGGAACTGCTCAGTATGAAAAGTATTTCATTGCCATCCCGGTCCAGTTTTGAAATCTCACTCCATTCCATCGAAAAGGGAAGGCTGATGGCCAGGCTTAGAATCGCTGCGTTCCAAAGCAATAACAATAGAAACGTGAACAAGGAAAAATCCAGTGTCTGGCGAACGATCCATTTGGCATACGAGCCGAAACGGATCAACAATGTGTATTCAAAGGAATGCGTCAGTTGATAGCCGATTCGGAAAAGGAACAATGGAAACATCAAGTAATTGATTAAATAGACGTCGTTGCTCCCTTGCAGCAAGAGATCCCAAAAGTTATAGGAGCATTCGATTCCTGAGATGGTTATCAGGGACTGCCGAATGCTCCATGCATACAGGCCAATCACAGGTACAATCAACAACCAATTCAGAGCCGGCCATCTATTCCGCGTGCTCATAAACAGCCTTCTCAAATCGATTTTTTGTATAAAGAATTAAAGCTGATAAAAACAAAAGGTTTATCGAAAATGGCACCAGAACCGTCCAGAGTGGCTGTTGAGTGATGTTAAAAGGGAAGACCGTACTGGTCATTGAGAACTGCGGATAGCCCAAAACTGCAATCGCAAAATCAATGATAAAATACCAAAGAAAAGGCATCGAAAGAGCCAGGAAGCTGTTTTTGATCAGCAGCGTCAAGACATAAGCAGCCGTCGCATAGAGGACCGCGTTTACTGCCACCCATATAGAATAGAGGATGGCGTAGACAAAGGTCCCGTAGCGAAGAAAAGGCTCGAATGTGCCAACCGAAACGACGCCTTGTCTCCGTGTGAAATAGCTGACGAGTCCGATCGCCGGTTCAATATAGACGATAAACACAAAGGGCAGGAAAATCATCAGAAAAGCAGTACCAAAAACGATCGCGGCGTTCACAATGCCTTTCGCCGTTACATACTGAGAAAGACGAACGCGAGTCTTCGTATAAGTAATGAAATTCTCTTTCTGTTCAATGGCATAACTGTTGGCGTACAGTATGATGAAAAACAAAGGAAACAGCAGGGCAATGACGCTTCCGATGGTTTCCGTGTGGACATCGACAGGCCGATAAAATTCATAACCGGTACGTACCGCAAGAAACTGGATGGTCGGTAAAAGGGAGGTGGCGACCAAAGCTAAAAGAAAACGTTGCCATGTCATGGCCTTTTGCCATTCCGTTTTGATCAAATGCTTCATAATTGTCTCCTTTCCATAAGATCCACTTATTTATCGCTTGAAATTTCTTTTTGCATGGTAACGATTGATCGCAAACCAGATTGAAAATAGGATAATAAATCCGGTGAATCCAATTGCCAAGAGCAACAAACCGATAATCCGTGTATCCGTAATTTCCAAAACCACAAAATTTTCATCCGTGCCATAGCTGTATTCAGTTGAAAATAAGCTGGCGGGGAAACTGGCATCATTGCTTGAAGTGTAAAATGAATCTGCGGAAGAAGAGTCCGTGTAAATCCTTGATTCCTGGATGTACGTGGTTTGGTCGAGAAGCGTCTCGATTTTCTGCTCATCTGCTTCTGCCAATTCGGCAGCATCTCCAGCGATTCCACTAATGTTGTAAGCGATATCTGCTTGTTCTGCAGTCTGGTTATTGCCGTTGATGAGGATGAAAACAGCCGCAATAACTGTTACTAGCAACAGGACTGTTCCGATGGAAAGAATCCATTTTCCGAAGTTTTTCTGGCGTTCAAACATCTGATTGATCAGGTTACGCAGCTCGGTGACTTCTCCGAAACGTTCCTTGGCGATTTGGACTGCCTGATCTTCTGTTATGCCATCAGCCTGCAGTTCTTGAACCGTTTCGAGCAAATGATTTTTCATTTCCAATTTAAGTTCCTGAATTTCTTGAGTATTTCCTTTGGCATGGCGATAAACTTGATCTACATATTCATCAATCTTCCGCGTCATCATTTCCACCTCCGATAAATCCATCGATTATCCCTTTCACAAATTCCCACTCAGCTTGCTTTTGGCGATAGCCTTCCTGGCCTAAGGGGGTAAGCTTGTAATACTTTCTTCGCCCGCCAGCCCCTTGTTCATCTCCCCAGTAAGACTCAATCCAGTTGTTTTTTTCCATCCGTTTCAAGGAAAGATAGAGTGTGCCTTCTTTCATCTCAAACTGGTTCTTGCTCTTTTCCCGGACCAGTTTGGCAATTTCATAGCCGTACCGGTCTTTGGTAAAGAGAAGGGAGAGAATGATGGTGTCGATATGTCCCTTCAGCACTTCTTTGTTGATTTCCACGAAATTCACCTCTTTCAACTAATATAAATAACTATACCTAATAATGCAAGGTATTATTTAAAAAACTCTCAATAATAAGTCTATATATCTTCAAATTATCAGAAGTTTACCCAGACTATTCCTATAAACTAATCCCCAGCAACCTTGTTTTAAGAGGATTGCTGGGGTTTCTAGATTCATATGCAAAAAAACTTAGAACAGGTGCAAAATAGCACTTAAAGTGACATTCAAATTTTCTTCTTTGTCTCTTTTGCTTTGTCTCATAATTCTTTTCAAAATCAATTTATCATAAATGGTGTCTCAAAATGATTTTAAAAGAAATGGGGAAGAAGTAGAATGTCAGATTTTGAATTAGTAATGCACCAAGATGTACTGGAGACTCAGAAGCGTTACCACAACAGGAAAATTCATATTGAAACAAAGATGGAGGAAATCCCAAGGCAATACGACGGGGATATTCGTAGGTACAAAAAGTATCGCTGTAGTACGAGTCAAATTGTTGGAACAGAGGCGATGCTCGATTATTTATATATATCGCTGATCGAGCAAAAGGTTAAAAAAACAACATGGGAACGACGATTGGCAGCTATTCGAAAATATTTGAGTGTGATTCATGGAATAGATTTTAGAGCAAAGGCTAGAGTTGCATACGAACTTTCAGCAATGAGGAAGATGTATCGTGAAGATCAGTATGCTCACTTAATCCAAGTTCGAGGAAAGTCAGCCATTAATAAGAAGGAATTGATGAATATTATAAACACTCTTCCGATAAGAGCAAAGACGACTTGTTTAGTTAACGTGGTAACCGCCAACAGACTCAATGAAATGGTTCGATTAAGAGTACGAGATTTTGATTTGAAAAATAGACTTGTTCATGTTTATTTGAAGAAACAAAAAAGGTGGCATACTAAACGACTCACACTAGAAGTTATTAACGCAATTGACGTTTATATACGCGAATACGACCTTAAAACAGATAATTACTTCGTAGGAAGAGTATATAAGAATGGACGCTATGAAAGCACAGCAATCAGTGAAATAGGTTATTGCAAAGCTTTGCAGCGATGGACAGGACTCACCGGATACAATTTCAGGAAAAGCCAGGTGGTAGCGATGCACGCAGCTGGTGCAGATGTATCAACCATCGCAAAACAAACAGGCCATCAATCACTAGAAACGTTAATTCAACATTATCTTACGGTATCTGAAGAAACCATTGATAAGTATTTATAAATACATGATTAAATGGCGGTGCAATTGCAAAGAAGAAGCATATAGTTTCGAGTTGGGTTCTTTCGAAGTAACAAATCCTTTGGCTTAAATGATGGTGTTCCGTATTTCAGGTCATAAAATTATATAAAAAAATAGAACCAGAGAAGATGTTCTTCTTTCTTTCCGGTTCTATTTTGAGTTTCTTTTATTATTGATGTCTATGAATGAATTAAATCTTTGCCTTTAGGATTTTCCTTAAATGTAGGAGTTAAATCTTCGAGACCACCCAAAGCTAGGAAAACTTTATCGTATGTTTCGGATTTGATATTATCAGCACCACTTTCAATCTTCGATAGCGTCGCCTGTGTAAAAGCATCTCCATGATCTTTGATCATAGTGACAACTTCTTTTTGGGTCAAACCTAGCTCAAGACGTCTCTTGAGTATTTTTTTTCCCATAATAACAGAAATTTTATTCAAGTGTTCATTTACTTTCGGCACTTGCCTTAAGGTCCCCATCACATCGTTATAATTTTTGTTTGTCATTTAAACCCTCTCCTTTTTTACTCAGGTTTAAAAAATTTAACCATCATTTTTTCACTCGCACTAATTGCATGTTCAAAGTCTCGTGAATAGGTCGCCTGCTTAATAACAGCTAAATGGTTTGATTGCCTTTGTCGTCCATTTCATAGAAAAAGATCGCTCGAAAAGCTCCTACTGGTCTCCAATTCGCTCGTGCTTCCATCAGTGGGGGATGGTTGTTCAGTTCTTTTACCACATTGACTAGTGTGATGGGATTTCCTGCCGAACTGATACCGTATAACGTACGTTTTTCTATAGGAGGAACTCCTATATCTTTCATGTAATCAAGTAGCTGGGCTATACGAGCTGCAAGTTCGGCATAATTTTTATCGCTCATGGCTCTATCAGCAATGGAAGTGATTAAGTCGATGACTTGTTGATTGCCATGTTCATCTGCTAAGAATTCAATTTCTACCATAATTATATCACGTAGAATATAAATTTTCTAACAAATTATATTCTGTGTAATATATTCAGCTCCTTTTTATTGGGAATATAGAGTTACTCTATACTAATAGCTCTGATAATGGAAAAGAGTTTCTTCTATTATGATGATTTAACTGTCTCTTCTTCGAGTGCTTTGACCAATTTATAAAAGCTGGTCTTTTTCACTCCAGCTTCCTTCATGGCTTCAACTGCTGTTAGCTCTTTAGCTTTCCACTTTCTATAAACCTCTTTAAATTCCTCTGAAACAAAAACGGTTGGTCTGCCAAACTGAATGCCATTTTGCAATGCTAAGTCGATTCCTTCTCGCTGCCGTTTTCGGATGCGTTGCCGTTCTTCTTCTGCCATCCAGGAAAGAATCTGTAAAACCAAGTCCGCAATAAATGTCCCATGCTATCTTTGTATTGCGTAGTATCGAGTAACGGCATATCCAACACGACAATATCTGCTTCGATATTTTTCGTCAGGTCATTCCATTCTTGGAGAATCTCTTCTTTGTTTCGACCGAATCGATTCAACGAGTGGATATATAAAATATCCCCTTTTCGAATAACTCGTTTTAGTAGTTGATAGTTCGCGCGTTCAAAATTCTTGCCACTCTGTTTGTCCAGATAGATATCCCGTTCAGTGATGCCAATTTTCCGCATGGCTTCCAATTGACGACCTTCATTTTGATCTTTGCTGCTGACACGTATGCAATCAAATTTGCGATGGTGCATAATTCATCTCAGTAAACGTTTCTTTCCTCTTATTCTAACTAAAAAGCGTTCGTAAAAGCGACTGTAATTCCCGAACGTTCGTAAATTGATTTACTACATTTGCGAACGCTTTTTCCGGTCATTTTTAGTCCTTTTTAAAGCGTTCGGAAAAGTGTACTTTTACGAACGGTTTATTATGAGTTATCCTCTTTGTTTGTATATGTAATTATAATTCCAGAAATAAAAACCAAGAAAATAAGTAAATAAGATAGAAAAGGTACTATATCGCCAATGGTTTTTTCTGTAGCTTTAGCTACCACTAAAATTACCGCTAGGAATACTAAAGATAAACCCACTAAAAATATGCCCGTTTGTTTCGTAATCTAATCCCCTTTTTATTATTTAAATATTCAGAATTTCTAAGAATTTAAATCTAATTAAATATGATAACATATGAACTGAACCCCAAATGGGATCACTTTTTAAAGTGTCTTCCATTTGGGGTTCAGTTCCATCTGTGATTAGTTCTCACTTACTTTTTTGTTATATACAAGCGCAGTAATTACATTAAGTAGAATAGTCACTATAGCAAGCAAGAAAGAAAGGCGAACTACAGCTTTAGAAGTGTCCGCAAGCGCCGACCAATCCTCTATCCTGACTAAGTAATCTTGATATAAAATTTGAAAACACAGCGAGATTACACAGGCACTAATACTTGCTATCGAAAACAAAACCAACCTTTTGTTATTCTCCTTATTGTGCTTTGCCAGCATTGCAATAGGCAATGCCCATGCAATCAACCCCAATATAAGGCTTCCTATATTTAGCCAACCATACATTATGATGTCCCCTTTCTAATTTACGCTTTTGTCCATTATTTTCTTTAGTTTGAAAAAGCCTGTTAAATATTTCGTTGAGTAAAGAGTCAGTATTAGCGCACCAAGCCATATCAGCGATACGATAAAAATGATACCCAACGGGAAGAGACTATAATGAAACATATTGAATGCTAATACACACGAAATGATGATAGAAATGACTGAAAGTGTAATAAGTTGAGCTAACTTTCGCTTGATAATCTTTCTGCACATGACCATTTTCGTTTCATGATCACTAAATATTTGATCTTCACTGCACTGTAAACCAGGCTTTGAAAAATAAAATCTGTCGTCTTTTTCAGTGATGAATTTCCATCCAAAATCTATGAACAATTGGACATATTCACTTTTCCGCTGCTCTTTCGGATTAAAGTCTATTTGGTAGATAACAGCTTCTTTATCGCATTTTTCAAATGAATATCTTTTACCTTTTATGTCAGTCAATCTCCAGCCGGCGTTGTGTAGAGAGGATAAAAATTCTTGCTCTTCCTCAAAATCAGCTATATAAAATTTCTTTTTGATCGTTTTCATTTCAAGCATTATTCTCTCCCTTCATACGCTCTTGTATTTTTATATAATCTTTCGATACGCAGAATTTCAGTTTCTAATATTTCACGTCCTAAGTCAGTGATTTTATAAAATTTCCGATTGCTCTCTTTTTTTACAAGAACAATTAGCCCGTCTTTCTCCATCTTGGATAAACTGGTATAAACCGTCCCTGCCCCTAACGCTACTTCATCTTTTGTAAGTATTTTCACGTAATTCATGATATTGTAACCGTGCATTTCATCTTGCAAAGCAAACAGGATATAAAAGCTAGTTTCAGTCATTGGCATATAAAATCTGCGTATTCTTTTATCCACTCAATCACCACTTTTCATATAGCGTACTACGATATAATTTATTGTAGCGAAGTGTGATATATTTGTCAAAATCTGAATATAGCCTTGGTCTTTAAAGGATGTCGAAAGTGCTAGATTAGTTTCTTCACAAAACTGCTGATAACCGACACGTCAATGAAACCTAACTTTATTGTATAAATCAACTTTCGATGTTTGGATAACAGCAAGATCACTGAAAGCCGTTAAACACGCTTATTTATTGTCATTAATTCCGACGCTTTATCTGTGTATGTTCTTTTTTGTCACTTTACGAGTATGGCTACACTAAGTGAAAGTCTTGCTGCAAGCGCTCCTGAACTATAAATGGTAAGAATGGAAACATATTTGACTTTAGCAGGAACCTCGAAAAATACCTATGTTGAGGTTGCGAATTGCTAGGCTCTTTTATCGCGAGTGCTATCTTTGCACCTTCTTAAAAGGCAAGTTTATTAACAGCTACAACTTTTATAAGTGATTATTAGAGATAGGATTATATTACAACTGCAGTTTGCGAATACTGTAATGCATACTCATAATTTCATCCTGTCGCAGGTCGCAATTTCGATTTTACAGGGATAATATAGAGATTATTTTTCAGAAGTATAATTAATAACTAAAAATGTAAAATAATCCTAATTTTTTATATTATTTGTCATAATATTTTGATAAAATGGATGTAGATAGGGGGGAAACGCTTTACTAATGGATTTGGTCTTGTAAAAATTGAAGGGAGTGATACTGACGGGCAAGAAAGCATTGAAACAATTCTTATAAAAGTGAACTAAAACTAGCAAACTACTTTTTAGTAGAATGGAAGGAGAAACTATAATGAAAAACAAAATGAAAATGGTTTTCATCACATTAACTATCCTGATGGTGTTTGGTAATTTGGCTCCAGCTTCTGCAGCAACTGAAACGAATGAATTTGAGTACTTAAGGGACGCAATCGCAACAATTGACGCTGTACCTTTTGAGGAAGTGAATCAATACGTTGAAGATAACGGTGAATGGATTGATGAAATTGGAGTAAGACTAGAAACTTACATTGAAACCTTTCCAGAAGAGCAACAAAATGATGAAGTTAAACGTCTTTTAAGCGATGATTTTATGGTTCAAGATGCAAATAAAGGGGCTAATTCTATACAAATGGCAAGTTTGTCCGGAAATCTTGATGAATATTTTACTGACGTATGGTTTCATTTACGTTCCGGTTATCATACATATTCTATGGAACCAAAGTGGTCCGTCAGACTTTGGAAGATAACAATGGAGGCTGCTTGGGATGAATTAGGAGACAATTATATTGGTATCCAATACGACAACGGAAGTTTATGGAATCAATATAAATGCCATTTCGATTATGATGTTTTTGGTGCTTTAGCAGGAAGTTGGGATTTAGAGGTTGGTAGACCGATTGTTTCAGGCGTTGTAATGGTTAGGGAACTTTGCAATCCGGAGTAACTAAACAATCATATTATTAAATATCTTTTGAAAAAGAAGAATTTCTTTACCTAAGAATTGCAACAGCAGAACAGACGATGGGGAGGTGGGTTGCTATAATCTTTTAGATTGTTCGCTCTAAGAGCAAATCTGAGTATATGCTCTATAATAATATGGCTACAAACCAAATAGAACCCACCCATACAAATGGGTGGGTTCTATTTCTGCCTACTATAGGATTTTTCCGGTTAAAAAGGATACGGATAAAATTCATCTGAAATTGAAATATTAATCAAAAGGGGAATTTGGACTGTTGAATGAATATAGCTAACAAAATGAGCCACTACCTATCAGTAGTAACTTTTTTCTATTCTTGGATTCCGTGGCGTCCTCTCATCGATATTTTGCCAGCAATAAGGGGGTTATAGGAATAGTGAATGATGTGATCTAATATGTGTCTAATGACAATAAAATTGTTTTATAAAAAAACAAAGTTCCTTAAGAATATAGTTGTTTGAAATTCTGCTCCGAATGGAAGTTTAATATCTGTTCGCTTATAGAGAGCGTAAAATAATTGAGTTAAAGGAAAGACCACTTTTCTGTGAATTGGTTGTGGTGACTTAATTCTACAAGGAAATATGTTCCTCTTTTTATTTATTGATTTACACAAGATATTATACTCTCTCAAATTAATTATGAAAGTTAAATTTTCATTAATAAATTATAGCATACTCAGCTTTTTATAAATAAGTTTACATATCATGAGTTATCGGAAGAAGAGAAGCTGTCTATTCAGCTTCTTATTTTTATTCTTTAGAAATAAGCTTACTCTTATATGAAATTTACAGTTATTTGTGGAATCTAAAAGAACAAATTATTTCAAGTAGACTAACATATACACAGATAAATGAGATTGAATTCAAATCAAAAAATAAAACATTAAAATTTAAGGGTCAAAATAACGGCCAGGTCCGTCTAATATATGGAGGGAGTTGAACACAGAGATGGAGAAATCAAAAGTTTCATTTTTCAAAGAGTCAAATCCGATTTTTAGTGACGACGCTGATTTACTATTGAATCAGCTCATCCAAGAATATGCTAACGACCTGAAAAGAATCGCATTTTTATACATAAATGATCATTCTGAGTGTGAGGATATTGTACAAGAAGTTTATATCAGTTGCTTTCAGAACTTGTCTAAATTTCGAAACGAATCCAACTACAAAACATGGCTGACTCGAATCACCATCAATAAATGCAAAGACCATCAGAGACGCTGGAGTATAAAGAACTTGATTTATAAGCCCTTGAACAAATTGATGAAGAAAGAATCTTCAACAGAGGAACAGTTTTTTCACAGCCAGAATTCAAAAGAAATCTTAGCAGAGATTTCTTTGCTACCTCACAAGTTTAAAGAGGTTCTCATCTTATATTACTTCAACGAAATGACGATGTTAGAAATTAGTGACACACTTCAAATAAACCACAATACAGTAAAATCCCGACTACTCCGTGGTAAAGCAGAGCTGTTGAAAAGTTTGGAAGGAGGAGCCTTTGATGAGTCGCTTTGAGAATGAACTAAAGAAAGAAGTAAATAATTTTCTTGAAAAAAATATTCGGTTTTCACATAGGGAAGGCGAACAGCTTCGGTCTAAAATCAATCAACAGAAAAAAAGATTTGTAAAAGCTAATCCTGTGTATTTAACGATATTGGTAGCCGCAGCCAGCCTGCTTATTTTGTTAAGTTATACTTTTGTAGAAGACAATAACTCTAATATCTTCAAAGGAAGCGAGACAAGTAAAGAGAGCATCGGAATCAATCAACAAAATCAGAATGAAACGTTGTACAAAGGAAAAGAATTAGTAATTGCCGTCCTAGGAGATGCACCCGAAGTAGAAGAGAAGCAGATAACATTCCAAGAAATTAACTTTGAAGAATTCACAGTAAAAAAGATTAGGAATTTTGATGCTGTTTTTATAATGAATGAAAGTTTATCTGTTGCTGCAGAAAAACGGTATACCCATATCTTTACAGATTCCAATATTCCTTTCTTCTTTATAGATTCCAATAGAGGTGCTTATCCATTCATTGATGAAAATTTGGAATATGATGAAGCGAGAGAAATCCCTTATCATGACTATTACGCTACCGGATATCTTCTAACTATCGAAGATGAAGAAATGACGTGGACCTATGAATCAAGTGAAAAAGATAACCAAGATGCTTTTTCTACTATTTTTCAAACGATTGAGAATGCTTTACCCAAAACCTTTCATACAGGAGTATTGAATAAATAACGATTAATTCGTATCGACTAGTATTGTCATTCCTATAACTCATAAAAGGAAAACGTAAAGAATTTGGTAGAAATCAAAAGAACTTTTGGATGAATCCTAGTTTACATATGACACCTTATCGGAAGCTATTAGTAATACAAAAGGAGAAAAGAGGCTTTAAGCAGCACATCTTTTCTCCTTTTTTGTTTATAAATTGTCCTTTTACGAACGGTTACTTATATAGGTTTTTTCTAGTTATAAGAAATTATTGAAATAAAATTTATGGTAAACTTTGTACTAATAAATTTCAACATAATCTGTCATTTAAAAAACTTGTTAAGGGGGAATGTAAGTAGTGGAAAAGGAAAGCGATGAAACTTATTTATCGACAGGTGAATTATCAAAAATTTTGAATGTCTCGGTGCGGACGATTCGCTATTACGATCAAATTGGGTTGGTGCAGCCTTCGAAGAAGGGGGCTGGTGGGAAACGGCACTATTCCAAAGAGGATATTCTAAAGTTGCAGAAGATACTCTTGCTCAAGTCATTGAGCCTGTCGCTCGAAGACAGTCGTAGTATCCTGTTGGAACAATCGATGTCCGCAATTCTGCTTGCCCATCAGTCTTTGTTGAGTGAAGAGATAGAACACCTGATAAATTCTCTGAAGCACACCCAATCCCTACTGAATCTGTTGGACTTAAAAACCACCCTTCACTGGGAAGATTTAATTTCCTTGGTGGCAAATGCAGAGAAGGAAAAAGAATGGAATCAATACTTCTCTGTCGAGCAACAGTCGCACCTTAAAAGTCAGTTGCCTAAACTTGAAAATCGAGATAAGACTACTAAAAAGTGGATTAATATCATCAAAAGGATTGAGCTTTGTCTTGAGAATGGGGTTTCCCCTGCCTCTTTAGAAGGTCAACTCATTCTTGAGGATGTTGACCTTCTATCGGAAGAAACATTTGGCGACGATCCGGAACTGGTCGAGGCTTTTTGGGAAGTCCGCAAATCTTCCGAAGCTTCCGCTGAGCTGGGTCTTTATCCAATCTCACCAGCTATAATCAGTTTCCTAGAGATGGCCACTAAAAAAGAAATGTCTCCCAACTGATCATTAAATTACGTCAATGGGTAGAGAAGGTGGTTAAGCGATGGCAGTCAGTATAACGGCAATCCCATTAAAGGTTCCATGAATCAGAATGCTAGGAATGATGGAGCCTGTTTTTTGATAGACCCATGAAAAAACAAGACCTGAGACAAAGTTCACCGGCAATGTATTGAATGTAGGAATATGGACAACCGTAAAGATTAGGGAACTGATGGTTATACCGCTTAACACACCATAGCGACTGCTGAAAAAACGATAAAGAAATCCACGATAAAAAATTTCTTCATAGATAGGAGAAATGATCGCAGCCGAAACAAATCCTATTGCAAAGTTAAGCAAAGTCATCTGTGACTGGAGGCTTTCCGTTTTGTTATTTTCCGTTCCAATTCCTATAAAAGACATAGCAACTACCAATGCAATGCTCACAACGATAAGGATGACTGTCCAAACGACTATCTGTTTCCACTCTCTTAACGGGAATGACTTTAGTCCAACAGTTCTAAAAGACTGCCCATTCGGTTTTAAAACAACAAAATAAAGCACAGCTGTAAAAACAATCGCCATGATAAAGCCATTTAATGTACCGGCATATAACTCATTTTGAAAAACGCTTAATAGATAAGTAAATAATACAGTTTCAATGAAAATCGGAACCAGTACCAATACAAGAAACAGCATATAAGTTAAATCGCGCCATTTCCACATTTCATTTCGTTCAATAGATTTCTTCATTAACTTTATCCCTCCAGATAGTTACCTTACTGAGACCAGCATACGTGGTGACGTAAGGTAACCTGCAAGGGGTTTTTGACAGCAACTTAATCCGACATGAGAGTTTACATATTCTGGATTATCGGAAGCAGAACCACCTATTAATGAAACCGAATGATTCACTGAAGCTCGAAAAGAAGCAACTCCAGTTTTTTCGATAATTAATTAAAAAAACAGAGCTTTTATGGTTTCTACAAAAAACGCCCAACCAGTTAGCTGGTTAGGCGTTTATATTTTGATGACATTTGGTAAAAAGTCACTGTCGATAATTTTTTTCAAGCTATCGATAGTTTCTTCATAAGATACGTCTTCTGCCAGGAACGTTTTTGTGTTTCGGTTATAGTCCTGCTTATAAAAATTCGTCCGAATGATTTCCTTCAATGTCTTTTTTAGTTCATAGCCTGGCTGACAGGAAGCCGTGTCCCGACCATCCCTCCGAATCTCGATCACTTCAGGAATCAGCATTTTCAATCCTTCTGCATCGACAAACCCACTTCTCTCAATCATATGAAGATCATACAGGTGCCTCGAATAGCGAGTGCTTTCTTTTTTTTCATAATAATCACAGATGGCAAAGATTTTATCAAGAAACGTCCGATCAATCGTCTGTACATTAGCCGCAAAAGGTCTCATGCCGTATTCATCCATAAACTGTTCTTTTTCTGATTCGTCCCCCTCTGCGGTAATGACAAACTTCGTGATGTAATTACTTACCTCAAGCTGTTCAAATGGAAATGGCTTATAAGCGACATTCGTTTCCACTAGAATGTGGGGGGACATCTCGCTGTCACCTTCAAATGCTTTTCGATAGCCAATTTCATACTCGTTAAACTCTCGGCCTGATCGGATCTGGTCCGGATTAAGCAGTGAAAATCCGAGGTCCTCAATCACAGATTCGATTGCCGCTTTCAGCTTCTTTTTTTCGCTTCTCGGCAGCTTATTGCTGTCTCCAAGCGGAACGCTGAGATCCAGGTCTTCTGAAAAACGCTTGATGACATCGTAGCATTTTGAGAGGGAAGTCCCACCCTTAAATACAATGCTAGGGAAGTTAGGGACCAGCTGCTTCAGAAGCAGCGATACGTAATAATCCTTTTCGATCTGGAAATTTTGCAGCCCATACGCTGCAGCTGCCGACCGTACTAACTCATTAAACAACTCGTTCTCTTCGTGCAATCGCATCTAATAACCCCAATTCATATACTCTCAGTTTTGTTTTTATCGGGTACGCCTCGAGATATTCCTTCACTTCCTGTTCATTCAATGACACGCCCTCTAGATAGGACAGGATTTTCTCTTTTGCTACTTCAAGCGGTTTTTCACTGTACTGCTCATAATTATTCAACAGGTCGAGCACTTGAAGAAGCTTGTAGTTGGATTTATTCACGTTTGCTCTTGGCTTTCGGATGATGAACCTTTTTTTGTAGACGCTCACTTCCCGCTTGGCTGCGGATGCATTATTTGTCACGATGGTCGCAACCGCTGCTGTTTGGGAAGTCAGGCCCAAAGCATTGGCAAAATTGGTACCTGACTTGTAACCGATAATACGATCCCGATCCTCTATAAATTTCTTTCGCATAATCTGGTCGGTATCAAGCACAGCCGAGCCAAACATCGGTTTCTTTTTTGGAATGAAGTAGATGCCGTTCTGGACTTTCGCAAGCAGCCCTTTGTCAGCAAGGCGCTTGATATACTGCCTGAGTGTACTTGGATTCAGCTGGAGCTTCTCTTTTAGTTGCTCTGTGAGAATAGGTTCATCGTATCCGTATTCATCTAATAGATATTGATAAAGTTCCATCGGTACTCACCTCTTTCCTATATTGTAACATATTTATAATATGAATTTCAAAAAACGTTACAATTCATACTGCCGAAACCAAAAGTAGAACTTCTCTTTTTTTAAGCGACGATATAGTGCGTTAATAAAATAGAGGAGGGAGAAATATTTCCGCTTAGAGGTGCATTTTTTCCTGATATGTTCGTAAAAGTGTACTTTTACGAACGGTTTTCTGAAGGAATCTGATAACAGAAATATACCGAAGTAGAATTTCAGAAAGTTCTATTTATAATCAAAAATAATGGATATAATTGGTATGGTGAAAGAAATCAAGAAATCTACTACTTGAAATGGGTTGGACAACTTATGGAGATATCTTTAAATTTATTACAAGAAGTTGATGCAGAAGCGTTATTTAAGTTTGAGTCTGAAAATCGATGGTTTTTTGAAAAAATGGTTCCAAGTCGAGGAGACGATTACTATTCTTTCGAAACATTTTTAAGAAGACATCAAGAATTGCTGAAGGAACAAAAGAAGGGCCTTTCTTATTTTTACCTGATCACCAATGATGTTGGAGAAATTGTAGGAAGAATCAACTTGGTTGATAAAAAAGATAACATAGTAGACATAGGATTTAGAGTAGGCGCAATATACGTGGGAAAGGGAATCGGAAATCAGGCATTAAATCTGCTATTGAAAACTGATCTAAGTGTGAAACAAATACGTGGGAAAACGACGACTGTTAACCATGCATCGCAAAAGGTGTTAGAAAGAAATGGGTTTAAGCAAGTTCGAGTAGGCGAAGAAAGGTTCGAAATGAACGGAGAAATAATGAAGTTTATACATTATTTGTGGGAAAATGAAAACCCTCATTTGTAAAAGAGAATGAATCGATTTTATGACTAGTCAATATATAAAAAAGATTAAGAAAGTCTGTCTTACGTTTCAATCAGATTCGAACTTGCTTATTAAAAGTTTGAGACTAATATAAGGTTAAGTAATTTGTCTAAGTGAATGTAACAAAAGCGCAGTTAAGCTACATTCAAATTAATTTCCTGCTTAACTACAGATTCAAAGGGGGACAAGAATGAAGAAATGGGAAACACTGTCTACGGACTATCTTTATAAAACTCGATTTGGCAATTTAAGAAAAGATAAATGCAAACTTCCAAATGGAATAATTATTGAAGATTTTTATGTCAATGAGTATTCCGATTGGGTAAATGCAGTTGTCATTACCAACCAAAATCAAATTGTACTTGTAGAACAATACAGACACGGAGGACAGAATTTTTATTTAGAAGTTCCTGCTGGAAAAATCGAAGAGAATGAAACTTATGAAGAGAGCATCCTTAGAGAAATTCAAGAAGAAACAGGATATACGTCATTGGAAAAGCCAATTTTACTAGGTGAATATATGGTTAATCCAGCAACCCAAGACAACAAAGTAAAAACCTTTCTCATTACAGAAGCTTTCAAAGCCACCAATCAGCAGCTGGATAATACAGAAGATATAAACGTTAAGCTCTTCGACTTTGAAGAATTAGGCAATTTGATAAAAGATAAAGTTGTAGAAACACAGCTTTTTACAGCAAGTGCCTACTTTATGGCAAAATCAGCTTTAAATAATCGTAATTATTAGGAGGAAAAGCTGAATTATATACAAGAAATGCGTCAATTAATCGGTTCTCATACATTAATGACTGTAGGCTGTGGAATTATCCTTGAAAAAGACGGACAAATTTTACTTCAGCACCGTAAAGACAACGATGTCTGGGGAATTCCAGGAGGCGTCATGGAACCTGGCGAAACATTTGTAGAAGCAGCTATACGTGAAACTTGGGAAGAAACCGGCTTAAAGGCTGAAGACTTAATTCTATTTGGGCTTTACTCTGGAAATGAAGGATATGCAGAATACCAAAACGGAGATAAAATCTTTAGCGTTCAAATCATTTTTCATACAGAGAAGTTTTCGGGAGAATTAATCCAAGATGCCCTAGAAAGCCAGGAACATCGATTCTTCTCACGTGATAACTTACCCCATTTAAATTCTCATCAAGAGAGGTTTATTTTGGACTGGGTAAAAAATTCAAATCTACCAGTCGTAAAATAGAGATTTTGAATGTAACTTATTGTGAATTAAGTTACGTTCAAAAGCCCTCCATTGCTGGAGGGCTTTCTTCTTGATTCACTGCTTTTTATCGTTTAACAAAATCCGATTTGTGTCTATTGTCTTATTATTAAAAAGTTGCAGTTTGGATGGTTACTTTTCTTGAAAGAGTTTGTCCTCTAGAGAAAGATCTTCTTTATCTTTATCAAAAAAACGGACATTGGAAGTTTGTGCTGGAACCACTCCAGCAAATACAAACCAGATTTTTACACCTTCAGCTCTTTTGGTATTCATATAGTCATTTAAATGAATGATTTCGTTTATATCTTCTGGATTAAAAGGATACCCCTCTTCGTAACCTCCATTAAATCCTACATACTCGACTGAACCGTTTTTAATCAATCCAATTGTCGTTTCGTATGAACTCCCCATGTTTATATAGGGAGTCACTTCTTCAGTAACAGAGGTGAAAACGTTTAAACTAGTTGGAATAACGGTAAAATCCCCATACCATTGAAAGAGATGATCGTACCTAACAGCAGCAAATGAGATCATCCCTTCTTCATTAATAATTAGCATACTTTGGTCTGGAAGTTGAATAAAATCCCCTTCCTCTGTTTGTTTCAGTTCCTGAAGCGCTTCCTCGTATGTGCCATGATAAGTGTTTGTAACATAAAGATAACCTAGAACGAAAATAACGATAAAGATTCCTGCACCAGTGAAGAGAACTTTTTTCATATGTTCGCTCCTTTACAATTTTTTTAAAATTTCAAGTATGCTGCAACTATATGAAACGCATTAAAGAATTACAAAATTAAACACAGCCGGTCGATGACGGTTTCGGACATTTGGTTGATTTCTGAAATGAAGACTTGCACATTTACATAAATATGTGGGAGCGACACATAAAACACATTGTATACAACCGACATCTTCAGCCATTTCCATAGCCCTTCGATCGGGTTGAGATTCGGGCTGTACGGCGGTAAAAAGAGAAGTTCCAGGCGCTCTTGGTGTTCGGTCAAAAACGGTTGGATCAGCTTGGCGTGATGAATTCGAGCATTATCAAGGACCATGACGATTTTCAGAAAACAGCGGAACGTTTCGGCATTGAATAGCTGGTCTTGCATGCAGAATACGGACCCGGTTTCGTAATCAAGCATCCCGAGCAGTTTAACGCTCTGATGATGGCCAGTTGTCGGGATTTTCCGCTGCTTCCCTTTCGGAAACCAGGTATAGCCAATGGCCATGTAGTCCCGAATCGTCGATTCGTCCTGGAACAGAATCGTGTCGATTTCACCTGACACTAATTTTTTTACGTCTTGAAACGTTGTTCGGAACGCTTCTTGTTTAATGGGATCCGCTTTGGCCAGCGTATAGGTCGGGCGTGTTTGGCTAAACCCCAGACGATGGAGAAGAGTCAGCACGCCGCGATTGGCATAATGAACACTAAATTCCCGCAGAATCCATTCGCGGACGAGCGGAGTGGTCTAATTCTTGGCTGTTTTCAACCCGGCTTCTGAAGGCGTCTGGTTCAGGACAATAGCGCGCACCTGTTCTTCCTGTCCGGGTGTCAATCGATGGGGGACTCCGGGAGAATGCCCCATTTTCAAGCCAGCCACGCCTTGTTTCCGGTATTTTTTGATATATGTGCCAATCGTTCTTTCCGTCAGGTTTTCAATTTCGGCAATGTCCCGGTCCGAGTATCCTCGTAAGTGAAGCCGAATCACGTGATACCGTTGATACAAGCGCACATTCGTTTCAGTTTTCAGTAACCGGTGAATCTCTGCGAGCCGTTGTTCCAGGTTTTCATGCGTGTAGAGTTTCATGGTTGCCCCATCCTTTCGCCGTTCTAGTTAGGGATAGAATTCGACAAGGGGCGCTGAAAACCTTTAGAGCGTTTCATATAAATTTAAAAAAGAAAATAAGCGAAGCCAAAGTCTCGATCATTGGATGTCCAGTCAAAATACCTCCAGCCTGTATTATTCACGCCTCCAGCTGGATTTTTATACATCACTGCTAAATTTCCTGAACTTTGATAATTCAGGTTAAAACCTACTCCTGTAACAAAATGCCAATTTACACCATTTCCTTCAAGATCAAAATATTCAAATCGGATTGCTACGGGATTATTCTTAGTTATAGCGTTTCTATATTTTAAGCTATCTCCGTAAGTGACATAAAAAACGTTTATATATGAATATCCCTCTTTATATATATTCGATTCTCGAAAATGAGCTCTCATGCCCCCTACCCAGTTATTCAAAGAGGTTCCGTAAGCTGACGTATACATATCATTATATAAATGATTAATTAATCTGTAGTAAGTCGTATATGGGGAATTATCAATCACATTAATGCCCCTTTCGTCGTGATAATAGTCTAGTATCATTGCTCCCACAGCAGGCCCGCATGAACTCCCTGGTTTAGTTACGTTGGATTCATACTGACATACTCTGTCTACATTCAAGACTTTATAAGTTACGGTTGATGAAGCTACTGAAACCGTTGACTGATTTTCATCTAAAAGCCTATCCCAGCCGTCACTTTTCTTCTGTTTTCTATTTAAGGATTTCACCTCACTTTTTTCTACTTCCATTAAAGATTTTTCTAATTTAGTGACATCTTTGTTCTTGCTTTTTTTGATTTTCATTTCTCCTTTGATTAAATTCTTCGCTTTGTTCTTCTTTTCATTAAATTTCTTAAGAATATCTTTTGCGTCCATCCCAAACATAAATTTATCCACTCCAAAATAGTAAGCTTTCTCACCCTTTTCTCTCTCACTAAAGGTTTCTGTTAAATCAGACCCAACTCCATATTCCAACATCGGATTTAAAGTATTAACCGCTGAAACAAGAAAAAATCCTTCAGAAGATGCTCCTTCGATAGTAAAAAAATAGGCAATTGTCGATTCGTCCAAATCATATAGATCTTCTTTATAAACAACTTTTCCTTGATCAAATTCACTTGGAAACTCTACTTCAATAAAAGCCTCAACAGCCTTTTTTGCATCCTCTACAGATACATGATTATTTTCAGGGGTATTTGCAAAGACGTGAGACGGCAATACAAATATTAAAATTATTCCGATACTCCAGCATAATTTTTTCATTTTTATCCTCCTTATATTTTAAATAGACTTAACTTTAATAATAATTCTAAATAATAAAAAAAGTATACAGAAAATTACAAATTTATAATAATTTAAAATTATGTATTTTTAAATTAGAAAAAAGTTATGTTGATTACAAATTTGATGTAACTTAATACTAATTAAGTTACATTCAAAACCTTTATTTCAGTAATCTTTGTAGAGCATGAGATAAGAATGGATTTGCTAGACAAAACGATACATTCAAAAGGCTATTCTGTATGGTTATAAAATCGTGTTTTTAAAGATTCTAAGTTTACATATCGTAAAATTATCAGAAGGGAAGGAACCCAATTAAGGTTTCTTCCCTTCCTGCATGGAGAAGTGTACTTTTACGAATGGTTTATTTTTTGGTGCACTATAAGTCAGCCTAAGAAAATTAAGGTTTTCAAACGTTGGTATACAGAGAAAACAATGAATCAATAACTTTAGCAAGAACAATCAAAAAAATCCCCATTGAATACGATATGATAATTTTGGGGTGAACAGAATGCAGTACAGCGATGTAACTCAAAAAACTATTTCATATATTGAGAGCAATCTGATGGAAGAGATTCAACTCGATGTGTTTCCAGCGGTGATTGGCTATTCGAAATTTCATTTGCTTCGTATTTTTAGGAAAGAAACGGGTAAGTCGATTGGCGAATACATTCGTTTGCGTCGATTGACGATGGCTGCGATGCTTCTATTGAATAGCGATGAAACGATCTTAACAATTGCTTTTCTATTTCATTTTCAATCACAGGAGGCATTTACCAGAGCTTTTAAGGAAGTGTACGCCGTGCCGCCGGGGAAATACCGAAAACTGATGAAAATTGTAAGAATGACGGAGGAGGAGAAAAAGATGAATACGAGTGAACAGATTAAAGGATGGAGTTTGAGTGGATCTAACCCAGAAATGTATGGACTGACGACAGATTCAACTGTCTGCCACACAGGAACACATTCAGGATTGCTATATGCAAAGGGAGATGTAAATGAACAGCAATTCGCTACAATCATGCAAGGATTCCAAGCTCATGAGTATAAAGGGGAGCGACTGAAGCTGTCATGCTTCCTAACAACAGAAGATGCGAGTAAATGCGGAGCTTGGCTTCGGATTGATAATGGTAATGGTGACACCGTTCAGTTCGATAATATGGATAATCGGTCCATTCAAGGGACGACAGACTGGAACCATTACTCACTGGTTTTAGATGTACCAAAAGATAGCGCTTCTATTCATTTCGGTGTCCTACTGATCGGGAAGGGGAAAGTTTGGGCAGATGGCTTCCGTTTTGAAGTCGTGACGGACAAAGTCCCTACAACGAACATGCTTTCGGAGGAAGATCTTCCGGCACAGCCGACCAATTTAGATTTCAGTAGTAACTGATGTTTCTACTTATTGAAATTATTTTTGAGTCCCTTTTGGAATTATATTCTTCACTAAATTTGGGGTCGAAAGATTCAGATGTAAAAAGAAAGAAAAAAATAAGGTAATAGCAGGTCTAAGTATCGAGTAGTTGCGAAAACATCAAACGATTGTTGTAACTCATATAAATTTGGATGAAAGTATACGAGAGATAAATTTAAGGAAGGGGTCTTCGTAGGGATTTTTAAAAAATGTACCTCACTTGATCTTGAAGAAGTTACAGTCCAGGTATTGTAAATAGGTTTTCTTGATTAATATTTTCGCCATTTGGTTTACATATCGCAGCTTATCGGAAGCTATGTAAATAAAAAGAGAGAGGAAATTGGTCAAAGCGCACCTCCTCACTCTAGTCATTTGAACTGACTTCTTATGAGTTTTTTATTTTCAGGTAAGCTAAGGAGATATTACATGAAATAAAAAAGAAACAAGTTCCGATACTGAAGTAATTCAAGTCCTGAATCGACAGTAACTGTTGCTCAGCCAAATTTAAAATGCCACCTGGTGAAAGCTGGAATACAAGGTGATTGAATCCTTTTATTATAATACAAACCATGGATACGAGAATGGTTGCGACTGCGATGAGTATGGGGCTCTTAATGAACGTACTAATCAGAATGGCTAAACTCACTACGTATAGAATCCAAAGGCTGTATAAAATCAGGAAGAAAAGGAAACTTGAAAAAGACAAAGTCCCGAATAACAGCAGGGTGTAGAAGTAAGAAACCCCTGCCCCGATAGAGATACTAAACATACTAATTATCCAATGGCTTGCCAGTTTGGATAAGAGATAGGACTGAAGTGAAACAGGACGGGTTAAAATAAAATCTTGCATGCCACTGTTACGGTCAGCTGCAATCAGCCCCATAAAACTAATAATTAAAATGATAAGACCGATTTGATTGAACTGACCGGAAATTGTAGACAGAAGCACTTCGGCAGAGGAGGGAACCGGTCTGTTTGGATCGATTGTGATGCCATTGGTTCCACCTACATTTTTGAGAATGACTTCCATGTATTTATTAATCAAAGGTTGAGTTACACCGAGAATGACGAAAAACAGCGTTAACCAGATGAACTTATATTCTTTCATGGCTTCTACGAGTTCCGTGCGCGCTAATGTATAAAATTTTGTCATGTGGCCGACACCATCTCTAAGAAAATGTCTTCTAACCCTTTTTCATAAAAAGCGATGGCAGTAATGTTAAGTTCTGTATGGGCAAAATCGTTGATTACGTTCTGCAAGTCCAGTTCTTCAACTCCCGTTAACAGAAGAGTGTTCTTTGATATCCATTCAATTTTCTTAAAAGTTGGACCGAGAAAATTCACGGGTGGTGGGGGTGAATTTTCAACTGTCACCAGTATTCTTTTCCGGTCTGATTTCGAAGATTCGGCGTGTATGTTTCCAACAATTAGTCCGTTATTTAAAATAAGGTATCGATCGCAAAATTCGCTGGCATCATCTAAAATATGCGTCGAAATAATAATGGTTGTGCGCTTCTTTAATCGGTTGATTAACTTTTTCATTTCATTTCTACCGATTGGGTCTAAAGCAGAAACCGGTTCATCCAAGATTAATAACTGGGGTTGGTGCAAAATGGCTTGTGCAATCCCAAGACGCTGTTTCATTCCACCGGATAATTGTTCCACTTTATAATTTCCTTTGTCTTTTAGCCCGACTTCTTCTAAAACGACCGAAATATGCCCTTTTAAAAAATCATCATCGAGCCCTGATAACTTTCCAAAGAACTGCAGTGATTCTTCGCAGGTCATCCACGACTTAAAATCTGTATGTTGTGACAGATAGCCAATATTCTTCTTGTGTTGCGCAATGGGGACCGAATTGAACCGAATGTCTCCTTTTTCGTACCGCAAAATTCCAGTCATGCATTTAATAAGTGTCGTTTTGCCTGCACCGTTCGGTCCCAACAAACCTACGCATTCTCCTTTTGAAATTGAAAAGGAGATATCGCTTAAAATCTTTCGTTTATTGATGGTCTTATCAAGATTTTCGACTGTAATCATTTCGAATGACCTTCCTTCCAATGACTAAATACAAAATCGGTCCCAACGACTGGACCAATAAAATGGCCATCAACCAACTATAGGGTGTGGCGATCAAATCCTTCCTTTTGACCCAATCGTATAAAGCAACTCCAATGAGCAATACATTTAAAAAGACAACAGGCACTAAAAAAGGAAGTATTGTAGACCATTCAATTTCAAGTAAAGCTGTAATGTCGGTATTCATATCTATCCCCCTCCTCCTTATATATTATCATTATCAATAATGATAATATATAAGTCAACTGATAAATTAACTTTTAGCCTAGTAATTGCATCTACACATAAGTTTGTGGAGATAAGAGTAGACGCATTTAGTCAGTTGGTAAATGACTCGAAAGAATATATACTAGCTAACTAAGTACATAGAAAATAGGGGATGAGATTATATGGAATTCGATTTATTTAAAAATCAAGTTAGGTTTAAAATCGCTTTGGAATTAATAGATAGAGATGAAGGCTTATCCATTTTGGAACTCAATAAATTACTGAAAGAAGTATCACAAGCGACGTTATACAGGCACGTAAATTCAATGGTAGAGGATGACTTGTTGAAAATTGTTGGACTAAATCGCAGCGGTAAAGTTGAAGAGAAATTATATGCCTTAAATACGCAAGCATATAAAATTAGTGAAGAAGAATGGCAGTCTGCCACATACAATGAAAAAATAAAATTTGTTACTTACTTCTTCATGTACATTTTGCAAGGTTATAAAAACTACCACGAAAGTCTCGGCACAAATCAATCTCAGGATCAATCAACATTTTCGCTAGTGAAAATGAATTTAACGGATGATTCATTGAGCGAGTTTCAATCGGAATTAAGTGCATTAATGGAAAAGTACTACAATATGAAAAGTGTAGAGGAAGGCACAGAACGTACGATTTCGATGGTAATCATTCCATAAGTCTCTATTGGAAAAAGATAAATTTCCTTATTTTAATTTATAAAACATCTGGCACTTTAACGAGAGAGAAGAAGCTGCAAAAAGCTTTTTCTCTTTCTTTATGTCTGGGAAAGTGTACTTTTACGAACGCTTTTAATTTAAAAACTAGCTGAAAATTATATCTTAAGTTATTCAGTATATTGTAATGCAAGGGTTAATGTGATAAATTGTGATTATAACACTTGCAATGCAAGGTATATAGGTAACTAAAAATACAGAGAGCTGGTGTGGATGTGGCGGATTCTACCCAAATGCTAAAAGGAATTCTGGATGGCTGCATTCTTTCAATTATTAAGGAAGGGGAAATATATGGATATGAACTGGCAGAAAAACTTCAGGGCTATGGCTTTTCTTCTTTCAGTGAAGGCACAATTTATCCCCTCCTACTAAGAATGCAAAAAGATGGCTTATTATCAAGTGTCCAAAGAAAATCTACTGCTGGGCCCAAACGGAAGTATTACTCCTTATCTCAAAAAGGAGAAGAAGAACTGGTGCAATTCTTAACAAGATGGGCTGAGATGAAAAAATCGGTCGAAACTGTAATCAATAAAGGAGGTCATTAAAATGTTATCTGCTAAGTCGGAGCAATTTTTACTCGAGTTGCGGATGTACTTAATCCAGCACGGCAAAAGTGATGAGGATATTAACAGTATCGTGGAAGAATTGGAAAGCCATTTGGTTGAATCAGAAAAAAAAGGAAAAAGTGTTGAGAGTATCGTGGGGAATGATCCTAAACAATATATAAAAAGCATCGGGAAAACTTTGCCGACAGAGAAGAAAGAGTTATTCGTTTTAATCCCATCTACCATTCTCGTCATACTCTCATATTTGTGTTACGTTCCTGCGATAGAAGGAAATTTCAGGGTTTCTCAGAATATCTTGTTATGGGGTTCGATAATAGTATTACTTACTCTGGCGGTATATGCATTTGTTTTATTTAAAGGGTTACCAAAACTCCATAATTCTCCAGTTAAATTTGGCCTTCTGATGGTGGGAGTGAACGCTCTTGTAATTGGAACTTGGGTCGGTCTCTATTTCTGGATGAACCAAAAAGTAGATTCAAATTATTTTGTAGCGACTCCAGAACAAAGCTATATAATAGTAGCTTTCTGTATACTGGTTTTTATTCTCTATGCACTCTATACAAAATCCTGGATTACGATCATTGTTGCTGGGGTGATGAGTGTAGGATCGATTGTAGAAAGATTAATCCCCAAAGAAATTAATGAAGACCCATTTTATATATCACTGACTCTCATCGGAATGCTCATTATTGCCGTCTTGCTTATCCTATATTTTATTAGAAAGAGCAAGAAAAAAACCAATAGTATTTGATGTTACCAGATACTAGGGCTGAAGAAGATTTGTTGGATGCGTCACTACAAGTTTACGCATCAATAATTACCGAAGAGGAGAAACTCATATGAGGTTCTTCTCTTTTTTTCGTGCAAATGCACTTTAGCGAACGGTTTTCGTAGCCAAGAGAATAAAGTATTTTGAATTAAGATAGCAAGTATTCTTAGGTGTTTAAATTAATATGAAACATTGAAATGTAAAAAAATATTTACATAAATGTTCGGTGCTTTATAATTAAAATGTAAAGAACTTTTGACATAAAAGGAGTGAGTACATTGTTATCTTGGTTAGTAATAATAGTAGTATCTTTATTGCTCTTTCTAATATTAGGGAAAATAACCGGAAGTGAAGAACATGGATACAAAACAAATAACGATGAGCGAAAGAAACACATTAAACAGCAGGCGATCGTAAGCAGTTGGATTATGCTCTTAGTATTCTTCGTAATCAACTTTTTCAATGATTTCTTCAATTTAAGTGATATGCGATTAGATAATGTGCCACTAATTTATCCGGAATTGCTGTACTTGCTTATTGCTGTCAGTAGTTACTTCATTTTTTATGTGATGCACCGTAAAAGACTAGGTGGTTGAAGCGAATGAAAAATCAAATTCAAGACTTGCGTAAAATACAGGGGTTTTCCCAAGAAGAATTAGCCAGAAGATGCTCGGTAACAAGACAAACAATCAATGCGATTGAAAACAATAAGTATGATCCAACATTAGCGTTGGCATTTAAACTGTCGAAGAATCTTAACGTGAAAGTTGACGAATTATTTATTTTCGAGGAGGAAATTAAATGAGCATAGCAAATTGGAGAGAAATGAGGATTGAAAAGAAAGTGAGCTTAATTTGCTCTATCATTTTAATCGTTGCCATTGGCGGATTTGGTATTTTTGAATGGTTGAGGAAAGATTTGATAACAGCTTCAACAATTTTCTTTCTATTTTTGGGCATCGGTTTTTTCTTTCAGTCTTTGACTTGGGGAGATATGGATGGAAAGCAGGAAGGTGAAAAAGATGAATTAGAGAAACACATCACTTTGACCAGCTCTAAAATTAGCTATTATCTGTTGCTTGTATTGATGGTGGTGGTGCTAATTCTTACAGAAAGAGTAACGGCATTAAATGATATTCAAAACATCCCTCTTGTTATTGTAATTGGACTGGCATTCGTTACACTTCCTATTACGGAGTTTGTTGTTTCAAAGAAGTTCCAGTGAGTTTTTGTGTCAGAGCTTAGTTTACATATCACAGGTTATAGGAAGCTACTTATAATGAAAAGGAGAGAAGAGGCTGTCCGTAGCGCATCTTTTCTCCTTATTGTTTGTAAAAGTGCACTTTTACGAATACTTTTTGAAATGATTATTTAAATGAATCAATTTCATAACTCTGAGCCCTTGCGGCTCTAAGGGTAAAATCCTAAGAAAATAGAGCACCTCCCCAAATCCTGTATAATGAGAGTTACGACACAAACATTAACAGACTGGAGAGTTGCCCTATGCCTATTATACGACAAGAAAGCCTGTTTGACATGCAAGTTTTATATGACTTGGAACCTACCCACCGGTTCAACTCAATTTTATCGGGAATTGATATCTATCCAATTCTTAATGTTGTGACGAAAAAGTCTCGTTTCGGACCACCGCAAACCTTGAATTACGCGGCGATGATCTATTCGCTGATTGTGCGGATCACCGAACGGATTCCCTTCATCAAAGATTTGGTCAAACGCTTGGAAAGTGATTTGCGCTTCAAAGTGGACTGCGGCTTTTTGGTATCGGACGAGATTCCTTCGGAAGCTTCTTATTCACGTATGATTACGTTGGTCAGCGAATCGGATGCCTTGGAAATTGTCCAGGAATGCACTCTTTTGATGGCCATGTCTGAAGGGTTCATCTCAGATGAAATTGTTGCCATAGACGCCACCCATGTCGAGGCACGCGACTGTGCGCCACAAAAGAAAGAAGCGGTCGAAAAAGAACCGAAAAAGCGTGGCCGCAAAAAGAAAGAAGAACGGGAACAATGGCTGGCGGAAAAGGCGGAAGAAGAAGCGAGTCTTCCCTTATATGAAAAAAAAATTGCCGATCAGCTGGATATTCTGCTTTCGGAACTGCGAGCTTCAGTTCCCATACACCCCGAATGGGGAGTGAAAAAGAATAGCGAAGGAAAGAACGTGTTCTGGTTTGGATTCAAAATCCATCTCGCCGTTGGGGCAGAAAGCCAGTACATCCTTCAGTCTCTATTTTCTTCGGGCAATCTGAATGACGGAAAAGCCGCCATCCTGCTGCTTAAAGGAATACAGGAACGGTTGGCTTCGCTCAAAATCGCTTATGCCACGATGGATGCCGGATACGACTACGCTCCGATTTACGAACAAGTTTACCGGATGGGCGCCCAATCAGTCATTGCCTACAATAAAAAGAACGAACCAGAACCGATTGGATTTGATCGTCATTTTGCGCCGACCTGCGTCCGCGAACATAGCTACCGATATGATAGTTTCGATAAAAAGCACGAAACCCTTAAGTATACGAGGCCAAGCGAATGCGCGGACTGTCCGTTAGCCCACGACAGCTTGTGCCAAAAAGTATACAAAAAGAAAATCACGGACGATCTCCGCAAATACACAGCGCCGGCAAGAGGCTCGCTGAAATGGAAACAGCTCTACAAGGCACGAAGTGCCGTTGAAAGGGTCAATGCCTATTTGAAAGGGTATTTCCTCTTAAATCAGATTTATCATCGCACTGGAAAGAAAGCCAAATTGCATGTCGATTTGGTTCAGTTAGCGTATAACGCATCCAAACTCGCCATCGACCGTTTAAAAGTTCTTCAAACAATCGCAGCGTAATTCACCATTTCATTCGTTTTTTTAAGGAATCATCGATTTTCGGCTCTTCTATGATTTTTTAAAAGTGCGCATTATGAAATTGATTCAAATAAAACTAAATCCTTATTCTTGCGATCCGCGACCCATTTGGTGGACAGTTTATAAATTATATTAGACCCCACATACTTTCAACTAATGACTACTTTATTTTTCCCTTTATCTTTTGCTATATATAAGGATTTATCTACTAACTCCATCATAGAAGTAAGCGGCATTTTATCAGTGAAAATCCCCCCCCAATTGATACGGTAAGCTCAATTAGGCAATCTTGATAGTGAATGGTCAATTGCTGAATAGATAGGAGGATCCTGTCAGCAATAAGTTTCACTTCAACTTGAGTAATGTCGGGCAATAAGACAGCAAATTCGTCTCCACCTATACGTGCTACAGTGTCCGCAAATCTTGTGTCTTCTTTAAGTTGATTTGCCAATTCTTTTAGTACATGGTCTCCTGCAGGGTGTCCATAAGTATCGTTAATGACTTTAAAATTGTCTGTATCGATGTATAACAAGGCCAAAAATCTACCATCATGACGCGTGCAATTTGCTGCTTTAGCTAATTGCTCCATAAAATAACGACGATTATATAAAGAGGTCAAAGAATCTTGTTCTGCCAATTTTTTTAATTGAAGTTCTAGAAGTTTCTGTTTGGTAATGTCTACATAGCGAATAACTACTCCTTCAACAGATTCCTCGGTTTGAAGAGGCGTAGCTTGCATCAAAAACCATCTTTTTATAGTAGGAGAGTGACAGGGTTGTTCAAAATTCAAAGAGTCTTTCTGTCCTGTCAATATCGCTTGCAGCCCCTGATACAGTAGAGGCTCATTCTCACATTGTTCTAAATAATTCATTCCAATACCATAACTCGTTAAAGTTTTACCATTTCTTAACGCAAATTGAAGCCATTCATTATTTACAAAAAGAATAGAGCCAGTTACATCGATTAAACAAATTTGATCTCGCAAAGAATCCAGAATAGATTCTTTTATTCCTACTTCTGTTGATAGAATATTTTCGCAATCTTTCTTCAATATAACCATCATCTTTCTTTGAATTATATTTTTTTAAAGTGTTTAACTGAGCTAGTAATCGAAATTCTAATAAATGCAAGTAATTCTGTCAAAGATATGACATTTAGCATGACTTCTTCTCTACTATATTTAATAACGAAAATTTCTCGTTTTTAGATTACTTTATTTGCGGGCTTGCAGTTGCTCTGATATCGTAAATTATCAATTTAAGTCAAACAAGGTATGAAATTTAATAATACTTTAAAGGGCGTGTTTCAATTGAATACTTTTGGGGTGACCTGATTAAGCGCCAGAAGAAAGTTCAGAATCTGTTTCTGGTTCATACGGCATTAGCTGTTTATTTCGGATAGGTGCGCCAAATGTGGTAGTCACAATTTTTTGTTGGGGTCGTATGGACCTTATATGCCAGTGTTGGAAATAAAATATATTTTTCTATTGTAGTTTTTGTGGATACGTGCGATTTTCAACAGAATTATAAAATTTATATGTACAGATGAATGCATGAGTAGCTTATGGCTGCGATAAAATGAGTGGAACAAAAAATAAGGACCAGATTTAAAAGAAGCTATTAACTATTCGTATGAAGATCAAAAAGAAAAAGAACATCAAGATTAGTAATGCCTCCCAAAAGTTAGCGTTCAAACTTAACTTTTAGAATATACTACTCGCTGATGCTCTTTTTTGAACCTTACTGACTTTTAATGAAAGGAAGAATGACTTTGCGATGTGTTGCATCGTTAACAAGTACACGATTGATGTAAAAATTATCATCTGTCGGTGCGATAGTTTGCGGTGCTAATATATATCCTGCTTCTAGTCCTTGATCCCGTAATGCCTGAGCTGTAAATTCATCAGTATCCCCGTACGGATAAGCGAAGCTACGCACAGTTATTTCAAGCTCTTTTTCAATAACTTCAATACTTTTTTTCAAATCGCTTTTAAATGCCTCTCTATTTTCTGGAACAAGAAATATGGGAGTTTCGTTTTCAAATCGATGCATTTTATACGTATGAGATCCAACACTGGCAAGTCCACTCTTTTCCATTTCTCTTATTTGATCCCATGTTGCCATTTTTAAGTTGCTGAAGTCTTCATCTCCAACGCGCCCTGCGATGATAAACATGGTAAATGGAACATTTGCTTTTTTCAAAATCGGAAAGGCATTTTTGTAAACTGAGTGATCGATGTCATCAAAAGAAACCCATACACATTTTGGTGGGAAGATTCCTGATTTCTTTGCTTGAAGTAATTCGTCTTCTGACAAGAAAACAGCTCCTGCATCGGCTAATGACGTTAATTGTTCTTCAAATTCTGTAGTTAATACGCTGTACTTAACCAATTCATCTGAGTTTAATAGCCATCTGCTTATTCGAACAGGCAAAGTATCCTCTACCACACGGTGATAGTTTAAACCTAGGCAACTCTCTTTGTTTAGCTCTTCTGGAAAAGACATCGCTAACTCATCTACCGTAAACACTTCTTCTTTGATATTATCTTTGAACAAAAAAAACGCATATATTAAAGCTAGAATAATGATTAGTTTAATCGCTTTCTTCATGTATTTTTTCCTCTTTTAATGAGATAATTGGGTTTTTTTCAAAAACCACATAGTTGCTTTGGAGTTTTTCAATGTTTTCGATACTCATTAATCGCAAGGAGATTAGATCACGCTCAGTCACCGTCTCTGGGTAAGTTCGACGGGTTAGTTTACCAAACCGTTTTTTATTATAAAGACGATTAATAAATAACACTAAATAAATCACAATAAATACGACAAACCCAAATAAAATCACTGCTTGAACTTCACTATTCGTTGTTTTGAATGTAGTATTCAACGTTCTTGTCACGACATTACTAAATCCAGTAGTAGCTGATAAAATGAAAATCATCACAATGATCGTATACACCCAAAAAAACAAAGTAATAAGCAGGTCGGTAACAAATCTAAAATTTGAGCGATTTCCACTAATAATCATGATTTCTTTAGACCTCGATCTGGACTTGACCATACAGCATAACCTCCTTTGTAACGAGATTTAATAGCTCTTGGTAAAGCAACAACAACTACGAGTGTGTTTACCATCCAGTAAATAGCTGGATACCATGCGGCCCAAAAATAATACTTCATCACACCGTTATGTCTAGAATCAATTACAAGAGAGATGAACAGTTGAATCATGCTAATAAATACAAGGAAAAAAGAAGTTAATGTCAACCAAAGTAATAGATCTTGAAAGGCATTAGCTGAAAAAATAAGAACCAGTGTAATAAATAGCCAACTGAAAGCCCAGATTGTACTAACACATTGCTCCAAGAAAATAAGCCACAGCCGTCTTTGTTTCCAGCTGAATAAGATGCGCCAATGACGTAAAACGACTTCCTGTCCCCCTTGCGCCCAACGAATTCGCTGTTTCCAAATACCGGACAGTGTTTCCGGGACAAGCATCCAACAAATTGCACGAGGTTCATAGCGAACATCCCAAAATCGTTTTTGCAATTTCCAACTAACCGCAATGTCTTCTGTAATCATATCGCGGTCCCATAACCCAACGTCTACTAATGCTTTTTTACGAAATGTCACAACGACTCCCGATACCGTCATTACTTTGCCTAACAGTCTTTGTGTTCGCTTGATCGCGCCAATAATTGAAGCATATTCAACCAATTGCATGCGGCTCAAAAGCGTGTTTCGATTCCGAATAGATGGGCTTCCCGTAACAGCGCCCACTCGTTCTCCACTTACAAAAAACTGATGAATCATATAGTAAGGGGCTGTATCTGCTAAAAGGGCATCTGCATCAACGCAGACTAAATACTCAGCTTTAGCAGCAAATAAGCCAACTTGTAAAGCATTTGCTTTTCCTCGGTTCTGTTCTAATTGAATTACTCTTACTTCATTGTGTTTTTTTGATAATTCCTCTAAAAGAGAAGCGGTTTGATCGGTTGATCCGTCATTTATTAGAATAATTTCCTTTTTGGGATAGGACAATCCAGATAGATTTTCTATGGTCTCCTTTATCGTATCTTCTTCGTTATAACAAGGAACAAGAATACTGATCATCGGCCAATCAAATCCATCTATATCGATGTCATTTTGTTTATTTTCTTTTGTTCTTAAAAAAAGAATAGATCCTGCCATCCAAAAAAGTGCCATTAGAAATGGATACCAAAAAACAAAACTTGTGACCAAACCATAGGGTCCTGAAAAGAAATCCATTTCAATATTCCTACTTTCATGTTTCTATATTTATATAGTGAATTTTTATCGAAAAAATAGATGTATTAATTTTATTAACTTCTTTTTTAAAAAGGTCGATATACTTAGAAAGTAACAAAACTACTTTAACCATATCCTTAGATATAGGAGGTTTTTATTTTGCAGAACCGTATTAAAAAAGAGCTCTTCAATTTATCGAAATACCTACGAGGAGAAGCTACTCGGTCTCGGTTGACCAGTGGTATTATATTAGATACTTCGAGACGTCATGTGCCAGTAACGTTCTTAATGCGCGTTATCGATGAGATTCAAATAGGTGGTGGAGATTATCTTCAATTACATTTTTCGGATGCAGAGGGATACCGGTTATTCTCTGAAATCCTAGGTCAGACTTTGACAAAAACAAATGATCAATACCTCGTTAAAAGCGAAATTCTAGAACTCATTGCTTATGCAAATGATAGAGATGTGATGATTGTTCCAGATTTTGATGTTCCAAGCCATTCAAAGGAGTGGTTGAATCTGGTCAAAGAAAAATTCGGCGAAAATTTTTACAAATCGATCGTGTCAGACTTTGATGAGGGTTTAGTTGACTATTTTGATAACCCTCAAGCAACAATGCTCGTGAAACATTTGATCGAGGAAATAGCCTTCTTATTTAAGCAAGACAAATATAAAGGACACCAAATATTCTCAATAGGCGGTGACGAAGTGCCAGGGACAAATAACTTCCAGGAAGAGTATATAAGGTTTATCAATACAATTTCTGGTCATGTCGAGCAATGCGGCTACAAACCGAGAATGTGGAACGATTCGTTAACTGAAGCCGGGTTACATGCACTAAATTCAAACGTAGAGATTGTCTATTGGCAAGAAAACATGTTGACCCCAGAGGTTTTTATTTCACGCAATAGAGCACTTCACAATGCGAATTTTTATACGTTAGTGTATAGTCCAAGTCATGACGGTATAGATACAGAAGCTATCACAGAACAAATTGACTACGTAAAGGCGTTTCATAAATCAACTGTATTTTGTTACAAAGATAATCCCTACGGCGAAGTTGACACGCAAGATGTTCTTAAAGGTACCGCATACACATTTTGGACTGAGCGTGGAATCGAACTAACAAATGAGCAATTATTAGCTCAAGTTTTGCCTTTAATAAAAAACTATTTAAGCATAAGCCAAAACTAATCACGCATTGAGGTACATTGAATCTAAGACTCTATTAGGAGTAAACTAGAACTTCTGAGAGTAAAATAGTCCATTTTGGAATATCAACTGCAGACAGTTTACACTGCAATAATCGAATAGGCTCATCCTTAAGACATAGAACGAAAGACTCCCCATTAGGGGTAATGTGAGTTCAAAGTATCTGTCCTTTTTTAGTAGTCTAAAAACTTGACCATATAAATTTCGTTGTGTAGTTTATTGTTGATAATTATTGAATTTTTGCGAATGCCTTCCGGTTTATACCCAATTTTTTCGAAGAGCTTCCGAGCTGGAATGTTTTCTTCTAAAACAGTCAGCTCGAGACGACTGATAGCTTTTGAAATAGCCCATTCCTCTGCTTTTTGAAGAAGAGAGAAAGCGATTCCTTTGCCTTGTGCATCAGCTTGAATCCCAAGGAGTAAGGCAGCACGATGATTGGCTCGCTTGGCCTCATTCCCTATAACCATCAAATAACCGACGTGTTTCCCATTTAAAATAGCAAGAAAGATAATTGAATGGCTCCGTTGGTTCCACTCAATAATCTGCTTTCTCACTTTTTGTGTAGACAGTGCTCGTTCCTCTTTTCCATACAGGAGAAAGTCCGATTCTCCTTCTATATTTTTCTGCAACTCTGCGAGAAAACGTGCGTCATTATGTCCAGCTGCTCGAATGAGCAAGACATCCTCATCGGCATGATCCTGATTTCCACCGTTTTTAGTCAAAAGATCCAGTCTTTCAAAACTGACATAACGATTTGGCTTGAACTCCTTGACTATGTAGCCGTTATCTAGCCAAGCATGGAAATACTTTGAGGGTGCTTTGGTCTTTTTCCACCAACTTTGATTTAAGTAGGCACTATTGGGCAGGTTCTGTCCCATGATTTTTTCAATTTCAGTAAGGTGCAACGTAAAGGTTGGCTTTGTTGCCATGGAAAAATAATTTGCTAATGAAATGTACTTCTTTTCTAGCGCTATCGTCATTGGTTTTAATTCCTTTCAATCTTCATAATTGTTGAATTACAGCATTCGGTAAACTCTTTTGCTTCATCATCTGAAAAAGTCGGCTTATTTTTATCGTTCGGTCAAACTATCGTTGTCTTTCTTCAAAAAGATAGTAATGCGTCCAATAAGCAAATACTTCTTTGGCTATGCCCAATTTTTTGAGCCTTCACAGCATTCAATTCTTCTGCGATACAAATTTCATACAAGATCTTTTTTAAAATGTCTTGTGTTGATTCTCAATTACATTTTTAAAATGTTTGTATTTCAATAGAAAACCTCCTGAATAATAGCGAAATAAAGAATCAGCAGTTGAGGTGTTTCGAGATTGATCACTTCTATTTTTCGTCATTTCGCTAAAATTGAGTCTTATTATTCATGTGAATAAAAAGCCATAGAACTTATATACCCACTAATTTGAGTTTTATTTATTTTTTTTAAAAATTAATCCATCTTTTTACACTGAAAATACTTATTGACATTTTTTCGAGTTAATATTAAGGAGTAAAAATGAGTTTATTTGTGGGGAGTTATGGAAAAAACCGAGTAAGTATAGCAATCTTTTCTAAAATAGAGCTTGTGGACGAGCGAGAATCGAAGGAGGAACTTCATTTTAACTTGCAACTCAAAAGAAACAGTCACATAGTTAATATCCATTTTGTCCAGAAGAAGTAAACAGTATGAATTATTTCGTTGACCACCAATAAAGCGCATTCATCTCAAGAGGTTTGTAAGAGAATCATGTGGTTTTATGAACACACCCAACGAAGAAAGAGAATTTATGGATAAAAATTCGTATATGGATTGTCCTTATTTCTAATCGATAGAAATGCTGAGTCAATAGCTGTGTTTTATTTGCTTTGAAATAAGAAATGGAAGGAGTGACTAAACGGAAGTTTACATATGACACCTTATCGGAAGAGAAGAAGCTTAACTTTGAGCTTCTTTTTTTTGTTGAGAGCGTAAAATACCTTATGTGAATGAAAAAGAAGTTAATTTAAAGGAAATGAGATTTTTCTATGAAGAAGTATTAAAAACTCCTTAAAATGAAGGTATAACTTGTGTAATGCAAGAGAAAAGGGTTCTCACGCATTTTTGGGGAACGAAATTACCTTCACCTATAAGAAACCTTCACTTTATCGCAGTATAATTACCATCGATAAAGAACCCGGTTTCGCAACACTTGAAACCCGGCTCTGCCATACATCATCCGTTTGATGGTTTTTAACCGGTTCACCTGTCCTTCTGTTGGACCATTGCTCCAGGGCTGTTCAATGCTTAGTTTGACTGCGCTCAAATCCTGGAGAATTCCTTGAACAAAAGTTCGAATAAAGGAAAAGTTGCCTTGCTCTTCTTTTTTTAACCAGACTAATAGATGTTCAACGTTCTTGTCCTTGAATAATTGACGGAAAGAGTGAACGAGCTCATCGAGCTTCATAATTTGTGGGAAAGTATCCAATAAGTTAGGATGCAGCTTTTGAAATCGGTCATAGTGATTTTCTTTTTCGGTATCCCAGAGAATTCGCAGAACTTCTTGTCGAATCGAAACAGTTGCTGGTCTACCTTGCTTCAATTGTTTACGTTCTTCGGAAATCATATTGGTCAAGGTTGAAACGGACCCCTTATATCCTTCAGATCGGCAGATTTCTTCAATGTAGCTGCTTGCTCGCTTTTCTTGGATTAAGGAGCGAATCAACGGGCGGAATCGTTGAAAAGCTGAGGTGCGTCGAAGCTTAGGCTTTTCTGTCTTGCTCAAATCATTTCTTACCGTCCCAAACGAAATATTGAGTCTTTCGTGGATTTCGGTTTTGGTATAGCCCTCTTTATACAAAGATTGAACTTGTTGAATACGCCGCCATCTTTTTTCTTCATTTTGAACTCTTAGCCGTTCATGCTTTCGCAGCTTAAGGTTTACCTCTTCAGTTGGATGAGTTGATTGCTCTGGGCTAGGCGGTGTCCACGTAGCCGGCAAAAGAGCGAAAACCGTTTTCTTCAACGCTTCAAACAGCTGATGAAGCAGATGCCATCGGTCCGCTATTTGGAGAATGGCCGGTGAAGCTTCCTTTACCGCTGCCGCATAAGTTTTCGAACCATCGCGGGTGATTAACTTGATGGCTGGGTAGTTTTTCAACCATTTTGTCACCCCTTCGGGTTGGCGCGTGTTCAGAATATCCAGGGGTTGATGCGTTTGGAGATCGATAAAAATGGTTCCATACGTAAAGCGTTTTTTAAAAGCGAAATCATCGATACCGACGAAAGGAAGAGGGCGCGGGATCAAAGGAGATCGCCTTCACTCGTCTGAGAAGTGTATCGTGGCTGACGGGAATGTGCATCTCCCGGCATACTTTTTCCGCTGTTAAACAACTTGTGGAAAAAGCGATCTTTTCGATGATGTTCTCCAAACGCTCGGTTTTTCTCTTATAAGATTGAAGCCAGGATAAACGTTCTGTAAAAACTTTCGTTGGACAATCCGGATTATCACAAAACCATTTGTGAAGCAGGGCCTGAAAATGAACATGTCGGTCTGACACAGGCAGGTCGTCCACCTTCCGGCAATAACGGCTGTGTGGACGACGAGAGATTTGATGACAAGCAGGGCATAGTGCCGAGGAGGACTGGACTTCAACGATGAAAAAGAGTTCTTCTTCCGTCTGTTCCTGATAAAGAAGATGGAGGTTTTCGTCTAAATGGAAAAGGGCTTCTTCCATTGGGGTCTTCATCTCGTTCAACGACCTTTCGGGTTTTTTGGTATTCCTATACCCGCAAAACAATAAAAAGAAGCATCCCCAAAAGAGCGTGAGAACCGAGAAAAGTGCATAAGAATGCAACGAAAAATACAGAAGCTTGCCAGCCTTCCTTTTTGTATTTATTTTTGCCGCGACAGTGCGTTTGAGACTCTAAAACTATCCCCTGTAAAATTCAGAATATGTGCGTGATGGATGACGCGATCGACGAGCGCTGCTGTTAGTCGGGGATCACTGAACACACGATTCCATTGGCTGAATTCCAAGTTTGATGTGATGATGAGGCTCGTTTGCTCATACCAGTCCGAAATGAGCTGAAAGAGGAGCTCCGCCCCTTCTTTGCTAAAAGGAACATAACCCATCTCATCCAAGATGACCAAGTCCACTTTTTTGAATCGATTCCGGAATTGTCCCCATCGTCCTTCTGCCCACGCTTTTTCCAATGCTTCTGCGAGATCTGAAACTCGATAGAACCGTACCTCAAAACCCTTTTGGCATGCTTCATGACCCAGCGCAGTGGCCAGATGCGTTTTGCCAAGTCCAGTGGATCCGGTGAAGATCAAGTTCTCTTTTCGTTCGATGAAGTGAAGCTTGACGAGTTCTTCTGAATCGAGCTGATGCGGAAAATGAATTTTTTCGCTCCACTCAAAAGACGGAAGCGTCTTTTCCTGCAAGAACTTTGCTTTCTTGATTAGCCGCGCTGCTTTCGCTTCTTCCCGCATCTGCAGCTCCTTATTCAGAAGCGCTTCCACAAATTGAGCGGAATTTTCAAAGGCGATGGACCCGTAGATGTCGGCGACATGCGCCAGCCGCAGGCTCTTACACATCTGTTTCAATTCAGCCGTCATCATATCTCACCTCCAGCGTGGGTGGGGGATTGGAGCTGATCGTAAATCGACCAGTCTACATCGAACGGGTGGCCTGCCGGCTCTTTCATCTCCTCGGTCTGTTCACTTAACAGCTCATAGAACCGTTCACTGATTTCTTCCATGTCATGCAGGACAAGTGTGGCAATGAGCCATCTCAAGCGCTCTTTGCGAATGGCGAGATCCGTTATCGCTAAGTATTCCCGGATACGTCCTGGCAAATAAGGGGCAAAACGGGAGTAGGGAACAGCGCGCGGCTTACTGAGCCAAGCGCGTAAAATGCCATCCCAAGGAATCTTCCGATTCCGATGCATGTAGGGACGAAAATCATCATACAGAATCTCTCCGTGAGGAGAGACGACTTTGAACCGGTCCCAGTATTTGATGACGGACAGCTGTGAAAAATTAGCGCCTTTCGGTATGTAAATGCCCACTTGATCCACCAGGATCTCGCCATACTTATTCGCTTTCGCCTTTTCTTCCTTGAACACGGGGTACTCTTCTTCAGGCAATGCGAGAAGGTACTGAGACTCCTCTTCCAACAGATCTTTAATTGGCACCTGTTTCTTGTAATGAGTTCGTTCTCGGTCTTTTTCCAAGTGTTCTTTAAGCAGACCCGTTAGGTGATCCAGGTTTTCGATGACAGGCGCCGGCGTAATAAAATTGTAGCGGACGTAACTCACCTTGTTTTCTACATTTCCTTTTTCGTAGCCGGCAGCCGGATTGCACGCCTGTGGCTCAAATCCGTAGTGATTGGCGAAGCGGAGGAACTCATCCGTAAAGACGGCCTCTTCATGACGGCCACGTGGGCGGATGACTGCGGCTTTCAGGTTATCAATGCGAATTTTTCTTGGGACTTCTCCCAATTGATTGAAAATCATCTTCATTCCTTGTAGGAAACATTCCTGGTTCTCGCCTGGCAACGGTATTGCATAAGCGGCGTTACTGAAAGGAAGTGACAAGACGAGTGCGTGAACATCCACATATTTGCCTTCTTTCACCGCCTCCATTAAACCGAAATCCAACTGCGCTTCACCCGGCGGGTGTTCCAGTCGTTCCGCGTTCTTGTCCCGTGTCTCTTCTTCCAGATCCTCACGGCCCTCACGCCACTCTTTGATAAAATAGCAGACGGTTCGGTAGGAGCCTGGAAACTCCATGGCTTTCAAATCCTGAAACATCTTTTTATTGGTCCGGCGCTGTTTTTTCTTCAGCTTTTCATCTTCCCATAGCCAATCGGCTACGATCTCGCCCCATTGCTCCTCATGCATCATGCCTTCTTTTTTAACTACCTTCTCCTCCGGCAGATCCTCGCCATCGGCATACTTTTTCGCTGTGCGCCAGTTGATTCCCAGCATTTTATGGATTGCATTGATAGATAATGATTTTTGATTCCGCAAAACTTTGATACAATTTACTTCAGACATTGTCAGCATTCCTTTCAACCTCCACCTTATTGATTCGACACCAATTACGGTAGAGAAATTTTGGAAGACCGGCAAGTCTTTTTTTTGTGCCTTCGTACAGTGCAGCGTTATGTACTTTTTCGTTTCATAACTCTGTACTTCTATATTGCACTACACAGTATAACTATTGTATGTCAATAAGAAATGGTAAATTTTTAATAGGAAATTAAAATAAACGAAACGTTTCAACGTATAGATGTATCTAATAAGTAAAGGGAGGATGAGGTGGATGCAGCATGATGAAGAGATGGTTTCAGCAGCGATTCAAGGAGACCGCTTGGCGCTTCAGCACTTATTAAAAAATGAAAAAGAAAAACTGTACCGGATGGCTTATACATACGTGAAGAACGAAGAAGATTCGCTCGAGGTTTTTCAGCAGACAGTTCTTCAGGCTATTGAATCAATGCATCAAGTAAAAGAACCATCCTACTTTTCGACTTGGTTGACGCGGATATGTATCAATAAAGCATTAGCAGTTATCAAGAAAAAGAAAAAGTTGATTGTGATAAGTGAAGTAGAAGAACAAAGAACAGAAAATATTATTTCTATTGATGTTGCCCAGCAACTCGATGTGGCAAATGCTTTGAATTTGTTGCCAGAGAAATATAAAACCGCTTTGATGCTACGTTTTTTTCAGGATTTTACGGTGAAGCAAATTGCGGAAGTAATGGGATGTCCAGAAGGAACGGTGAAGACAAATATTCATCGGGGAATGGCACTATTGAAAAAAAACTTGAAAGGAGTGTATGTAGATGAAAGACAAAGAGATTCTAATTAAAAAAGCGATTGAGCAAATAGAAGTGCCAGAAGATCAATTGGATTTGATTATTAGCAACGCATTCTTTGGTCCAGCTCGGACAAAAGCAAGAAAGCGACGGAAGTGGCTAATTCCTGCTATAGCAGCATCTATCCTTTTTACTGGCATTTCAGTAGCAACTCTTACCGCATCTCCAGCCCTCGCAAATTATATGACAGAGTTGCCAATCATCGGCAGTGTATTTTCAATTTTTTCGGAGAAAGAAGAAGGATTATTACAATATGAACGATTCAGCGAAAAAGTGGGATTGTCGAAAACGAGTAACGGAGTGACGATTTCTATTGACCAGGCAGTTTATGATGGAACCAATGTAACCTTTACGTATACGGTCATGGGTGATGTGGAATTGGATGACTCGACTCATATTACTGGATTTCCAACATTATTGGAAGCAGAAGACGTAAGCACTTCAATGGAGTGGGAGATGAAACAAGATATACTGGTTGGCATAAACAGTATTCCACATCTTAACGAAGAGGCTGCCCAAGTCAATGTACTTTGGGAGCCAGCAAGCCTTTATACTAAAAAAGGAGAGATTGAAGGAGATTGGAAGTTTGAGTTTGCGGTGGACCAACTGAAGAAGGATCCTATCGTTCTGGATGAAAAAGTTTTGGGAAGTGGCGTGACGGTTCATTTTACTGAAGTTACTTTTACGGATATTGCGGTGAATATTGCTTATCAGCAATTAGTTGATCCATCGTTATTAAAAGAGTCGGGAGCTGTAGAAGCCGAATTAATTGCTCAAGATAATTTAGGGAATGTCTATAAAGTTCCGCACAACGGGGGGACTGCTTACGGAGGAGCAAATACACAGGAGGACCTTTTCTGGACAGCAACAATGAGAGGCTTAAATCCCGAAGCGACGGTACTGACGTTTTATCCGTTTGCACATGTTAGCCATATGAACGGAGAAACCCCAGAATCATACCGGATCGAGTTTGATGCTTTAGAAATTAATATGCTTGAAGGTACCCATAAAATTAATAATAATCCTATTTTTCCTGTTTTAAAAGAAAACGAAGAGAATGAAAGCAATTAGAATGCACAAGTGAATTTTTTACTTGCCTTTGATGAACAAGGATGAGCATCACACCAAAAATTCTCGGAAAATAAATCACCACTTTTGATTCTTTTAGCTAAACCCCAAACAGATCACTTACTTTGAAGTGATCTATTTGGGGTTTAGTGTATTTTTATGAAGGTTTTTCTTTTTTATATACAAAGTTTCTCATTTCAATCTTTTTTTGATACAACAACTAACCAAAAGAAAAGGATTTAGTGGTCAATCAAGTCAGTTTTACAAAAGCCACAAGTGTTCCTTTGTCACAAGAATCAAAGCCGTTTTTTTCATAAAAGTGACGAACATTTGGAGCTTCTTCAGTTAACAGCACTTTTTGACGCACAGCCTTAAATTTGTCAAGAATACGATCCATCAATTTAGTTGCAATACCGTGGTTTTGGTAGCTATTCAATACTAGGATATCTTGTATATAGATAATTGTAAGGCCATCGCCAATAATTCTTATTAAGCCAATTAAACATTCTTCATCCCAGGCAGATAATACGTATAATGAGTTTGATATTGCTTGTTCTAACTGATTGATATCTTTAGTGTAGGCGTACCATTCCACATCTTCGTAAAGTACTAGTAAATTTTTCTGATCAATTTGCTTGGTTTCTTTGAATACTATAGTCATTATTTTTCCTCCTCAAAATTGTTATTTTGAAGAGTACTTACGTAATTTATCCACTGTCTTATACCTCCTTTAACAATACGATATAAGAATTAAGTTAATTTCTAAAATAATAAGATAAAATTAAAAGTGGAGTAACTGTTTCATCGAGATATAGAATCGTTGTTTCCATTATTTTATAAATATAATATATTATTCAAACTATTTCAACTTTTTCGGTTGACACAACTGTTTTTATGAAACGGGTTATAGCTGTAATTATATGACACGAATTAAAATATAAAATTTTCACTAGACAAGGATGTCATGTATTCAATAGAACTTCCTTCGTTTTTCTCCAGATACCACTTCACGAGATAGTATCCAATGGAATAACCTCCCCAGAAAGGCAATTTTTCTTCCTTGCTTCCGAACATGTAGACATCGGTTCTTCCACCTAGTTCGGTGCGACATAATTTATATGTACTTTCCCATAAATCTTTGGCTTGTTGTTCGGTTAGTGCATCTTTATAGGGACCAAGATAGGCATCGCCTAATCTGATTTCCACAAAATGTTCTGCTAAACCTTCTAGGATCAATCGGTCCATTAACGTTTGATTCTGTTTGGTAATAGTTAAGGCGTGCATTCGCCAATGATGATGGTATTCATGGTTAATTACTGACTTTAGGGTTGAACGAACTTGAGCGTCAGGAAAAACTGCGAAAAATAGCTTGCCACTCCAGTCAGTGAATGCTGAAACCCCTCCAAGTTTTTCTCTGACAAATTGATCCTGTTCATCAAGAATGAACAACTCAAACTCTATCGCTTTTGAAACCGGGAATTCTTTACAGAGAAGCGTTAATTCATCCTTTATAAAATTCTCATAAGTAAGGCTGTGCATCTTATTTAATTGCGATTCAAGTATCCCAATCTCACTTTCTAAATGAAATATGCCAAAAAACGATCTTGTTTCTAATTCCTCTTCTGAAAGATTGAATATTTCAAGGAATAGATCTTTCCTGCTGGTTCCTGGATATGAGGCTATTGCTTTAAGAAAAGTTTCCATATGGGTAAGGCGAGGAACCACTTTAACCACTCTATTTTCGGTACTAATTTTCAATCACTCCTATCCAGAATGTAATCTAAATTCCTATTAAATTACCATAAATGTAAATCAATAAATATTTGAATTGTTGTTTCGAAAGATGGACTAAAGCTTAGATGCTTGCTATATAAGCGAGCATAAGGCGAAGAAAGAAACTAGGAATACCTTCGTTCTTAGGTTATATTCTGTTCATTACTTAAACTTAACTAGTTTACATATTCGGAATTATAGGCAGTAATTTACCACCTATAAAAAACTAGAAATGATGTTAAAAACAAAGAGGGAAAACAGAAGCTAGTATAAGTGCTTTTGCCTTCCTCTTATTCGTAAAGAGTGTCCATTTTAGAATTCTTAAAACCACAATGTGTTTATCTTTTTTGTTATACGTAAATTTCTGATAAGTAAACAGCTTTCTATAACGCCATTCTAAAAAACTACTTTTAATCTTTTATAAATTCGATGGGCCTCTCTTTATCTAATTTAAAGGCTAGATTCTGGAAATGACTTATTTTATCAGAATCAGTAATCTGATAATCAAGGTCATTGATTAATGCGTAATACTCACTAAAATCTTTATCACTTTCTGCAACGCCAATTGTTATTTCTAAAGACTCATTTTCATTTTCATAATAAAGGACAAGGTTATCGTCGGTTAACTCATAGGTTCCTTCTCCGTAGACAGGACTCGTTATCGTATTTTCGTTTAAAAATTCTAGTGTCAAAATAGAGCTATACCTATCTGGACTGTCAGTATCCTCTTCGAGTACTGGCACATAAGCAACATCGAAAGTTTTCCCAACTAAATCATTAGTATCGCTACAAGCTGAGAGTAGTAGTACAGAAGAGAGTAATAAAAAAGCAAACCACTTATTCATGATGCGTAGCCCCTTTCTTGAAATAAATTATATTTAATCTATATGTTGCTTACGTAAGTGAAGTGCAAAAGTTTCTAAATATTCGATAAACTAAAATTAAAACAGGCTCTTATGATAGCTTGTTTAGAACAGACGCTATCGGACAAATGAATAACCCTTTAGAAAACATCCCGAAAGTCATGAACAAACTTTTAATGAATCGTTAAAAAGATTTGAGTGAATCAATTTCATAACTCTGAGCCCTTGCGGCTCTAAGGGTAAAATCCTAAGAAAATAGAGCACCTCCCCAAATCCTGTATAATGAGAGTTACGACACAAACATTAACAGACTGGAGAGTTGCCCTATGCCTATTATACGACAAGAAAGCCTGTTTGACATGCAAGTTTTATATGACTTGGAACCTACCCACCGGTTCAACTCAATTTTATCGGGAATTGATATCCATCCAATTCTTAATGTTGTGACGAAAAAGTCTCGTTTCGGACCACCGCAAACCTTGAATTACGCGGCGATGATCTATTCGCTGATTGTGCGGATCACCGAACGGATTCCCTTCATCAAAGATTTGGTCAAACGCTTGGAAAGTGATTTGCGCTTCAAAGTGGACTGCGGCTTTTTGGTATCGGACGAGATTCCTTCGGAAGCTTCTTATTCACGTATGATTACGTTGGTCAGCGAATCGGATGCCTTGGAAATTGTCCAGGAACGCACTCTTTTGATGGCTATGTCTGAAGGGTTCATCTCAGATGAAATTGTTGCCATAGACGCCACCCATGTCGAGGCACGTGACTGTGCGCCACAAAAGAAAGAAGCGGTCGAAAAAGAACCGAAAAAGCGTGGCCGCAAAAAGAAAGAAGAACGGGAACAATGGCTGGCGGAAAAGGCGGAAGAAGAAGCGAGTCTTCCCTTATATGAAAAAAAAATTGCCGATCAGCTGGATATTCTGCTTTCGGAACTGCGAGCTTCAGTTTCCATACACCCCGAATGGGGAGTGAAAAAGAATAGCGAAGGAAAGAACGTGTTCTGGTTTGTATTCAAAATCCATCTCGCCGTTGGGGCAGAAAGCCAGTACATCCTTCAGTCTCTATTTTCTTCGGGCAATCTGAATGACGGAAAAGCCGCCATCCCGTTGCTTAAAGGAATACAGGAACGGTTGGCTTCGCTCAAAATCGCTTATGCCACGATGGATGCCGGATACGACTACGCTCCGATTTACGAACAAGTTTACCGGATGGGCGCCCAATCAGTCATTGCCTACAATAAAAAGAACGAACCAGAACCGATTGGATTTGATCGTCATTTTGCGCCGACCTGCGTCCGCGAACATAGCTACCGATATGACAGTTTCGATAAAAAGCACGAAACCCTTAAGTATACGAGGCCAAGCGAATGCGCGGACTGTCCGTTAGCCCACGACAGCTTGTGCCAAAAAGTATACAAAAAGAAAATCACGGACGATCTCCGCAAATACACAGCGCCGGCAAGAGGCTCGCTGAAATGGAAACAGCTCTACAAGGCACGAAGTGCCGTTGAAAGGGTCAATGCCTATTTGAAAGGGTATTTCCTCTTAAATCAGATTTATCATCGCACTGGAAAGAAAGCCAAATTGCATGTCGATTTGGTTCAGTTAGCGTATAACGCATCCAAACTCGCCATCGACCGTTTAAAAGTTCTTCAAACAATCGCAGCGTAATTCACCATTTCATTCGTTTTTTTAAGGAATCATCGATTTTCGGCTCTTCTATGATTTTTTAAAAGTGCGCATTATGAAATTGATTCGAGTAAATAAGTATAAATTTAAAAGTAAAAATATCGAATTATTTTAGTTAACATATTCCTGTTTATCAAAAGCAGATTTAGAAGAGAAAAGAAAAGAAGCCGGACGCAGCGTATCTTTTCTTCTTTTCTGTTCGTGATACCGTACTTTTAAGAACGCTTTTATTTCCAAAATTATCTAGCTAATGTGTGGAGGTCTAAGTATATTTAATGTATGAGTTTCGCTTTTAATTAGATTAGATAAAATCTGAACATATCCTCAATAATATCCAAAAGAAGTCAGTGGGTTGACACTAGGATTTGAATGTAACAAAAGTGAAATTAAGTTGCATTCAAAATATGTTAAGGCATAGTATGTTTATCCATACTAAATTTAATGATTGAAAAAGGTTGAGACGGAGTGAAAATATGGAGTTAGTAATGGCAACACCTAAAGAACAACAGAATGGCCTTTCTAATTTTTATCTGATCAAAAATAATTCTGGAGAAATGGTAGGTAGGGTTAACTTAGTCGATATTGATAAACGAAATAATATAGCGGATATTGGATTTAGAATAGGCGCAGAATACGTGGAAAAAGGAATTGGGAATCAGGCATTGAAGCTGCTTTTAAAAACCAATTTAAGTGTGAAACAAATACGCGGAAAAACGACGACTGTTAACCAAGCGTCTCAAAAGGTATTGGAGAAAAAAGATTTTAAACAAGTGGGGATTGATAATGAAGAATTTGAAATGAATGGCCAGAAGCTGAGGTTTGTACATTACTTATGGGGGTAAGTTGGATTCGGTTTTAAGAAATGAAAACAATAATAGGAGGATAATTTATGAAAAAATGGACTGTAGTTTGGATAGTGATCTTCGCCACAATTTTAGAAAGAGCTGCCCATCATTTGTTTTTAACAGACAGTTTTGCAGTTCGTTTAGTTACAGCATCCATATTCATAGCAATTGGTGTTGGGGGTGGATTGATTGTGCAGAAAAAGAGCTATCATAAGGAAGTTTAAATTATCTTTTAAACAGCAGATAAGACTAGTTTTGAGGTGCTGTAGTGCTAATTGCACTAAATTTATAAGAATGATGTTGAAGAGATTTTTTGAGTTTTTCAATGTAATAAGATGCATACGATTCACTGTTGTTTAAGGATTAACAATAAATGTTCTAATAAAATGATCACGTTACACACATAACCTTTAGCCAAAATTAAGCTAGGCGATAGATTGAGAACGCAAAAAACCGAATGCGCAAAGGCGCCGACGGTTTTAACAGTCCAGTTATTAAAATGAATTGATGTACGCGTTGAGTTTTTTTTTGTATCGAAACATAATTGGTTGTAAACAAAATATACATATTCTCCTTTGTGATGATAACCACTCTATCTGTCGTGCCATAGGGCATTCCAAGTCTTATTGCCTGCTTTTCTTTTCCGCCATAAGTATCATCTGTACTAATGGCTACAATATCAGCGATTGGAATTGTTACTTTTGAGAAAAGCCATTTAATGACGATGTCAGAATTAACTTTTTTTACAAATATCTCAAACAAAATATTCGACCTCCTTATTAATCAGTTTTATATATAGTAAGGTAAATTCCATTGTTAAATTCATGTATTCAGCTTGCAAATATAACTTTTCAAAAGTAGTTCACTGTTTAAAGAATGAAGTAAAAAGAAGGAGTGCAGCTAATACGAACTTTTCCTTTCTTTTTTGAAGTTCTCAAATGGGAATGAGGCGTAAAGTGATTTGGGGCTAGTTCATTCACTTTATCGTTCACTTTTGCATTCTTCATTTGTGTAAAAGAAGATACTTGCATCTATTTTTTTTGAGCAAATTGTTTTGCAATTGTCGTAAAGCAATAGATCAGGACCATTAAATCAATAATGGAGGCACAATCATCCAGTACAGGATACGGCGAATGCATTTAATAGCGTACTCCTCCAAAAAGATCGATAAAATTCCTAAGTGAACAAACATTGGCAGAAAATGCATACCGTCTGCAATGAAATTAATTGTTTTCAAGACTTTTGTATTAAGCAATAAGAACAAATAGAAAAGTTAGCAAAGTACTCGTTAGTGTTTTCATTTCACTCCTTTTTGTATTTTTTGAAATAAATGTTAGGTTACTTCTATTATTGTATACGCTAAAATAAGAGTGAAGTTTCATAAAGGTGGAATATTCACTCTTTTTAAAAGGGACTTCTAAAGTCATTTGTTGGGAAATGTATTTGTCATGAAGTTATTTTATGAGTTAAGCTGACTAAAAATAGTTACATAATGCAACTTGGCGGAAGGAATGATGCTAAAAAGAAGCTCTTTTAAACCTTATGTACAGATTAAGTAAATTCCGAAAAAATGATTTGAAGTAGTTAAAGCTATGGCTTTTTGCTTTATAGAATATTAGCTAAGAGTGGCATAAAAGAGTTTTCTTTTAATGGCCGTTTAACATGGTAAAATTAAAGGGAAACAGTAGGAAGAAAATCGAGAGTTTAGCTAGATTTGCGCTGATTTATAATTATCTGGGTCAATTAGATAGTCAGTTAACAGTTGACCAATTATTGGAAGAGCCACAGCGGAAGACAGCTTTTTCTCTTTATTGTCTATAGCCAAGTGAACTTTTAAGCGATTCTGAAGGTGGCATAGATTTGATTTTCTTTATTTAATGGAAGGAGATAAAATACCTGAGTAAATTAACGAATAGCACAAAAAGAATAAGCTATAGGTTTTGAGGTTGTATCATTAGAAGATGTTAGATCAATAAGTAATTACTTCAGTATATAAAAAAATAGGAAAAAAGTGTACATACTTGAATTGGCCATAGAGAAAATTTGGTATTTTTACACTATAGAGGAGAGTCCAAAATGGAGAATAAGGATAGATGATAAAAAATAAATTAGCACTCTTTAGTTCGTTTATTATTCTAGCTATATGCATGTATTTGTTTTTTCCTTTTCCAAATAATGTAATGGTAGACGCACGTATTACGTTCATGTCGTTTCCAATCCTCAATCAAGATGGTTATATTTTACTTGGAATAATAGGGTCGATTTTGTTTATCGCCGCTTTAACTTTACTTTTCAAAGGCTTAAAAAAATATCAATTTCGAATACTATTTCTAGTTGCCTTTGCATATGCAATTTTACCCAGTTTTCTTATCACGGCGTATCAAGAAACGTTAGCAAGTGGGGTTGCAGCAATATCTTATGACCATAATGGCCAATGTAATTTGGAGTTGGTAGATAAAAAAATGAGTGGTGAGTGTAATTTTATCTTGCATAATCGGAGTGACGAGGCAGTATCATTTGAATTAGAGTTTATAGATACTATTTTTATGGAAGAGACTGTAGAATTGGAGTCGCTTATGAATTTAGCCGGTCCGTATCGTATCACTATAGAAGCTAATCAAGAAAAAACTGTGCATTTAAATGAATTACTCGACGTAACAGATGTCCAAGAACATATTGGTGGAGGAACATCGACTGATATCCATTTCAAATTGATAGATAATGAAGGGGAACGTGTATTATAGAAGGTCATGGTGAAGACGCATATTGAATTCCAATGAATTGGGATTTACATATCGCAGTCGATTGGAAGCTATTCGAATAGAAAGAAAAAATAGACTTTGATCAGCATCTTCCTTCTCTTTTGTCTGCAAAGTATATTTTACGAAAAATCTTTTAGTATTATAGTGAAGACCAATACAAAAGCGTATTCGATTTTCTTCGAATACGCTTTTGTTGCTCCAGTAATGAACCTATTATGAAGAAAATAGAACTTACTCTCCACCGCTAGTATAATGATTATCGCCCATTTTAAAATTTGTACTTTCTCCAGGTCGTGTGTGGGGATTGCTCACTTTATGAGTGAGATCATTTCTTCTCTTACGTTTCCATTCTATAAATCCTCCGAAAGCCAATAGAGAAGTTATCGGAATGACAAAAATCCACATACGTTAAGCACGTCCTTTCAGTGAATTGGTTGAATAATTGTATTTTAATTTACAAAAAGCAGTACTCTCAAGCTCAATTAGTTGATTAATTTGAATTTTAACACAAATATTCAAATCTTTCATTAATGTCAAAATTAACGAATAATAATTTTATAGAGAATCGGATTTTAAACGGTGAAAATCGCAAGTTTTTTAACAAAGTCATTGACGAAAAGAACGCTCCATCAGTTCCTTTACAAAATTTGGTTTTCACTTTTATCTTCATGAAAACGACCTTTGAAGATATATGTTAGCGTAATAAAGATATAAATGCTTAATGTAACACCTGTAATGACTATAGGAGTTGTGGCAACAATTCCAATAAGAATAGCGCTCAAAGCGATGATGGCTGCCCAGGTTGTGTAGGGGAACCATTTTACTGCGTAGGCACTCGTTTTTTCTGGATGTATTTTTCGGGATTTTAGGTGTGCAACCGCAATGATTAGCCAAATAAATAATACGGTATAGCCAAGTGAACCCATTAAGAACTCAAAGGTTTTACTGCCTGCAAATAAAGAAATAATGACACCCGCATATAAAGCAACTGTACACATGAATATGGCGTAGACAGGTACTTTCCTTTTTGATAAATGTCCAAAGATTTTAGGAATACGACCATCTGCAGCTTGCGTATACAGGACGCGCGATGAGCCATACAAGCCCGAATTCATAGATGAAATAATAGCGAGTATGACAACGGCATTCATAATATGATCAGCGCCTGGTACACCAATCATCTTAAATACCATAACAAACGGACTTTCCGGTACTCCGTTTACTTCATTCCAAGGAATTAAGCTGACAATAATAAAAAATGGAAGTAAATAAAAGGAAATGATGCGTACAAGTGTGCCACCTACAGCTTTTGGTACAGCTTTTTCTGGATTTTTGGTTTCGGCTAATGTAATACCAATAATTTCAGTTCCTCCATAAGAATAAATCACAACAAGCATAGCGGCGACTAAACCGGAGGGTCCATTCGGCAAAAAACCACCATGGTCTGTTAAGTTAGAAAAACCAATAGCTGTGTGGTTACCAAATGTGACGAGTAATAGGATTAACCCAGCTACAATGAACACTACGATAACGGCAATTTTGATTAATGCCAGCCAGTATTCTGTTTCCGCGAAAACTTTTACGGATAACAAGTTTATGACTGTAACCAATATGGAAACAGATAATGCGAGTATCCAAATCGGATAATTAGGTAACCAATATTGAATGAAAATAGCTGCAACTACTGATTCAGCTGCGATATTTAATACCCACATCTTCCAATAGATCCAGTCCAGAAAATAAGCAGGATATTTTCCTAAAATCGATTGCACCAAATCTCTAAAAGTTCTTGCTTCGCTGTTGCGGACGGCCATTTCTGCTAAGCCCTGCATAACAAATAATAGAATAATACCACCTATTAAATACGCAATAAGTACGGCTGGACCTGCCATATCAATGGCTGCACTGCTCCCTTTAAATAATCCGGCGCCAATAGCACCACCCAATGCCATCATCATGATATGACGTGATGTCATCGTTCTCTGCAATTTCTCGTTATTGTTTTCCATTTTCTTACCTCCTAAAATATAAAAGGCATGCCGTCTGTTCCTTCATGAGTACATGAAAGAAGAGACGACATGCCTTGTGCAAACCGCGGTACCACTCTAATTGGTTCTTTATGAACCCTACTTGACCACCTTGTAACGGGGGTGAATCGTTAAAGCGTATAGATAGCTCTATGTGCTTTACCACTCCTAGGCAAGTTCAAAGCATTAGTGGACTGCGTTGCACCAACCCGCAGCTCTCTTGACCAACTAATACACTTTTACTACTCCTACTCATCGCGTTTCTTTAAAATTATCTTTTAGTTTAAGTACTCGTGCTCGTTTTAATGCCCTTGACCCTTCATTTCAAAATATCTCCAAAATACAAAATCAAAAAAGGCATGTCGTCTGTTCCTTCATGAGTACATGAAAGAAGAGACGACATGCCTTGTGCAAACCGCGGTACCACTCTAATTGGTTCTTTATGAACCCTACTTGACCACCTTGTAACGGGGGTGAATCGTTAAAGCGTATAGATAGCTCTATGTGCTTTACCACTCCTAGGCAAGTTCAAAGCATTAGTGGACTGCGTTGCACCAACCCGCAGCTCTCTTGACCAACTAATAAACTTTTACTACTCCTACTCATCGCGTTTCTTTAAACTATATAAGAAAAGTTTTAACTGTTATTCAACACTATACTTACAGCTTCTAATCTTGTCAATCATTTATTTTGAAATAATTTTAAGCAAAGACATCATGTGAATTTCAGAGATGTTTTTTAAGCGTTGAATATAAAAAAGGTAACCTACTTTCTAGTTTTTGTGACAAATTGCGCAATTTAAAAACTACCTTATTTATAAAGAAAGAATAGTGAGGACTGTTAGAGAAATACACAACAGATGGGTATATGTGTATCTAGCGCTATTTACCGGATTGCTGTATGCGACAGCGATTTGATTTAATATGGCCGTACTCGTATTCTGATAATAGAGAAGTTTTTTCAATTTGTCGATTGCTGATTCAGTTTTCTAGCTGATCGAAAAGCTATAAAGACAATCCAGTACCTGATCTTTACTACTTTTTTGATGGGAGTGGACGTGCGATGCATTATGACGTAATTGTAATTGGAGCAGGGTCGATGGGAATGGCAGCAGGTTATTTTTTAGCAAAGAGCGGAAAGAAAACGTTATTACTAGATTCTTTTAGCCCCCCGCACAATAAAGGAAGTCATCACGGGGAAACAAGAATCATTCGGCATGCATATGGAGAAGGTGGAGAATACGTCCCTTTGGCACTTCAGGCTCAAAAATTATGGAACGACTTAGAGGAAATGACGGGAATATCATTATTTTCTGCCACTGGTGTGTTAAACGTTGGCCATGAAAAAACTGATTTTATCCAGAACATCATCTCGAGTTCAAAAACCTATTCGTTACCACTTGAGACTCTAGCTTCACCTGAAGTGAACAAACGTTGGCCCGGCATAACGATACCTGCCAAGTACATCGGATGTTTTGAACCTGCATCCGGCATACTAAAATGCGAGTCGTGTATTAGAGCATATAGAACACTTGCAGAGCAGCACGGTGCTACACTTTTGATGGATAGTAAAGTGAACGAATTATCGGTTCATGATCAAAGAGTTACCGTCAAAACTGAGGCTCAGACTTTTAGCTCGGATGCTTTAGTGATTTCAGCAGGCGCATGGTCTCGAGACCTTTTTTCCATGTTGGGGTTAAATCTACCGTTAAATCCAGTAAGAAAAACATTTGCTTGGTTTGATGCTGGCGAAAATCTATACAATCATACGAATTTTCCAGCTTTTACGTTTGCGACATCTCAAGGATTCTATTATGGTTTTCCGAGCATTGATGGTTCCGGATTAAAAGTTGGCCGCCACGATGGAGGACAATCAATTGATCCAGACAAATCCATCCCAGAATTTGGACAGCTAGATGAAGACAGAACAGATCTAAGAAACTTTTTAAATCATTATATGCCTTCAGTAAAAAAACTAAAGTATGGAAAAACATGTATGTATACATTGACTCCTGATGAAGATTTTATTATCGATTTACATCCAGTCTACTCAAACGTCGCTATTGCTGCAGGCTTCTCTGGACACGGCTTTAAATTCAGCAGTGCCGTTGGTCAAATTTTGAGTGAATTGATCAGTTCTGGGAAGACTGAACAAAACATTGCACCATTTTCACTGGATCGATTCAACTAAAGTTTTGAACTATGCAACCGTAGTTCGTGTTTAGGCGCAAAGAGAGGAGCTAAGCGCATTCTTAATTACTTATAAGTTTGGGAAAATCTATTCAAATAAATCATGCCAATTGACGAATAGAGTCTGTGCTTCAATCCATTCAAAAGAGTGAGTTGTTTTTTAAAAAAAGGAGAATTTGTGGCGAGTTGTATAAATGGTCATGTTAAATGGAGTTTGACAGAAATAGGATAACTTGATTTCGTAAATGGAAAAGACTATCCAAATTAGGATGACAAAGAATGTATATCGTTTTGATCATAAGCTTTGTTCGCCTTGAGTTACTTGTGTTTAATAGTTATTCTAATTCTTATTTTCAAGGTTCAATTGAGTGATAAAGATGAGCCTTTTTTCTGTTTAACTTGAGACGTAAAGTGAGACAATAGTTATCTCCTTTTAGACGGTATTTCTCAAAGTGACAATTAGCATTGTAAATTTTACCATTAGTGATATGCTAAAATCATCTATTCGATAAGTGGAGGATTTGTATGAAAGCGATGAATAAGTTATTTTTGGTTTTTTCCCCCTTTGTACTCTTTCTGTTGGTAAGTGGATGTTCAAATACGAATGTCTCAAAAACGCTCGTTATTGAAAATTCGAAAGGTTACGAGGGAATTTTGGTTTCCGATGCTTCTTCACTGGTCAAAACGGATGGCTATGAAGAGGTTTTCGTCAAAAGTGAAGATAGGGCTAATGAGTTAATTGACCTGTTAAATGGGAAAGAATTGTTTGAACCAAACGAAAAAGAGATTCAAAAAAGAACCGCTACACTAGAACAGTCAGGCAGTTACCGTGTGTTGCTTTACAACAAACCAAGTGTCAACAGTAAAAGTGAGGATATTCTGCCTTTTCTCTTTTATCAAGATGGAACGATTCAAGTAGACAAAGAAGGAACTTCGTATTTTATCAAAAATCCACCAAAGGATTTGCTAACTCAATTAAAAACCGATTGGAATATTAAGTTTTGATAGTGAACGTACTCCGAAATATGCCAAGGAATGTCGTAGGAGTAGGAAGCAAACTTTTAAATACAGAACCGATTCCATACGGAAGAGCACCTAAAGCAAGTAGAGACATTCTGATGACTTAAAAAAATTCAACGGTGGAGGAAGCTTCATAGGAAAGTTGCTGCTTTTTTTAAAATTCATTGACTTTTATTTTACTGCTATTAATCTGCTACGTAATAGGTGCTGGATAGAGTATTTATAGCGAACGGAGAAAGAATACAGTCCGTTTATAGAAGTTGAGCGCAACTGAAAGAAGTAGCTCAGTCTCTGTCGGCATTTCAGTAGGTTATGCTCATTTAAACAAACATACAATAAGGGAAAGCTCGACATCTTTTCCTTTTTTCTTTTGAACACCTGCTTTTTTTATTTTTTATTGCTAAAATTAAAAAGAAAGTGAGACCGTTTTCTATGGTACGCGGTTAGTATTAAAATAAGAGTCGAATCGACAATAATTGTGCGATTAAAATAGAGAGGAAGTAAAGCGTGTTAACCATTTATAAATCCTCACCGGATGGAATATTAAAAACAATAAAAAAATTCGAAAGCAATTGCTGGATCAATATTACCGCACCGTCAAAAGAAGAACTTGAGGAAGTATCTCGTTCTTGTAAGATCCCAATGGATTTTTTAGAAGATCCATTAGATTTGGAAGAAAGTGCTCGTATTGAATATGACGAAGAAACGAATAGCACGTTGCTGATTAATGACTTTCCAATCGTCGATGTGACCAACGACCAGTTTAATTCGTATATCACTATTCCTATCGGCATTATCTTAGGGAGCGACTACATCGTCACGGTTTGTCAGCAGCCAAGTAACTTTTTAAACGGACTCATTAAGAAAAACGTCAGCACCTTAATGAAAAGTCGATTTGCCTTAGAAGTATTATTGTCCATATCAACCCAGTATTTGGACAACTTAAAACACCTTAATAAGCATCGCCTTAAAATAGAAAGTAACTTGCGTGACTCATTAACAAACAAGCAACTTTATGACCTAATGGAAATTGAGAAAAGTTTGGTGTATTTTCTCACCTCGTTAAAGTCAAATGCAACCGTCATAACCAAACTGTTTCGTATCCATTCGATCAAGTTGTACGAAGACGATAAAGATCTTTTAGAAGATGTGAAAATAGAAAACAATCAAGGGATTGAAACGACCGAATTGTATACGAGAATTTTGGACAGCATCACAAGTTCATATTCTTCGCTCATATCAAACGAATTGAACAATACGATGAAAACGCTAACGCTATTTACTGTGTTTTTAACTCTTCCAACATTAGTATTTAGTTTTTACGGGATGAATGTAGATTTGCCTGCAATGGGTACTGACTCGACTTCATGGGTTAGTACACTTTTAATAGCGTTGATCTTGGTTGTCTTAATTGGGGGGGCATTGTGGAAAAGAAGAATCTTCTAATAACGACACATAGCGAACAAAACAGCCGATTTTTAAAAATCAGGCTGTTTTTTAGATGAAGAGACCTTTTAACGGAAAATTTGTGATTTTGCATTAAGTAATAATTAGGTGCTGAATAAAGAAAAATATCTGTTTACTCTTAAACCTTTATCAAATAGAAAACGTTTTTGAATAGAAGAAACTTTCTAACTTTTCAATACGTAAATAGAAGTATGTTGAAGTATTTATTTAGTAATAAAGGGCAGGAGAGTTTTATGAAACCATTTTCCTGCTATTTTATGTGGACATTCGTTATTGGAATTGTAGTTATTTTGGGACTATACTTTCAAGAACAGCTTGTTGCAAAATCGCGAACAACATTTACTCTTTATCCACTTCGAGCTTACACTTTTTTGTTTCCGGTGATAATAGGGTTGCTGATGCACACACCGAAATTTATTCTCGAAACAAAAGAATGGCAGGATCACTCATTCGATTGGATTGAATTTGTTGCTATGAGCTTACTGGCGTTTGTTATTTTAGTCTTTTTTATACCTTATTTGCCGAATAGTGAAAGCTAGATTTCTGTAGTTAATATGCACATCAATCTCATGCTTTACAGTAGCACGACACTACCTACTATTGCCAGACTGGCTTTTGGTTGTGTATTGTTAGGTGGTTTCAAAAATAAAGATTCAGCGAGATTTTATAAGGAGTTTTGCACTACACAAAAGCGGATCGTAAACGAAAAAAAGAAGGATAGCAGCTCACTTATGAGCCATTCTATCCTTTTTTCTATGAGCCTTTTAAAGTCTTAAATATAGTAAGAAGGAGTAGAGATGTCTACAACGGGTGTCCTTTTTTTAATTTATGAACGGATACATTTAGTCAAGTCAAGAAATACTCTCGGTACGTATAGAAAGTAAATCCGAGTGCCAATACGAAGTATAAGACTGAACCAATAAAAATATAAGACCTTTCTGATACGTGAACTTTCTGTTCCATTCGAATTCCTGTTTGTCCTTGAATTGACATATCTAATCGACGACTCGTCATCCCACCCTTAGATTTAAAAAAGTAAACGAGGGCTAAGGCCAACCCTGCGAATGGGATTGCAATATCTAAGAAAGCTAGTTGTAGAGCAAAGGCACTTGCCCAATTGCCAAATGCGATAGTCGAAAGGGTTAAAAGAATTATGAATATTTTTTTCATAGCTACCTCCATTTTATAGTTTTTGTAATAAATGTTAATCTATTTAGTTATTCTTTACGTTACAATAGAAAAAAGGTTTCAAGAAAACAGAATATTAAGCAGATTAATTAGAGCCTCTAGTAATGTCGTGAAAAAAAGAAAGGAAGAGAAGAAATGATTGAAGTTAAATTACAAGCAGCATTGGTGCATGCTGGAGTCAACCGAGCGAGTTTTCTCGGTGAAGGAGCCTGGCATTATGCCTGGAAAGTATGTAGAGAAGAAAAAAAATTAGTGCTTCGAATTCCAAAAGCGATTGCTTATGGAAAATCTGTCTCGTTTGATGAAGAGGCATTTAAAGCAGAGTATGCAGGCACTGAACTCTACTACTGGGCTGTAAATAAAGCTCAAAAAGGGGCGGCACCGGATTTTTTTAAATTCCATGTGTCGTCTGAGCTGACTTACACGTTAGAAACATTTAGAGGAAAACAAATTGATTTACACAGTATGACAGAAAAAGCGGCTTTTCAGATAGGCAGTAAAGTCGGATCAATCCAACGTAAAACAGAAGATATTCCACATGGATTGAGTGGTTTTGGTTATCTAACTTGGTCAGAAGAAAATGGACTAAAAGGCACATTAAATGGAGATGTACACGAATTTTTGAAAGAAGAAAGCAAGGAGCATTTAGCAGATTATCAAACGCTTTGCCTTGCACATCCGAAGTTTGAAGACAGTGTGGTTAGTAAAGCACTTCAATTAGCTGTGACTAGTAGAAAAAAAGCATTTACGAAACCGCAACTTGTTAATCAAGATGCTTCGCCAGAAAATATTTTGATTGATGAAAATGGGTTATGTCTAATTGACTCTTATCCTAGTATCTATTATTCAAGAGGAATGGCCGGCAACTTTATGAATCTCTACGAGACATTTTTTATCGCTCTTTCGGATACACCTCGTTACAGCAGACATCAATTTTCAACATGTGCGGCTAAATTAAAGTTGGTTGCGCAAGGATATATAACCGGTTATAGTGCCGGCAATCGACAAATTGCTAGTGAAGTGAGAGGAGAGCAGTTGCTTCAATTACTGGAAACCGCTTATAGCCATTTTTGTTTGCTTTCAGAGGATCTTGCTGAGGAAACAAAAATTCGATATGGCAGTAAGGAAGAAATCGAAGCGAGGTTACCGGTATTTTGTGAAGAGCTAAAGGATTTAGCCTCTTCTCAAATTGATGAACTTTTGTATTTTCAACCAAAGAAATAATTTATTTTAGTAGAAAATTATGTTCACGTTGCATGTCTAATTTGTTAATAGATTTAGATTGCGTAGAAAGAAGGTGTTCAGACAATGAAGAAGGATCATAAAGAGAATCCAATTAACGCAGCTAAGCAATTTGTGAAAAAGAATCATCCCTCCTGTGATGCAGCATTGCTCGCAGGAAGTGTAATTCGTGGTGAGGCCACAGCAACATCTGATCTTGATATTGTGGTATTCGATCATCAGTTACGTTCTTCTTACCGAGAATCATTTATCGATTTTGGTTGGAATATTGAAGTATTTGTTCACAATTTGACTTCGTATAAGGAGTACTTTTCAAGTGATTGCGAAAGAGCTAGACCTTCAATGCCTAGGATGGTAGCCGAAGGGGTGGTTTTAAAAGACAATGGAATTATTGAGCGAGTAAAAGCAGAAGCGGAGGTATTACTAGATAGGGGTCCGAAAGAGTGGCCAACCCAAATCATCGATACTAAACGATACGTTATTACCGATTTACTCGATGACTTTATCGGATGTCATGACCGAGCCGAAGCGATCTTTACTGCTGGCGCTATAGCTGAACTCATAAGTGAATTTGTACTACGAACGAACAAGCAATGGAGTGGTTCGTCAAAATGGATAATTCGATCGTTGAGACACTATGATTGTGAATTTGCTAATTATTTTATTGAGGCTTTTGAGGAATTTTATAAAAATGACAACAAACAAAAAATTATCCAACTGATCGACGAAGTCTTACTGCCTTATGGAGGACGGTTATTTGAAGGTTTTTCTTCGGGTAAAAGTTAATGAGAATGACAGAGGTGCTGAAGGTGAAGTTAGACCATGTAGCCATGAATGGGAAAATAGCGGTTGAAATATTGAAATGGGAGTATGATTCTCCTTATGATTTTTACAACAATAAGTTAACGCAAGAGACACTGGCCGAAATGATGGATGGTTCATACTTTGCTATCACCAATGATTTAAGCGAGTTAATCGGTTTCTTCTGTACCGGTAAAAGCGCCCAAGTTCCAAGTGAGAAAAAATTCAAAGTATACGAAGAACCCCTTTTTGATATGGGATTAGGGATGAATCCTCAACTAGTAGGAAGAGGTAACGGATATGAGTTCTGCTCATATATTGTTAAAGTCATCGAAGAATATTATCATAGTCACTCTATTCGATTGACTGTAGCGAAATTTAACCAGAGAGCCATTTACTTATACAAAAAGCTTGGGTTTATTCAAGTTAATGAATTTAGTGCAAATTTTACAGATTTTATTACGATGGTGAAAAAACCTAGCTTTTACAAAGGCTTGTCTGATACTCGAGATAATGATAAAGCTTAACGAGTAAAGGGATGGATACAGAAGCTATTGAGATTAATATGTCTAACATCCAAAAGGAGTATAGAGAATAAAAATCACAAGAGTTATTGTTAATTTATCCAAAGAGAGAAACGATTAAACGTTGGAATTTAGATTCTTTATACGAGGACGGGAGCCAATCAATTGAACTAAGAAAATCATTAAATCATTTGGCGTAGAACAGTAAGACGCTGGCAATGATATCGGAATTTATAGAGTTGTACCAAAGAAAAAAGATTTCCAAGCACTTCTTAATAAGATTGAGCGATTCCAAAAAATCCTTAGTGAATGGACGCAAATGAATGAATTTTTGACTTGCATATATGCTAAAAACGTGGAGCTAGAAAATACTCATCTACAGAAGAAAAATGTACTATAAAAACGGAGAAGAGGCGTCATTCGACACCTCCTCTCCGTTCGTTATTTCTGATCATCTACGATAGGTAACTTAAAGCTTACTTAACAAACTAATCGATGCTGTCTGTTTGATTTTTCATAATTTGCTCATCCATCGGGCCAATAATTTTTTGAGCAATTTCGCCTTTTGTATTCAAGATATATGTTGTTGGTACAGTGCGAATTTGATAAGTTTGAGCGACGCTACCTGTCTCATCCATAGGCATTGTGAAGGTTAAGCCAAATTCATCAATAAACGAACCGATTGCTTGTTCGCCATTATCCTGCTCTGTCAAATTGACGGCCAGTATTTCGACATCGCCATCTAGATTGTTTTCATGAAATTGCTGCATGTGTGGCATTTCTGCACGACACGGAGGACACCAAGTAGCCCAGAAATTGAGAATGACTTTTTTGCCGTGATAATCGGATAACTGAACTGTTTGACCATGTTGGTCGGTCAAAGTGAAATCGGGTGCTTTTGCTCCTAGAGAGAGTCCTGTTGAAGTAGGTGTAATGGTTTCTGATTGCTTAGTTGATTCACTCTTCGTAAAGAAATTGAGCGCCATGATGCCAATAGCAGCTAAAAGCAGAATTCCAAAAAGTATTTTTTTAATCATAGAGTCTGTCCTTTCTGTTCAAAGCGGATGTACATGATGCTAGTGACGATCGCTAGTAAAATGAATGTTGCGTTTTGCCATGACCAAAGCGAACCAAATGCACTTGAAATTAGCAACTCTAATGTTAATAATGCGGCAAGCAATAATACGTTCGGGACGTCAGTACGTTTTGCGAGAAAGCGAATAGCCAGAATGCTTATAATCAGAAGCAAAGTATGTAAAATTGCTTCAACCACATTTTTTTCAAAGCTTTGCAGAATTGCTTGATAAGATAAAAAGAACAAAAGCCAGGCAAATGCGGATTGCTTCGCTACCTTCCATTGTTTTTTCTGCACCATAATTAAATAGATACTAACGACAACAATTCCAAGGAAATGTCCATATAAACCGCCGTTAAAATAAAGGATGGATAAAGGCATATTACAAAAGTTTTCGAAATGAAATAGGCTGTAACTGAGTTTCCAGGTAAGGATATAGAACGTCAGCGCATTCCAATACCATTCTCCGATTTTTTCTCCGGTAAAAAAACGCATGAAAAGCTTAGCTACGGCAGCTGCTAACAAAACAGCAATCCATATAGCGGGAATGGTCAGATGAAAAATAGGAATGTAGCTCATGATTGCTCTTCTGATCGGATAGTATTCATTACAAAAGTACCTCCATCTGTATTGGAATTTAACTACTCAACGTGTCCCATTATAGCTGAATGCACATTTTTTTCATCTTTTTTGTTTTGCAGTTAAGCTAAAACAAGATGATTATAAGAGGCACAGTATGATGTCATAGCAGGAACGCTTTGAAACAGAGGAATAGTTGTATAGACAGTGCCAAATGAATTCATCGAAATGATTTATCCGAAATTCATACCTAGTACAGTTACTTTTTTATACAGAGTATCCTATAGATTACCATAGAAATCCACCCTATGAAGACGATTTCACAAATTCGTCTTAACTACAGAAGTAAGTGAGCAGACTTTTATCAGTGATTATGAAAAAAGCTAGAAAGTGACAGTTGTCAACTGAGATAAATACGCTCTTTTTTAAGCAACAAAAAGACGTCTAGCCAGCACTTGAAAATAGGTGCTAGCTAGACGTCTTTTACTTGAATAAATCATTTAGTTTGTCATTGAGGCAAAGGGACCAAATTACAATAGTTTTAGCTTGTTACTGCTTCTTCACTTCTTAATAGGCTTGTTGTCTAAAGGCTTTTCCGACAAGGCAGAAAGTAATTGTGCTTCTTGTTTTTCTTTTAACTTTAAATGAGTTTTTGTATAGCTCGGATTAATCGTGCCGCTGCCTAGTCCTTCATTAATCATCTGGTCAATCGCATGAAAGCGATCAAGTGCTGTTTGTTGTGGATCTTTCATGTTACTTCCTCCTCATTGTCGTTTTAGATTTATGTGGGACAGCATATCAATTCGAATTCCTCATACTTTGCATCATTTTCATTTAGTATACCACATTATCTCAATTTTCTGATAAATATGTTAAGGTAGAGTTAATCTTTTGAGTATGAAATAGAGAAAAAGGAATTGGGGTTTATAGAAAAAGTCAATAACGTTTAGTTTACACAATAAAACTATTGCTACGCTGATTAAAAGGAGATGAGAATCGTGGGAAATGTGCAGAAGACCGTTATTTTTGAAATCGAACGAAGAAACACGCCGGGAGAAAGTTCTTACTGGGAAGAGTTTGAATTACCCTATGTGATGAACATGAACGTCATTTCTGCTTTGATGGAGATTCGACGAAATCCTGTCAACATGAAAGGAGAAAAAACGACGCCTGTCACATGGGATATGAACTGCTTAGAAGAAGTATGTGGAGCCTGTTCGATGGTTATCAATGGCTATGCTCGCCAATCATGCACAGCTTTAGTTGACCAATTAAAACATCCTATACGGCTACAGCCTATGAAAACATTTCCAGTTGTTCGTGATCTGATTGTTGATCGCAGTTCGATGTTTGATACGTTGAAAAAACTCAAAGTGTGGATTCCGATTGATGGAACTTATGATCTTGGCGAAGGTCCGCGCATGCCAGAACGCAAACGCCAGTGGGCATATGAGTTGTCCAAGTGTATGACGTGCGGTGTTTGTTTAGAAGCTTGTCCAAACGTCAACGACAAAACCAATTATATTGGGGCAGCTCCTATTTCACAAGTACGCTTGATGAATGCCCATCCAACGGGTGCGATGAACAAAGATGAACGGTTGACCTTACTCATGGGACCGAGCGGCATTCAAGAATGCGGCATGGCGCAAAACTGTGTAGAGGTTTGTCCGAAAGGAATCCCGTTAACCACGTCGATTGCCTCGATGAATCGCGACACAACAGTCCAAATGTTTCGTAATTTTTTTGGGAGTGATCATATGGTTAACTAGAATAGACTAGTGCTTTTTCTCAAACAAATTATAGTCGAAATCTATTTTTTAGTAGATGTGGGATGTTGACCGAATAGATAATTTTGAGTAATTCGTCTTAGGATTAAATTATTAAAGCTATTGATTGTATATTCGCAGGGGTTGAGATGAGGCTACAGTCTGTAGTTTTTCGTCTCAAACCTGAGCCAAGAAATGTATAAGTATTTACGTGAGACAGGATGAAATCCGTTATGATATATGCAATAATATCTTCTGAATAAGAAAAGATCTTTTTCAGTTCTTGTAGCTGAATAAAGGTCTTTTTTTTCACATAAAGGTAACTCAAAATAGTAATTTGCAAACTATAAACCCCTCATAGGTGCAATAAGGAATTTTAGCATTATAATGATGGATATAGCTTTTGGAATGTACAGCTTTCCAATCGAACAATCTAGCTAAACGTAGCAGTAGGAGGAATACATATGAATAATCCAGTCATCATTATAGGTGCAGGATTAAGCGGTTTGCGCGCGGCATTACTACTTACAAAACAAGGAATAACTTGTAAAGTGCTTGAAGCACGAGATAGAATTGGTGGCAGAATTTTAAGTGAGTCTGTTCCAAATCAAGAGGATCTCGGAAGATTTGATCTGGGGCCAACGTGGTTTTGGCCGCAACACGAGCGCAAAATTTTGGCTCTAGTAGAAGAATTAGGGTTGGTGAACTTCGTTCAGCAGAACGAAGGAGACATGCTAATGGAACGGTTTCAAACAAAGCCTCCAGAGCGCTGTGTTATGGAAGAACACATTGATGCCAGAGGAGTTCGGTTAACCGGGGGAATGCAGTCGTTAATAGATGCATTGGCAGAGCAAATCCCTGCAAAAATGATTGAGTTAGAAACTCGTGTTAAAGAAATCTGTATGGACGAGGCTGGAAAAATTACGGTTACAGTAGAAAGAGCAGGTGGAAAGTTAGAAAATATGAGTGCAGCTTCGGTTATTTTGGCATTGCCACCGCGTCTTGTAGCACGTCATATTAAATTTTCCCCATCACTTCCGACAGAACTTTTAACTGATATTGCCGAAAAACCGACATGGATGGGCTCACAAGCCAAAGTGGTTGTGGTTTTTGATCGTCCATTTTGGAGAGAATCTGGATTGTCAGGTTTGGTGTTGAGTTCGGTTGGTCCCTTGCAAGAAATCTACGATGCTTCGCCTACTAATGGGGCAGGTGCGCTATTCGGATTTTTCGGGATTTCTTCTGAAGTGCGTCAACATATGGGACCAGAAAAAGTAAAAGAATTGGTCGCTAATCAATTAGTTAAATTGTTTGGCAGAGACGCTGAAAATCCCCAAGCAATTCTTTATAAAGATTGGTCTAGCGATTTTAATACTGCAGTTGAAGAAGATTCAAGCCCATTCAAAAATTATGCGAGTTATGGTCAACCGCCATCAGCTGGTGACTGGGAAGAAAAAGTGTTTTTTGCAGGAACTGAGACAAATTCACAGTATAGTGGCCATTTAGAAGGAGCGCTTCAATCAGCTGAATATGTCGTAAGTAAAATTCTTACATTAACTAGTAAGTAAGCTGAAATCAGATACGTTGTTTAATTTGAATGCAGGCCCCATCGCCACAAAAACCTTCAAGCATTTAGTTGCCTGAAGGTTTTTGTGTTGGAGTTATTTTACTCGTTCGCCTTGGACGAACACCGAGATAATATTGCGACGTTGAGTCATATAGACGAGCTTCTGAAAAATATCTTGGAGAGAGTTCATGCCTTCGAAAATTGGCATGGATGAGTCTTTTATCTTGGTATCGATAATTTGTGCGTCAAAAGCATAATTTTCCGCAAGTCGACCAACTGGCAGACTAATGCTTTCACCGCCACCTGCTGTAGCAAAATAAAACGCTTCATTGGCCGTGATACGCGAATGAGCACGTCCGCGAGAAGCAGCGTTTTTAGAAGGATCTACCCCATCTTCTAGCATGCGAGAAGAAATAACGGCTTGGCGAATGGCGGAATAAATTCCAGGGTCATAACCTGCCGACAAATCCGTACCGAGTCCAATTTCAACACCCATGTCAGCAAAATGTTTGATCGGAATTACACTATTGGCAAAATAAGCATTGGAAATAGGGCAGTGAGCGATTGCAGTTCCTTGTTCGATATACGTTTTTGCATCATCATCGCTCAAGAAATTAGCATGCGCCATAATTGCTTTTTCAGTCAATAAGCCGAAATCATTTAATACTTGTGCGTCATTTTTGCCGAAACGCTCTTTCACATGATTGTGTGCCCAGTCACTCTCGCTACAATGCGAAGTGATATGAACATCGTGTTTAGCCGCAATTTTCCCTAATCCTTCTAAAGCTTCAGATGTACAACTTGGTACAAAACGCGGCGTTACTACTGGGTAGACACCTTGCTTTGTTGTTTTATTCAACTCTTTTACTCGTTGAATAAAGCGTTCTGTGCCTGTTAATGCTTCTTCTAGGCTAGCATCTCTGTAGAAATCCGGGTTTTCAGCCGGGTCATCCATCACGACTTTTCCGACGAGTCCGCGTTGTCCTTTTTCGGCACAAATTTTTGCTAGCAAAAAACTTGCTTCTTCGTGGATGGTCGCAAAGTAAAGAGCGGTTGTTGTGCCGTTTCCAAGCAATGTATCGACTAAGTGGTTATAAGTTTCTTCGGCAAAAGTTATATCTGAAAACTTAGCTTCTAGTGGGAATGTGTACGTATTCAGCCATTCATAAAGTGGCAAATCAAGTGCTGTGCCGGTTTGAGCCCATTGAGGAGCATGAATATGCAAATCGATAAATCCAGGAAGTAAATACTGACCTTCTGTTAGTTCCATCAGCGTTTCTTCACTGCGAGCTTGTTTCAATACCATGTTGTAATCTTGATCATTCGGTGAAAGACGTTTAGCAATAAAGCCATCATCATTTATACAGAAAAGATAGTCTTCCAATATTTCGATTTCCTGTAGGTTAATACTTGAAAAGCCTGTTCCTTTAATAATTTTATTCATAACAGCCGATGCCTCCATAGTTGTTTTGTATAGGTAGATTAAAAGTTCTCATGTGTGTTGACTTATTTTTCATGATGACCATACGTTTCCGACGAGTGTGATTTTTCTTTTGGTTACTTTCAACAAAATCAAAACAAGATAGAATGACAAAAGAGTGGGACCGGTAAGGGTCAACACTCTTTTTAAAATTGAAACTTTATTTTGCTACCGTTTCCAGCGCCACTTCAATCATGTCATTAAACGTCGTTTGTCTTTCTTGTGAAGTCGTGTGTTCCCCAGTAAGAATATGATCGCTAACCGTTAACAACGTTAATCCTCTTACACCAAATTTAGCAGATAGGTAATAAAGAGCAGCTGCTTCCATTTCAACAGCTAATACACCGTGCTGACCAAGCTTGTTAGTTGTTGCTTGGTCATCAGAGTAGAAACTATCAGAAGAAAATACATTTCCTACATGAAGCGTAAGTCCTTTATCTGTAGCAATATCATAAGCATTTTTGATTAAATCAAAGTTTCCAATTTGAGGAAGATCAATTCCTGGGAAATCTTTGCGGATCATCGCAGAATCCGTTGCAGCAGCTTGTGCAATAATTACATCGCGAATGTTCACGTCTTGCTGAATTGCACCACATGTTCCGATTCTCACAAGATTTTTTACCTGATAGTCATTGATTAACTCATGAATGTAAATGGATGCTGAGGGCATACCCATTCCAGTTCCTTGAACAGAAACGCGGTTTCCTTTATAGGTGCCTGTATACCCCAACATGCCACGCACATTATTGTAGCAACTTACATCTTCAAGAAAAGTTTCTGCAATATAGGTTGCGCGTAACGGATCTCCGGGAAGTAACACTGACTCTGCTATTTCTCCTACTTTTGCTTCAATATGAAAACTCATTAGAAAAACCTCCATTGTCGTTGTTGTTCGTTTGCATGTAATTGCATCTTTACAAAGCATCATAACATGACAGAAAGAAGTGAGCTGTGAAGACAACTACCTTATTTTTGTGAACTTGTTCACAAAAAAGCAGAGGATAAGGTAGCTGGTTTTTTGATTACATACTATTCCATTTACGAAGCATTTGTATTTCTTCTGCTTGATTGCAAATAGACTCGAGTTTTTTCATATCTACTATATAAATATTTTTTTCTCGAATTTTAATTATCTTTTCGTCCTGAAATTCGTTCAAAGTTTTAGACATGGATTCTCGCGTAATCCCAAGCATCGTTGCGAGAAAAGATTGATTGATTTTTAAATCCACTTTGTAGCCATCATTACTTTGATCGCCAAAATTGAAATAGAAATCGACGAGTAAATTAGCGACTTTTGTCCGGACATCATGCAAGCTTAAATAACGAATCAAGCGATTTAGTATACGCGTGCGTTCAACAAGGATCCTGTAGGCATTTCTTAAAATCGCTGGGTATTGTTCCACAAGTTCCAGGAAATCTGTCTTCTTAATTTGCCAGGCTGCAACGTTTTCAAGTGCTTCAATAGAAGAAATTCGGTAATTAACAAGAGATAAAGCTTCAACTTCTCCTAAAATTTCTCCAGGTAATGCAAAGCTGAGCACAATTTCTTTGTCTTCGTGCAAGCGGAAAATTTTCAGTTTTCCAGAACGGATAATGTAAATATCTTCGCTTTCATCATTTTCAAACATGAGCATATGATTTTTCTTGAATTGACGCTCTTTGAGCAGCAGAAGAATCTGTTGCAAATCGTTTTCTGGGATGTCTGAGAATATGGGGATATCTGAGAGGTTTGTCATCATGTGAATCCGTCCTTTCGATTCGGTAAATTTCATTGAGTTATCTGCTTAGTGCTGTTTTTATTGGCATAATCCCTTATAGAAACCCACTTGTAATCAACGAGTATAAACTTTTATTTATTTTTTTCTAACTTGAAAGCAGAAGAACTTTATCTTTTATTATACAGTACAAACCGGAAATCATATGATGGCTGCTGGATGATGCTAATTTTTTATTTTTGCAACTTACAATGCATAGTAACTATAAATAGAAGCAAGCGGAAAAGTGAGATTGAAAATTTAGAAAAAGGGTATTCGAAAAGAGACGATATAAATGCGAGTTAGAAAGAAATAGACATTTGACTTGCTTGATCGTTTAAAAGTAGTTGATTTTACTAAAAAATAGGGGGTATGAATATGAATAAAAAAGTAGTCGGGATGTCGATCATTGCTTCAATCGCTTTGGTCGGGTGTAGTTCGGGAGAAGATGCAAAAGAGCCAATTATTATTGGAGGAAAGCCTTGGACTGAGCAGTATATTTTGCCTTATATTTTAGGTGAGTACATAGAGTCCAACTCAGAGTATACGGTTGAGTATGAAGATGGCCTAGGGGAAGTGGCAATTTTAACACCTGCTTTGGAAAAAGGTGATATTGATATGTATGTAGAGTATACCGGTACAGGATTAAAAGATGTGCTGAAACGTGATTCAGAACCAGGTCAATCATCTGAAGAAGTGCTCGAGGCAGTTAGAGAAGGGTATGAAGAAGAACTAGGAGCGACATGGTTAGAGCCGCTGGGTTTTGAAAATGGCTATACGTTAGCTTACTCTAAAGATAGCGGCTTTAATGCTGAAACTTACTCTGATTTAGCTGCGATTTCTGCTTCTGAGGATGTCACTTTTGGCGGACCCCACTCTATTTATGAACGACAGGGTGATGGCTACGAAGATTTAAAAGCTACTTATGATTTTAAATTTTCGGCTACCGAAAGTTTTGATCCCTCTATTATGTACGAAGCTGTGAAAAATGGAGATGTAGACGTTATTCCGGCATTTACAACAGATAGCAGAATTGAGTTGTTCGACCTAGCAACGACAAAAGATGATTTAAACTTCTTTCCAAAATATGATGCAGCCCCAGTTGTCAGATTAGAAACACTTGAAGAGTATCCAGAGTTGAAAGATGTCTTAAACGAGCTTGCTGGGCAAATCAGCGAAGAAGAAATGTTGGCGATGAACTCTAAAGTAGATGTTGATAAAGAGCAACCGCAAGACGTAGCTCGAGAATTTCTAATCGAAAAAGAATTGATTGAAGAATAGAGAAACTTATTAACATGTAAGTAAGTAGAAAATTTTTAGTAGGTAAGGGGAGTTATTCGATGAAAGCAGTAGAAAATACGTCTATAGCAGAGCGCTTTGCAGAAATTAGAGGCGTTACGATGAAACTAATTGAGCCTTTAGAAATGGAAGATTTTATCATTCAATCCCACGAAGATGTGAGTCCAGCAAAGTGGCATATTGCCCATACCACCTGGTTTTTCGAGCGTATGATTTTAAAAGAATTTAAATCGGATTACCAAGAATTCAATTCGACTTTTGATTTTTTGTTTAATTCGTATTACAACACGATTGGACCTTATCAACCACGCCACCAACGTGGCGTGCTATCACGACCGACTGTAAATCAAGTTATTGAATATCGCAATTATGTGGATCAGCAAGTAAGTAACTTACTTGCTGAATCAGCTAGTGAAACAAAGGAAGAAATAGAAGCTTTAATATATATGGGCCTTCAACACGAACAACAGCATCAGGAATTGATCTTAATGGATATAAAATACAACTTTTTTGTTAATCCACTTTTTCCTACGTATACAGAAACTGAAAAACGTCCAGTAAGTAAACAGCAGGAATCGCAGTTTGTTGAGTTTGAGGGAGGATTGGTCGAAATCGGTCACGACGGGAATGGCTTTGCGTTTGATAACGAAAGTCCGCGTCACAAGGTTTGGCTTGAACCTTTCAAATTGGCAACAAAACCTGTAACCAATGGAGAATTTCTTGAATTTATAAATTCCGGAGGCTATGAAAAACCGGAATATTGGCTTTCTGATGGTTGGAGTATAGTCAAAGAACACAATTGGAAAGCACCACTTTATTGGCTGAAAGACAAACAACAGCACTGGCAAATCTTTACCTTAGCGGGCATACAGGACCTAGAACTCGATGAACCGGTTAGTCATATTAGTTTTTACGAAGCAGATGCTTTTAGTAGATGGAAAGGCAAAAGGTTACCTACTGAAGCTGAATGGGAATATGCTTCTCAAAGTGTTGCTATTCATGGAAATACGTTGGATGAGGGAGTTTACCATCCTGTAGCAAGCAGTAGCGATTCACAAAGTGAATTGTTGTCTAAGATGTTCGGAGATGTATGGGAATGGACTGCCAGTGCCTATTCACCGTATCCAGGAAGTAAACCGTTAGAAGGTGCATTAGGTGAATACAATGCAAAATTCATGTGCAACCAAATGATTCTTCGCGGAGGTTCATGCGCAACGCCGCTAAAACATATCCGAGAAACATACCGAAATTTTTTCCCGCCAGAAAAAAGATGGCAATTTAGTGGGTTTAGACTAGCACAAGACCAAAATTAATCATTTAAGAGAAGTACAACTGTTTTATGCGAAAAAGCAGACAACCGATTCTACTCGGGGTGTCTGCTTTTTTCTGTAAAAAAAGAATGATATTTCGACTTACTTATTGCAATTTCGTCAAAAAAGAGTAATATACCTAAATAGATATTGCATATCCACAATGGATATTGCAAATAGCTACTTAACATTGAAAATAACTGTTAACTTATATTAGACAGAAAAGGAGTGCAGATTATGCAGCTAACAAAGGGTGTCGAGCAGGCTATTTGTATTATTGTGTTGCTGGCGACGCAAGAAAGCAGCGCGCCGCTTGCTTCAGATGAAATTAGCAAAAGGCTGGGCGTTTCACCATCTTATATGAAGAAAATAACGAGGAAATTAGTCGTTCAAGGAATTGCTGTTTCGGTACCTGGCAATAATGGCGGCGTTTCACTAGCAAAATCAGCAACGCATATTACAATGCTTGACGTTATTGAAGCAATGGAAGGTCCGATACAATTATACCCAGATACAGGGTTAATTCGTCTGGCTTTTAAAGATGGAGAGTACGCACAAAAAGGACAAGAAATTCTTAAAAATGTTTTTTCACAAGGAGATCGGTTATTGATTGAATATTTATCTAAAGTAACAGCTGCTGATCTTTTAAAAGAAGGATTAGGAACATCAAATTTGCCAACGTTAAACTGGAATAGAGAAACGTTAAGTGATGTATTGAAAAAAGAACAGGATGATTTAAAATGAAAATGTTTAAACAGGAATGGAAGCAATTGTTTTCCAAACCACTTTTGTTAGGAACCATGGTTGTTATGATGTTTATCCCGATTATTTATAGTGGTTTTTTCTTAGGCTCGTCGTGGGACCCTTACGGAAAAACAGAACGCTTACCGGTAGCGGTCGTTAATGAAGATGTACCATCAGAATATGAGGGCAAGACACTTGATGTCGGTTCAGAGTTAGTTGGAAATTTAAAAGAGAATGATGCATTGGATTGGCAGTTTACCGATGCAAAAAAAGCAGAGCAAGGAATGGAGGATGGGAAATACTTTATGGTTTTGACCATTCCAGAAAATTTCTCGGAACATGCAGCATCTGTAATGAGTGATGATCCAAAACCGATGGATTTACAGTATGAAACCAATCCCGGTCGCGGATTTTTTATAAAATCAATAAGTAAGCAAGCGACTACGACGATTAAAGAGGAAATTGCAGAAAGTGTGACAAAAGAATACGTAAAAGCAGTATTTGAACAAATTGATACACTGGGCGAAGGTTTAGGAGATGCAGCAGAAGGTGCGGAACAACTTGATGATGGAACTGTCAAATTACAAAAAGGAAATGCAGAATTAATCGCAGGGCTTGGCACACTTTCAGAAGGAAGTTTAACTTTCCAGGAAGGCGCAGAGCAATTAGAAATTGGTGCCGGACAGTTTGCTACAGGAGCCGCAGATTTAAATCAAGGAGCGAACCTGTTGAATAAAGGGATTATTTCTTATACAGCAGGAGTAGGCAAGTTGCAAAGCGGTGTGGTTGGACTTGCCGAAGGAACTGCAGAGCTAAATAATAATGGTCCAAAACTTGTTGAAGGATCACAAAAGTTAGAGCAAGGTCTAAATTCTCTCGTTCCAGGAGCAGAACAACTGAGTCAAGGTCTGACAGCTACTGAAGCTGGTAGTGCACAGCTAAATAATGGCTTACATGAGCTTCAAACACAAACAAGCGAGTTAACAGGGAGTTCTTCTGGCATTCAACAGTTGGTATTAGGTCAAGCTGCGCTTGGTGAGGGTCTTGCTAAACTGGCTAATGGTAGTACCACTCTTCAAGAGGGGCTTGGTGCATTAAATAACCAACTTCCAACACCAAATCAACTCAACAATTTGCAACAAGGTTTATTAGCTATTCAAGAAAACGTTAACCAATTAAATGGTGCTGTTTCAGCCAGTAGTGCACAGAATGCATCAAAATTGCAGGCGAATCTAGCGGCGGCGCAACAAGCCGTTAGCGAAATGCAGCCAACTTCTTCAACTGCAACAGTGGCAGCTCTTGAAGCAACAGCTACTTATAGCAGTTTAACTGCGGAGCAACAAGCCGAATTATCAGCTGCAGTAACTGGAAGTACACAGCAACAAGCAGCAGCACAACAAGGTGCACTTGAAACGCTCGAGCAAAGTCTTGCAGCTGTATCAGCTAACATAAACGAGCAAATTATTCCCGCATTTCAATCACTCGGATCCATGCCTGAGAAAGTAGCAGAATTGAACAGTGCTGTAGATCAAGTAAATCCTGCAGCCCAAGAAGCTCTTGGTGGATATTCAGCCGTCCGAAATGCACTGAACGATCAACTTATTCCAGGTGTGAAGAATCTCAATGCGGGAGCAGAGCAAGCGGCCGAGACAAGTGGACAACTTCTTGCGGGAATTGAAAAAACAGCAGAAAGTCTACCTCAGCTTGCAGATGCAGTTGACCGGTTAGCAGAAGGAAGCTCTTCACTGAATGACGGTGTATCTTCTCTTGCTTCAGGCTCAATTGGACTTGTTGAAGGTGCGAGCGCGTTGCAACAAGGGTCTATAGAATTAGAAAAAGGAACAACTGAATACACAGCAGGAGTATCAAAAGCAGCACAAGGAGCAGGGCAGCTTCAAGAAGGAACGGCTGAACTTGCGGCTAACTCTGCAGAGCTGAATTCTGGTTCCAGTGATTTGGCAAATGGTGCAAATCAGCTAGCCGAGGGCGTACCAGCGCTTTCAAGTGGTGCAGGTGAACTTGCTGGTGGAGCAACTGATTTACATAGCGGAGCCAGCAAACTAGAAGACGGCTCTGGTGAATTAGGTCAAGGCCTTACAAAGCTAGAGGAAGGAACTTCTGAACTTGCTACAAGTTTATCTGATGGCGCAGAAGACGTAGCAAGTAAACAAGTAACAGATGATAATTACGAAATGATCGCTGCACCAGCAACAGCAACAGAAAGTGAACGGAGCGATGTACCGAACTACGGTCATGCATTAGCACCTTATATTTTGTCGCTTGCTCTTTTCGTCGGAGCTTTATCTTTCAATTTAGTATTCCCAATTAACGCGCCAGCTGGACGCCAGACTTCAGGAGTTGGCTGGTGGTTTAGTAAGTTTTCACTTGGTTTTATCCAAGCAACAGCAGCAGCACTCATTGTTGATGCAATTATGCTGTTCGGTTTCCATCTTCAAGTCGATCACATCGGAGAGTTTATTGCGGTCTCAGTCATCACTTCACTTACCTACATGTTCTTGATTATGTTCTTAGGTATTACTTTTGGAAATCCAGGACGATTTGTGGCAATGATTATTCTCGTTCTCCAATTGGGTGCAAGTGGTGGTACATTCCCTGTAGAATTAACAAATACATTTTTCCAGACGGTGCATGATTTTGTTCCCATGAGCTATGCCATCCTCGGATTCCGAGAATCGATGTCTTCGGCATATGGAACACATACTTTCATTACGAGTATTTTAGTGCTTGTCGCTTTTATTGTGGTCTTTAATCTGCTGTTATGGCTAGTACTTAGCTTGCGAAGTCGTAAAGCATATAGATTAGCAGAAGAAAATTAAGTACAAGGGGCTGTCTCAAAAGGTCATAAACAATGACTTTTTGAGTACAGCTCCTTTTTTATTTTGTATGAAAGGTCTTTCGCTTTTTTAAAGGACTTTTGCATTGAAAAGAGAAAGTAAGAGTAGCGTAAAAATTACACCGAACAAAACTACGTGAATAGTAGGAAGGAGAGAAATCGAAAGTGCCATACATTCAGACAAGTAGATTGACCTTAATCACATTTACTGTGGCAATGATGAAAGCTGCAATTTCTAATAAGGCTGATCTGGAAAGGATCACAACATACCGAGTAGCTGACGGCTACCCGATGACTGCTTACAAAGAAATCATTCCATATAAAATAAAACAATTTAGCGAATATCCACACGAAAATAAATGGGAAGGCATACTTGTACATAATCAGACGCGAACCATTATAGGAGATATGGGTTTTCGGTACCGAGATGGCAAGCAAGATGAATTGGAACTAGGCTATAGCATCGTCCCGAGTTATCAAGGCCATGGCTATGCAACCGAAATGGCACAAGCTTTAGTAGCATGGGGGAAAACGCAGTCAGGTATCAACAGAATAATTGCCAGTTGCGATTACGACAACTTTGCATCTATTCGTGTGCTAGAAAAAGCCGGATTGAGAAGAGTTGAGAAAAAGGATAGTAAAATTTATTGGTCAACTTGAAAGGGATAAAAAATAAACCTTCATTGACTGATACGCAGTCAATGAAGGTTTAGACAAAGTGTTTATTCGACTGGAATTTTAGTGGCTTCTTTTCTGACAAAGTCACTAAATTCGTCGCCCCAATTACAAATAGATGTAACTACAGGCTCTAGACGAAGACCGATATCACTCAATTGATACTCTACTTTAGGTGGCACAACCGGATAAACAAAACGAGTTATGATTTGGTCTTCTTCTAATTCTCTTAGTTGCCTAATTAACATGCGCTGATTGGCTTGGGGAAGTTTTTTCTGTATTTCACTCAGTCGTAGTGGAGAATCATGTAATAGACACCAGATAACAGCTATTTTCCAACGGCCGCCAATAGCTGACAATGCTAAATCTTTTCCAGAGAAATAGGTTTTTTCTTTATAATGAATTTCCAAGTGTTCTCACTCCTTTATGTTTATACTAACCTGTAATGACAAAAAAGTCAGTACTGCTCAAAAGGACTTTAGTAAAAGATAAGTCTCGGCTAAAAAACAGTAGAAAGAGGGAGATGGCATAAATAAAAGAGCGGCGATTGCATTTAGATCAGAAAAAGTCCTTCATATGAAAAAGTGTGAAACTGAAAAATTAAAAACAAAAAAGTCATTATCAAATAATGACACTGATGAAACAATAGCTGAAGTTGACTGGAAGATTATTGGACTTAGACATCTCTTTTTGTATCTCGCTTAAACATTTGCAAAAGGAGTAGCCGTGTATAGTGACAAAATCGTCAGTATTGTTTAAAGGATTTTTGTATGTAATGATAGATACATAGTATAAAACAAACAAAAAGAAAGAAGGCATAAATATGAAAAGTAGAGCAGCAGTCGCGTTTAAAGCAGGAGAACCTCTTCAAATCGTTGAAATCGATGTAGAAGAACCAAAAGCAAAAGAAGTCATGGTAAAAATACTCTATACATCGGTTTGTCATACGGATGCGTTCACGTTATCAGGCAATGACCCAGAAGGCGTTTTTCCAGCTGTTTTAGGACATGAAGGCGGCGGTGTCGTGGTATCTGTCGGAGAAGGTGTAACGTCTGTAAAACCAGGAGATCACGTGATTCCACTTTACACAGCGGAATGTGGCGAGTGTAAATTCTGCTTGTCAGGTAAAACAAACTTGTGTAGTGCAGTGCGCGAAACACAAGGTAAAGGCTTAATGACAGACGGCACAACGCGTTTTTCTTATAACGGAGAGCCGGTTTATCATTACATGGGCACGAGCACATTTAGTGAATACACGGTTGTGAACGAAGTGAGCTTAGCAAAAGTGGATGAAGATGCTCCATTAGATAAAGTTTGCTTGCTTGGTTGTGGTGTTACGACAGGCATGGGCGCAGTGAAAAATACGGCGAAAGTTGAAGAAGGTGCTGTAGCGGCAGTCTTTGGAGTAGGCGCAATTGGGCTAGCGGTCGTTCAAGGATTGGTAAAAGCAAATGCCAGCCGTATTATTGTGATCGACTTGAACGAAGATAAATTTGAACTAGCGAAGAAAATGGGTGCGACTGATTTTATTAACCCGTCGAAATTCGATAAGCCGATTCAAGAAGTAATTGTTGAAATGACCGATGGCGGCGTTGATTATAGCTTTGAGTGTATCGGAAACGTTGAGGTTATGCGTTCAGCTCTTGAATGTTGTCATAAAGGCTGGGGCGAAAGCATTATCTTAGGTGTCGCAGGTGCGGGCAAAGAAATTAGCACACGTCCATTCCAATTGGTGACAGGACGCGTATGGCGTGGATCGGCATTTGGTGGTGTTAAAGGACGTACGGAATTGCCTGGCATGGTCAAAGACTTTATGAACGGGGACATTGATTTGGAGTCGTTTATCACGCATCACTTAGCATTCCAAGAGATAAACGAAGCATTTGAACTTTTGCATAAAGGTGAGTCGATTCGTACGATTTTAACTTATGGAGAGTGATACAATGAATCTTAAAAATGTTGAAACAAAAATAGCTTTTGACGGGGAACAACGTAAATACAGTCATTTTTCGGAAGCCTTGCAATGTGATATGACATTTAGCATTTACTTACCAACCAATAATGAAAAGAAAGAAATTCCTCTTATCTGGTGGCTATCAGGCTTAACGTGCACAGATGATAATTTTAGTCAAAAAAGTGGTTTTCAACGATTGGCTGAAATACACCAAGTAGCGGTTATAATTCCAGATACGTCACCGCGCGGAGAAGCTGTTGCAGATGACGCTGCTTATGACCTTGGACAAGGTGCAGGCTTTTATGTAGATGCTACTGAACAACCATGGTCAGAGCATTATAAAATGTATACGTACATTACAGAAGAGTTAGCTGAAATTGCGTCTACACTGGTCCCTCGTTTTTCAGGCAAAGAAAGCATCATGGGCCACTCCATGGGCGGTCATGGAGCCTTAGTCATTGGGATGAAAAATGCACAACGTTTTAAAGCAATTTCTGCTTTTTCCCCTATTTTGAGTCCAAGCCAAGTACCATGGGGAATAAAAGCTTTTTCAACTTATTTAGGCAAAGATAAAGCAACTTGGTTAGAGTGGGATGCGACAGAATTAGTAAAAACAACTCATGCACCACCTATCCTGATTTCTCAAGGAACTCAAGATTCGTTTTATCCAGAACAATTGGAAGAGACAGCTTTCTTAAAAAATGCTAAAGAAAATAACCAATTGGTGGAGTACACGAAAAACGCTGGTTATGATCATAGTTATTTCTTTATCTCCACTTTCTTGGATGATCATTTCGCCTTCCATATGAAGAACTTAAAATGATTCTCATTTTAAAATAAGATGTAAAATGGGACATGCCTACATTGCAGTTAAATGTGGGGATGTCCTATTGTTTTTAGTTCATTTTTTAAAAATTGCAAAGCAGATTGAACTTAAGAAACACTAGATGTAAGATTTTCTGCGATCAAGCCTAGTATGACGATACAAAAACAAATATGCGTTATAATCAAAACAGGATTGATGCTATTTGCTATTGCTATTTCAATGTATAGTTTGAAAATAACAACAAGTTCGGAAAAAATATGTTAACTAAGAGGTAGAGAATATATGGATATGAAAAAAATGTTAGTCAATGAACGTGTAAAACCATATTTGTCAAAAGCTCGTTACGGTATTGAAAAAGAAGGTCAACGGGTTGATTTGACGGGGATGTTGGTTCACACAAACCATCCTGAAAATATAGCGATGAGCGATGACCATCCTTATATCAAACGTGATTTTGCGGAGACACAGATGGAATTGGTTACACCGGTTACGGATTCACTAAAAGAACTTTTTGATTACTTAACAGCTATTCATGAAGTGGCCTATCGGTCGATGGATGAAAACGAAATGCTTTGGCCACTAAGTATGCCACCGGAATTACCAAAAGACGAAAAAGATATTATTATTGCAAAATTAGCTAACGATGAAGGTGTTCAATACCGTCAATCATTAGCCGATTCTTATGGTCGTCGCAAGCAAATGATTAGTGGTATTCATTATAACTTTGAATTTAGTGATGAATTGCTCCAAGCTTTGTTTAAGGCGCAGTCTGAAATCATAGCTTTTCCTCATTTTAAAACTGAAGTTTATATGAAAATTACTCGAAACTATTTGCACTATAGATGGCTAATTACCTATTTGTATGGGGCCTCTCCTAGCAGTGAAAAGAATTTCTTTGACAATGATTCTTTAGATGAGCCAGTGAGAAGCATTCGAAGTAGCAAATACGGTTATACAAATCGAAACAATGTGCAAGTATCCTATAGTAGTTTAAAAACCTATATAGCTGATATTTCTTTAATGATTGAAAAGGGAATACTCAGTGAAGAAAAAGAGTTTTACTCGGCTGTCCGTTTAAGAGGTGGAAGTCAAGTTGCAGATTTAGAAGAACGCGGCATTGGATATATCGAATTAAGAAACATCGATATTAATCCTTTTGACAAAAATGGAATTAGCTATGAACAAGCAGAGTTTCTGCATCTGTTCTTGATTTATATGTTATGGAAAGATGAAGAGATGGATTGTGACGAATGGGTTAAAAAAGGAGAACTTTATAGCGAAGCAGTGGCACTTGAACACCCATTGGCAATTACACAATTTAAAGCAGAAGCTGAAACTATCGTTGATGAAATAGAGCAATTGACACAATTGCTAGGATTAGCTGTTTCTGAAGGCTTATTTGCTAATTTTAGAGAAATGTTACAAGACCCAAGTAAAACTTTAGCAGGAAAGCTTTTTGAAAAAAGTAAAGACAGCAGTCAAGGTCAAGTAGCCACGTGCATTGCGAAAGAATATCATGAAACTGCATGGGAAAAACCATACCAATTAACTTCATTTACAGATATGGAATTGTCCACTCAATTTTTAATATTTGATGCAATGCAGCAAGGAATTCAAGTGGAAATTATAGACCGTCAAGATCAATTTTTAAAACTGAAGCTGAATAATCATATTGAATATGTCAAGAATGGCAATATGACCAGTAAAGACAGCTATATTGCGACTTTAATTATGGAAAACAAAACCGTAACGAAGAAAATTCTTCAGCAGCAGGGATTCCGTGTTCCAGCAGGTGAAGAATTTAACGACATTGAACAAGCTTTACAAGCCTTTGAGTTATTTTCCACTAAAGCTTTTGTCGTAAAGCCGAAATCGACAAATTATGGTTTGGGAATTTCGATTTTCAAAGAAGGGGCAAGCTATGAGGATTATCAAAAATCTCTTACACTGGCTTTTGAAGAAGATTCTTCTGTGTTAATAGAAGAGTTTCTTAACGGAACAGAATACCGATTTTTTATCATGAATGACGAAGTACAAGCCGTTATGTCAAGAATTCCAGCAAATGTCGTCGGGGATGGTAAACACACGGTTGAAGAATTAGTAGCTCAAAAAAACCAGGATCCACTGAGAGGCAGAGATCACCGAACACCGTTAGAAAAGATTCAATTAGGCGAGTTAGAAGTGTTAATGCTTAAAGGGCAAGGAAAGAAATTGGATTCAATTCCAAAAAAAGACGAAATCCTCTATTTGCGCGAGAACTCAAATGTGAGCACAGGCGGCGATTCAATTGATGTCACCGATCAAATTTCAGATGACTATAAAAAGATAGCTGTAGATGCAGTAGCTGCTCTTGGAGCTAAGATTAGTGGCATCGATTTAATTATTGAAAGTATTGAAGTTCCAGCGTCGGCTAACAATGCTTATGGAATTATTGAAGCGAACTTCAATCCCTCTATGTATATGCATATTTTCCCGTACAAAGGAAAATCGCGCCGCGTGACAATGAAGTTGATACGTTATTTATTTCCGGAGCTTGTGTAAGTTGATAGAGATCGAACTAAAAAAGATGACGTCGGCGTTTTTGCCGGCGTCATCTTTTTTGATTTAATCCTTATGAGAAACTGGAATTTCAGCATTCACTAATGTTTTTTTCATTAGTGGCATTAAAAAAGGATTTATTTAATTCATTTATTGTTTGGTCAAATAATCGTTGCCTTGCTTCTAGGCGATAAAAATGCCGCCAATAGACAAATACTTCCTTGGCTATCCCAACTTTTTTGGAGCCTTCTACAGCATTTAGGTTCTTGACTACACAAACTTCGTACATCAAGTCTTTTAATGGTTTTTTGTATTCACTTTCAATTGCATTTTTAAAGTGTCTGTATTTCATTAGAAACCTCCTCATTCATAGTGACCTTGGATATGGTGAAGGGACATCCATTTATTTAAGGAATTATGAAAAACCAGCACAGGCAATAGCTTAATATTGCCTGTGCTAGTGTATTGAAATTCATTTGCTAAAAGATATTGTCTTATTTAAATGCAACATTGTGCTGAACTTGATCTTGGTTGGTCCATTCAATCGTTGTTCCAGGAGCAACAGTAATCGTTTCTTCGCCAAATGCATAATCTGCAATATCGACTTCTACTTTATCCATAGCTTCAGCACCTTCTTCAACAATCACGGTCATTTGCATAACAGGGTGCGGTTCACAGAATATCGAAAATTCACCTGCTTCGTTAAACACAAAGCTCGTCTTGTCTCCATTTGATAATAAATCAGAAGCGGTACCACTTTTCGCTTCAGGTGAGCTTTCTTCCACGGGTTCAGCCTCTGTTGTTTCTTCAGCTGGTTCTTCTTCCACAACTTCTTCCGCAGGCTCTTCTTCTACTTCTTCAGTAGTAGTTTCTTCTGCGGTACTTCCTTGTTCCTCAACTGCCGGTTCAGCCTTTTCGTTACCCGACGTTTGTTCTTCCCCACAAGCTGCTAATGACAAGATTGATGCAGCGAGAATAAACCCGATTTTTTTGTTAATCATTTTAGTTCCTCCTCGTTTTTTGTTCTTGCCTATAAAACGCAGTAAGGGGAGAATTAGATTACTTTTTTTGAAAAAAGATTTTTCCTTCTATATAAATGTGCAGAAAAGTCAATTGCTCATTTTGGGCGTAGAGCTAGTGCTTGATTCAACCACTATCACACACCAAAGTAGTTGCAATAGCTTAATGAAAAGAAAACAGATTGAGATCATCAATAATTATATGTAAATAAGCAAAAATCTTTTCTTGTATGTAGGTTGATTAAGCCTGTCTCTAATAAATGTTAATTCAATCTTTTTAAAAATAAAGTGATCTAAACAAATCCCCTTTGCGTTATGTCTGTATAACGAAAAAAAAACAAGAAAAAGGGAGCGATTTTAGTATGAAATTAAACAAATTACTGTTGGCCCTACCACTTAGCCTAGCGTTGCTTGTACCAACGGCAGCACTTGCCGATAGCCACGGCGGTCATTCAACAAGCGAAACTGCAACAGAAGTAAGCACGACAACACCTGCGGCGGAACTGCGCATTGCACTGGATACGACCTTAACAGAGCACGCATTTCTAGCAGTTGAAGCGATGCGGAAAGGCGTCGACGGGGCAGAAGATTTTGATCAAGCAGCAGGAGCGTTACTGGCAAACGCTGACGACTTGTCTGCAGCCGTTGGTTCAGTTTACGGGGAAGAAGGCGCCGCACAGTTTGACGAAGTATGGAAGTCGCACATCGGCTATTTCGTCGATTACGTGACAGCAACCGCTGAAGACAACCAAGAAGGCAAAGACCAAGCGTTAGCGGAACTGGAAAAATACAAAGTGGAACAATCGAAATTCTTTGATACCGCCACAGGCGGACTCTTGCCAGCAGCGGCGGTTCAAGAAGGATTGGACGTGCACGTCGATCAGTTGATCATGGCGTTTGACGCGTATGTGGCGGGCGATTTTGAAAAAGCTTACTCACTTGAGCGTGAATCGATTCAACACATGAGCATGTTCGCCGAAAGCTTGTCAGTAGCAATCACGACGCAATTTCCGGATAAATTTGACAACACCAGTGCCGATACACCGGCCATTGATTTGCGTGCAACATTGAACCAAACGTTCACTGAACACGCAGGACTTGCGGTCATGGCGATGCAAGACGGCGCGGACGGCGCTGAAAGTTTTGACCAAGCAGCAGGGGCACTTCTTGCGAACGCCGATGACTTGTCAGCAGCCGTAGGATCGGTTTACGGCGACGAAGCCGGTGCACAGTTTGAAGAAACATGGAAGTCGCACATTGGTTACTTTGTGGATTACGTAACGGCAACGGGTGAAGGCAACAAAGAAGGGCAAGAACAAGCACGTGCCGAGCTTGATCAGTACATCGTAGACCAAGCAGCCTTCTTAGATGCAGCAACAGAGGGACGTGTTCCTGCAGCAGCACTGGAAGAAGGTTTAACTGCTCACGTTGGGCAACTACTGGCGGCATTTGATTCGTATGTAGCGGGCGATTATGACGCAGCGTACAGCTCGATTCGCGAGGCGTATGCACACATGCAAATGCCAGCAGCGGGCTTGTCAGCAGCGATTGTCGATCAATTCCCAGACCAATTCGGCGCGACTGAAATGCCAGCCGAAATGCCAAAAACAGGCATGGGTGGTATGTCTGATACCGGATCATTCCCATTCATGTGGGTACTGGCCGGCTTAATGTTAGCGGCATTGACGACCGTAGTCGCGGTTCGTACACGCAAACAGTAAGCGTTAGTTTAAACGGAAAAGGGACTGTCTCCTAAGTCTCTACAATAAAACAGACGGAGAAAAGGGTGTCCCTTTTCTCCGTCTGTTTTTTAAAATTGCGACCTGTAATCTCGGATTTGCTGTGTGCTCTTTTGAATTTATAAGAATTAATTGTCGGGAATGTCCAATTGCCTTTAGTAGGACCGAAGATATTTTCTAAGTCAATTTTACGACATTTTTTAGATTCAAAGGGGCTGGACTCAAAAGGTTGCTTGCCATATCCATTTGTCATAGTCCTTTTTTTTCAAATCAAGTGGTGTTAAAGTCAATAGACAGTCATGATTTTAACCGGCCAATAATGACTGTCATACAAAAACTCTTCCATGTAGTATGTAGGAAATTCCTACAACAGCATAGAAGAGTTTTTATGTATCTGTTTCTAACAAGTTATTCTCTTAAGCTTGTTCTGAGAAAGCTTTAAAGTCAGGCACAGTTGGATTTGCGATATAATGTCCGCCTTCGACTTGGATTGTTTGTCCTGTAATAAATTTAGATTCATCAGAGGCAAGGAAAAGAGCTGTATAACCGATATCGTCTGCTTCGCCATGGTAAGGAAGGGCATTGTATTTTTCGAAAATAGATAATACTTCAGGAGTTAAGTTATTTTTTGCAGCAGGTGTCAAAATTAGTCCTGGAGCAATCGCGTTGCATCGAATATTGTCTTTGCCGTATTGTGCAGCTGTGTATTTCGTTAAATTGACAACAGCTGCTTTTGAAGCACCATAAGCAGAACGAATAACATCTCCTGTAAATCCGGACATGGAAGCGGTATTGATAATCGAGCCGCCTCCAGCTTTAATCATGTGGGGAATGGCGAATCGAGCACCTAACAGCACGCTTTTCAAGTTTACATTCATAAGTCGGTCCCATTCATCCAAGTCAATGTTGACGACATCTAAATCTTTTTGAAGATTTGTCAAACCGACATTATTAAATAATACGGTAATTGTTCCGTACTGTTTTACTGTAAAGTCAACGGCTTCTTTGATGGAATCTTCTTTCGATGCATCTAAAAAGATACTCGAAGCCTCTCCACCTTCTTCGTTAATTTTAGCGGCAGCCTCCTTTGCGCCAGCTGTATTAAAATCAGCAATGACTACTTTTGCCCCTTCTTTTGCTAAAAGACTAGCTGTTGAAAGACCGATGCCAGAAGCTCCTCCTGTTATTAATGCTACTTTTCCGTGAACTCGTTTCATAGTTAACGCTCCTATCGATTACTTTTTTTGGTTTTCAAACTTTTTAATAATTTTTCGTTAATAGATAAGTATTGAGCAATCTCGTCTTCATCCAATACTTGGAACATTTCGATGTGCTGTTGTTTCCCTAACCTTTGCGCTTCTTGAAGCAATGAAGATCCTTTTGGTGTAACTTTCAGTAAAACTTGTCGACGATCACTGTCATTAAATGTCCGAATGGCCAGTTCAAGTTTCACAAGTTTGGATGCAATATTTGTCATGGCACCACCAGTAAAGCCAAGTAAATCTGCTAGTTTCATTTGGTTTTGCGGACCGTTCCGTTCTAATTCGCTTAAAACCAATATAGGAGAAACACCTATATTATGAGGGAAAATATCATTCCAATCAACGATTGCTCTGTTCGTGATCGCTTCTACTGTGTGGATAAGTTTAAATAAATTTTCTGTCTCCAATTCGTTTCACGCTCCAATTCTAATTTTCTGTTTGAAAAAAAGATACACAGAAAACACGTATCGTTATGTGTATTGATTGAATTTTTAGCTCATAAGAGGGATTACTCACAAAAAATACTTTAACACTAAAGTATTTAATATTAAAGTAATTAGATTGCGATTTTGAGTAGATAGTACAAATAATTATAAATTGTTAACTTTGTGGCTATGCTAAGGATGACTAGAGTGTGCGTCAAGACTTTGATTCTTCTTCCATTAAACGGTTTTTCGTTCAATCATTTTTACAAATAGCTCATCATGATGAACTTGTCGATGATTGATAGCTTGCAGCAATAGATTTTTTCCTATTTCTACTAATGGGATTTCAAGAGTGGTTATGTTCATGACTTGTGCAATGGGCTGATTGTCAAAACTTAGGATGGCCAATTGATCTGGTACCGATATGTCCTCTTCCGTACAACAAACCAATATTCCAGCAGCTACTTGATCGTTAGTAACGATCAAAGCTGTAGGAGGACTGTGCATACCAATCAGTCGCTGTATTACGGTTTGTCCATCTTCAAAGTATAAGCAATCATAAAATACATAGTCGGGAACAAACGGCTCATTTATTTTTTTGAGAAAATCTTCATAAGCTTTTTCTCTATATCTACTATTAGACCCTGAATTCCGCGCTAAACAGTAACCAATTTTTTTATGCCCTTTGCTATGCAAATAATTCAGTGCTTGAGAAAAGCTTTTGTAATGATCAACGAAAGTAGAAGACATATTTTTTTCTCTGCTATCTTCACACAGGGTAATGGGACCGTATTTAGTATAGTCATCTACCACGCTAAATGGAGAATTTCGAGAACAAATGATTAACGCATCGATTTGCTTATGCTTCAGCATTTCCAACGCTTCGATTTCTCTTGTTTCTTCGTAATTTGTTTGAAAAAGAACTAATTTATAATTATTTTTAACCGCTTCATTGGCTATTCCTTCAACCAATAAACCAAAATAGGGGTGATTTACAAAAGGGACAATCACACCAATTAGCATGGTTTTGCCTTTACTTAAATGTACAGCATTTAAGTTTCGTTGATAATTGGATGCTTTCATAGCCTGTTCGACTGCATTCCGTTTGTTTTCACTAACATACGGATGATTGTTTAATACGCGGGAGACTGTCGCTACTGAAACTCCTGCCATTTGAGCGAGTTCTTTAATATTTGCCAAGTTGATCACTCCTATTTAAAGTTAATTTCTGTGCTTGCTCTGAAACCCGTTTCATACGCTATGCTTAACGAAACAGGGGAGGGAGGTATTAAAATGTCCATATTACTAGGGCTGGCAAGTTTATGTATGATGTGTATGTTTGTTGTTATTTTTGCATCATTTCCTATTTCTGAATACACGAAAAAAAGGCGAACAACATTAAATGCTGTAGGTGATAATAGGGATCATTATGGATTTTTGTTTATTGTTTATGACGAGTCGACTAATACTCCTAAAATATAAAAGAAATAAGTTTTTTCTAAGTGAGTGATGAAAATTAATTAGTCATTTCAGTATAACCTCGTTAGACGTATTTTGGCTTTCAGTTCTGTTAAGCTGATTATAACTGTGAATGCTTTTTACAGAAAGTTACCTATTTTTATATCAAGAGTGGCTAATTCATCAAAAAAACTTCAAAATTAAAAGAGCAATCCAAACATCAGTACTGATGTTTGGATTGCTCTTTCTATTGTTGGGTTAGTTAATTTTTTTTAATTCTTGTAGTACATCTGAAGGTTCAACACGGTCTTTATAATCTGATTTTGTGTATTCATAAGCGATTGTACCATCTGTCTGAATGATGTAAGTTGCAGATACAGGAAGTGTCCAGGTATCGTCTCCGTTGTGTTTAGCTACATCTAGACCGATAGCTTTATAAAGCTCAACCAGGTATTCTGGCAATTGGTAAACCAAATTAAATTGGTTTGCTACGTTATTGCCTTCATCGCTTACTACCAAGTACTCTAAATCGTGCTTTTCTTGAATAGACATGGACTGGTCTGGTGTTTGCGGGCTAATGGCAATTAGCTCAGCGCCTTGGTCGTGAATTTCTCCAATGATCTGCTGGTAAGCGCGTAGCTCCATGTTGCAATACGGACACCAATTCCCGCGATAAAACGTTAACACGACAGGACCTTTTTTTAGCTGCTCGTATAGTTCAACCGTTTCGCCTGCAGCATTAGGTAAGTTAAAGTTTGGTGCTTGTTCGCCTGTTCTTAATCCTTTTCCTTCGTTCGATGCTTCTAATTCTTCAATCGCATGTTGCATTTTTACTTGAACTTCTTTTGGCTTGTTGGCTTTAAATTTTTCGATATATTCATTAATTTCTTGTGTCATCGTTGTCATAAATTACATCTTCCTTTCATTTAACTAGTTGGATTGCTAGGATGCACGCCGGTATAAGTGCATATCAACAGTGAATAGAATGATAGCAAAAATGTTCTTATTAAGAAATGTGTTTTTGGGCGATTGAAAGAATTTCTTCTTTTGGCTGAAAGCCAACTGATTTCTCCATCAATTCTCCATCTTTAAAGAAAAGAAGTGTCGGAATGCTCATAACACCATATTTTTGTGCTGTTTCTTGATTATTATCAACATCTAATTGAACGACGCTTATTCGGTTATGTTGGTCCTCATTAATTTCTTCTAATGCAGGAGCGATCATCTTACAGGGGGCACACCAAGCTGCGCCGAGTTCGGCAATGACAAACCCTTTTTCGGTTGCTTGAACAAATGTTGAATCCGTAACGTCTTTAATCGACATAGTATCTCTCCTCTTCTTATTTTATAACCATTTAATTAACTTCTTGTGGTTAGAATTAAACTTTACGGTATGATAGTATGTAAGTCAATCAATCAGTTTTAAGGAGTGTTCCGAATGGAGAACAATATGGAAACAAAATATTCTTTCGTAAGTCAGTATCTTTTCATTAATTTTTTAAATACGATTAATATCAAAAAAATTACAGCGATAGACTTTCTTGAAGAAAAAAGAGGCATAGATGACTGGCTAGCATTTTTGGAAAGTCAGGAAGTACTAAATCTGCAGCAAGTAGAAAAACTTAAAAGCTCGCCAGTTGAAGCTAAAGAGCTGAAAGTTTTTCGCGATCAGTGGAGAAATTATTTCTCCACTGATCAAAGAGACAAAAGTTCTTTGAACTCTTTGGTAGCACATACAACAAAAGTTCCTTTGTATTTCAACAAAGCATGTGAGCCTATTCCGAGTAAAGGCGGAACAGAAGGATTGTTAGCGCTCTTGTCGTATGACATGCTGCTGGCATTACAAAGCGGAGTTTTCGAAAAAATAAAGAAATGCGAGAGTTCGCTTTGCTATGCTTTTTTTGTAGACATAAGTGGAAAACGTAAATGGTGTTCGATGGAAATTTGTGGGAATCGAGAAAAAGCAAGGAGACATTACTCGAAAAAAATCAAAGAATGATTTTCATAGACTGCGTCATAAGTTTCTAAAATAAGATTGGTAGAGAAAAGGTTTGATTTTTCTCTACCAATTTTTGCGTTCTATGCAGTTTGAAATGAAAGAGACAAAGAGCAAATAGCTTCCTTCATTCATTTTTTCTGACGACTATGCTTAACACTCTATACTTTCACTACATTGAAAATATAGACATACACAAGCTTTTCCTATTTACAATCCTACTCAAAAAGTATAAGATAAAGAAAAAGTTTCCTGTAGGAAAAATATTTCACAACGGAAAATAAATGGCGGAGGGGAAGTAAAATGGTTCCTGCAATTAAAGTGCAAAATATCCAGGTCTCTTATTTTGGCAGACCAGCAATTGATGCAATTGATTTGACGCTTGAACAAGGAAAAGTCTTAGGAATTATTGGTCCTAACGGCGCGGGTAAATCAACGCTATTAAAAGCATTATTAAATCTTGTCTCCATTGATCAAGGTAGTATTGAAATATTTGGAGAGACATTAAAGGAAAATCGCAAGCGAATCGCATATGTACCTCAAAGAAATCAGTATGACTGGGATTTTCCAATTCATGTTCTTGATACTGTGTTGATTGGCACTTATCCGAATTTGGGCATATTCAAGCGTCCAAAGAAAAAAGACAAAGAATGGGCTTATGAATGCCTGAAAAAAGTGGGGATGGAAGAGTTTTCTAATCGTCAAATAGGCGAATTATCCGGTGGGCAGCAACAGCGTGTCTTTCTTGCCAGAGCACTTGCGCAAAAAGCAGACATTTTCTTTTTAGACGAGCCATTTGTCGGAATTGATGTCTCTAGTGAAGAAATGATCGTTAAACTCTTGAAAGACTTACGCGATCAAGGCAAAACAGTAGTAGTCGTTCACCACGATTTAAGTAAGGCAAATGAATACTTTGATGAGTTATTGTTATTGAACAAACAAGTCATTCAATTTGGTAACCCACAGCAAGTATTGCGTCCAGAAGTTATGCGCAAAGCGTATGAAAGTGAATTATCTTTTCTATTTGAAGTTGGGGTGAACTAATTATGGCTTTTATTGAAGGACTGATTGAATATGACTTTTTGCAAAAAGCATTGCTTACATCGATTATGGTCGGTGTCATTTGCGGAGTCATCGGTTGTTTTATCATCTTAAGAGGAATGGCGCTTATGGGAGATGCTATTTCACATGCTGTTTTACCGGGAGTGGCAATCTCTTACGCACTTGGCATCAGCTTTTTCTTCGGTGCTGTGTTTACAGGCGTATTAACAGCGATTGGTATCGGTTTTGTTAGTCAAAATAGCCGAATCAAACAAGATACGTCAATCGGCATAGTATTTTCTGCAGCATTTGCACTAGGTGTTATTCTCATAACGGTGCTTGAAAGCAGTACAGATTTGTACCATATCTTATTTGGTAACGTATTGGCTGTACGGCCTTCAGATATGTGGATTACGTTAGGTACAGGGTTGGTTGTACTGGTTTCTGTTTTTGTTTTTTACAAAGAACTTCTTGTTACGTCTTTTGACGAAACAATGGCACAAGTATACGGACTACCAGTGAGACTGATTCATTACTTTTTAATGACCTTACTGACGATGGTTACAGTTGCTTCACTTCAGACCGTGGGTATTATCCTTGTAGTTGCCATGCTGATTACACCTGCAGCAACAGCTTATCTCCTGACCGATCGTTTATCGACAATGATTTTCTTATCGGCTTCAATAGGAGCAAGTGCAGCTGTAATTGGTTTGTATTTCAGTTTTACTTACAATTTGGCCTCAGGTGCAACGATAGTGCTTGCCGCGACAGCTCTTTTCATCGTAGCTTTTCTTTTTTCACCAAAACAAGGAATTTTATGGCGGAAAATAAGCATAATGAAAAAAAGACAACTAGCTAATTGAACTTGTAAAGAAAAAGGAGAATGTTTATGCGTAAAAGTACTAAGTTTTTTATGATAAGTATCGTTTTGCTGTTTATTTTAGCTGGATGTTCAAACAATGACAACAGTGATGAAAAAACCAGTCATGATAAGTTACAGGTCGTAACGACGTACTCCATCCTTTACGACATTGTTAAAAATGTAGGCGGTGACAAAATCGAATTACACAGCTTAGCACCGATTGGCTCTAACCCTCATGAATACGAAACGTTGCCATTAGATGCGCAAAAAGCAACAGATGCTGATGTGGTTTTCTACAACGGCTTAAATTTAGAAGCTGGCAATTCATGGTTCGAAAAATTAATGGATACCGCTGGTAAAAGTGGCGAATCAGCACCTGTTTATAAGATGAGTAAAGGTGTTGAACCTATGTTTTTAACAACTGAAGGAAAAGAAGGGGAAGAAGATCCTCACGCATGGTTAGACCTGCAAAATGGGATTAAATATGCAGAAAATGCAAGAGATGCATTGATTGAAGTAGATCCAGAGAACGCAGAAGAATACAAAAAAAACGCAGAAGAATACACTAGTCAATTGGAAGTACTTCACCAGGAAGCTCTTGATCAATACAGCAAAATTCCAAAAGAAAAACGCGTTTTTGTAACAAGTGAAGGAGCGTTTAAATATTTTAGTAAAGCCTATGATTTCCAAGCAGAATATATTTGGGAGATCAATCAAGAAAACCAAGGGACACCGTCACAAATTACACAAGTTGTAGACAAAATAAATGATCAACAAATTCAAGGATTGTTTTTAGAAACAAGTATTGATGCCCGCAGCATGGAAACAGTTGCAAGAGAAACCGGTATGGACATTAAAGGAAAAGTCTTTACGGATTCAATTGGTAAGCCAGGAGAAGATGGCGATACGTATATCAAAATGATGCAGTGGAATATTGATACAATTTTATCAGGATTGATCGACTGATTTGTGAGAAGCGATTTACAAGTATCCAAAAAGCCGACAAACGTCGGCTTTTTTTAAGAAGGTAACACATGGTTAATAGCATGGAAATATGGAGGTATTTCGTCAAGATAGCGATAACAAGTGAACCGTAAAAATCTTGCGGTTCATAAGAAACCTAAGCTTACAACTACATTTTTTATAAATAGTGAGCAGCTCGTGTTATACTAAAGAACTTAAGGCAGCTAAGCTTTTTGCTCGTAATTGAACGGATGCCAAAAAGCCTCCGCTTACCGATAGAATATGGAGGTGTAACAAAATGAACAAACGATGGACCTTTAAAGAAATTAAAGCATTTGTCGAGAAAAATTCGGACAGTAAATTACTGTCGACTGAATACCACGGATTTTCTCAAAAGCTACTGTTCAAATGCGCATGTGGCAATAACTTTGAAAAAACATTTACGAAATTCAATACAAAAAACCAACGTAAATGTGACGTGTGCCAACCACCAAAAGCGCCACGTGGCGAATAATGAATTAAAAACACTGATTTCTTTAAACAGAAATCAGTGTTTTTTAATAGAGAATTTAGTTGTTCCGAACGTGAATTTGATACTGTGTGTTGGTAAGTGTAAGATAATGACAATCGTAAAAATACTGAAAAGTTGTGATGAATCTGAGACAATCGAATAAAATAACAGCAGGATTATCGCTCTGACTAAAAGAGAATGCATTGTAAGGTAGGTTTTGTATAAACCACCGAGCATGACATGTTTTTCTCCATCAGCGGAAATTTTTAGTGATTTTTTAGTGTAATTTTTGTCGTTAATTGAGGGAGGTTGACGCTCTGAATACATTTTCTGTGTAAGACCAGGGAGTATGAAAGACAGTGAAGCGCTCGTAAACACTAAAGCGATACCTGTCACAAGCATCTAAAAAGCTTGAGCAGTTATAGCAGTTGCACTTAAAGATGCTAAACCGATCAACGTGGCAAGCTTAGAACAAAGACGGGCATCTAAATACTGTCTGTACACACGTCCTTACGCAGCATCTTCTTCATCTCCAGTAAAATTTTGATTGGTAAGAGACAAAATGCTGAAATAACGATATAGTGAAACAAAGTCAGTAGTGCTGCGAGTGTTAGAAGAATGGTATTGCCAATAAATGCATAGCCAGACAAATCAATACGAAAATCGGCTTCCAGCAAAACTGGCATTCCGAAAAATCCAACTAATGCGCCAATAATCAATTGACCACTTGTTTTAAACAGTTTCCTCATGCTAATTCCTCCTCATCGAACTGAAAGATTTCTTGAACCGGTTTATCAAAAATACGCGCAATTTTCGTTGCAACGAGCCATGAAGGCATAAATTCTTCGCCTTCGATCAAACTGACGGTTTGGCGCGAAGTCTTTGTGCATTTTGCCAATTCTGTTTGGTTTATCCCTAAATTCGTGCTTAACTCTTTTAATCTTGTTTTCATGTCTACACCTCTTTAAAGCTAAAGTGCAAACGATATGTTTCAGAAATGACAAGTATGTTAGTCAGAAAGAATAACGAGTCTTTGAAATTTTTTTGGTAAGAATGATTAAAGGAAAACAAAGAAATTCTATATCACCTATCTTCTTGAAATAAGGTACAATCAAATTAGCCTAGGACGTGAAAGGATTTTCTGGTTCTCTCGAGTTAAATCCAATTCCAAATAAGACATTTTGCATGTTCTATTAGATGGCACTAAATCTTATTTTAGCAGCTTAAACTGGTTGACTAGCTATCCATTAAAATAGTAGAGATGAGAGATGTATGATGAAGTTAAAAGGATGGGGTATAGCCTTACTTATAGGCATCGTAATTATTGGGGGAATCATGGCCATTGCTCTTCGTGAAGATGACAATATGGTGATAACTGAGCCTTATGAGGATACTACTAATGCAGTTTATAACTTAAAAGTGAAGTTGAGTCCTAAAGACGACTTTCACATTGAGGCTTCAATTGATGTTACAAATGATTCGGCTGAATCGTGGTCAGATATCGGCTTTTATTTAATACCCAATGCGATGAATTCTGATGAAACAAACGTTTATGAAGGTGACGAAGCGGTTATTGCGATTTCTTCGGTTGTGGTTAATGGTAAAGAAGCTGCGTATACACTTGATAACAACGAGTTAATGGTCGAGCTAGAAAAAGCTTTAGATACGGACGATTTAGTAAACGTAACAGTCGACTATTCGATGACTTTACCTAAAGGCGGTATGCGCTTGTCTCAAGTAGACGATAATTTTTACTTAGCGCATTGGTATCCGATGCTCGGGCAGTACCAAGATGGTTGGAACATCGAAGATTACAATTCAAACGGCGAATCTTACAACACGGATTATGGCGACTTTACAGTAAACTATGCTTTACCGAAGAACTATTTAGTTGCAACTTCCGCAAATGATGGAGAAATCCAACCTACATCAAAAGGGACGGTAACAGGTGAAAACATTAAAGATTTTTATATGGCTATTATGAATCCTGATGAATGGCAAGCAGAAACTGTACAAGCTAACGACACGACGCTTCGTGTATTTACACCGGCGTCACAAAATATGCTAGAAGAAACTTCTTCACTTGCAGTTGACGCTTATGAATATTTTGAAGAAAAAATAGGCGATAATCCTTTTGATGAACTCGATATTATTGGAAACGATGGCTACATGGAATACCCAAACATTATTGAAGTGGCGGCAGATCAGCAATCTCAGGAGTCAGTTTTAGTGCATGAAATTGCGCATCAATGGTTTTATTACCTTGTTACCAATGATCCCTATTATGAATCCTGGTTAGATGAAGGCGTAACAGAATTTAGTAGCTCGTTATTCATCAGCGATCGTTACGATGATGATGAATTTGGATTTTGGGGTGCCTCTTCAGCAGAGCAGTATTACCGGCCAGAAAAATATGTCAATTTACCACTCTCTAAGTTTGGTAATGAGACGTATTATTCTACGATCTATGGCAAAGTTCCAATGGTGCTAAAAGAATATTTTGATGAGAACGGTGGAAGAGAAAGTGCACTTGAATTTCTATCGGCTTATTATGCGGAGTTTCAATTCAAACAAGTAAACACCCAACAATTTAAAACATTTTTTGAAGAATATTTTGAAGGTGATCAAAGTGAATTTTTAAATAATTGGTTGAAATAAAATAGTTAAAGAAGAAATAGGAGCAGCTGGATTTACAGCAGCTCCTATTTTTCTATTTGTAGGTTTATATAACATAGCCATTGACTTTCGTTCGAAATAGAATTATGATACAAAGTAGTTATAACAAAGTGCTTTTATTAAAATAGTTTGTTTGAAGTTATTTTGACAGAGAGTAGGATAAGTTAAATGAAATTTGTACAGTTTTTAAAAACAAAAGGCGCAACCGGCGCTATTGTTATGGGGATATTTTACGCCATTGCGATGCTAGGCATCTTCCTGCCAGGCTATTCAGCCATTCCTGCAAATATTGATAAGTTACCAATCGCCATTATTAATGACGACAATGGCGATTATGGTGTAGGAATTGCAGATCAGTTAACAGAAAACCTACCATTTAAAAAAATCGAAACCAATCTAACAAATCAACAGGCTTTAGAGGAGTTAGAACACAACAAAGTCGCGTTAGTTGTGCACATTCCAGAAAAATTTTCTGAAAATCTCCAAACAGGAGAAATAACTTCAACGATTGACTTTACAATCAATGAAGCTGGCGCACAATCAGTTTCTTCTGCGATGAATTCAGTCGTAGCGGAAATTAATAACCAATTGAGTACACAATTCTCACAGCAAACAGCTCAAACTGTGTTAATGAAAAGTAATGTCCCAGAAGATCAAGCTGCAGCGTTAGCTGAAAAGATTGAAGCAGCTTATGCAGGAAACATCGTAGCAATCAACAAAGTGCCAGATGGTATGAATAATGGTATGCTGCCCATGTTCTTATCAATGGCGTGTTATGTAGGTGCAATGATAGGCGCCATGCAACTAGTTGGTGCATATAGAGAAAATCGAACAAAAGCAAGCAAGACACGATTATTCAGTTATGTTCAACTGACTGCTCTAATCATAGCCGTTCTTTCGACGGTAGTTGCTTTAGGAGTAACGTATTTGATCAATGGACCAAGTGGTAATTTGTTTTTTGAGCTCGCGGGTCAGCAAATTTTAAACTATATGGTGTGTTTTAACTTTGCCGCAATCGTCATTTTCTTAATCGGTGAAGGAGGCATGATGCTAAACTTGCCAATTTTATTTTTTCAAACATTATCAAACGGTGCAATTATGCCCCGCGAAATGATGTACTTGCCCTACGAATGGATGAGTTATATTTCGCCTATGTATTATTCGGTGCAAGCATATACTGCGAATCTATACGGGCATATTAGCACGGCTCCATTTATATGGTCGATGGTGGCTGTTGGTGGAGTAGCTATGCTCATCAACATTTGTATCGTCGCATTTCTCCATAAGCCAGTTGAACTAGAAAACAATAATGCGGATAAGAAAACCAATAAACGGCTCAACCCATCTGAGGTTTCTGTGTAATTTCTGGTACAATTGGAATACGATCTATCTTGAAGGAGTTTTAACATGTCGATTCAAGTCTTTATTTTAAGTAATCTGATGAAAGAAAACAGCTATCCTTATAAATTGAAAAAGCAGTTGTCAGAGCCTATCCCACTGGATCAATTGGGTGGATTGACCGAAAGTAAATTGTATTATCATTTTGAAACTTTAGCCAAAAAAGGATTAATTGAAATCGTTGAAATTATCAAAGAAGAACATCGTCCAGATAAACAAGTGTTTGCGATTACGGCTAAAGGACGTGAAGAGTTACCCAAACTTATTTACAAACTGTTTGAAAACACGGATATCGTCAAAGATATGATAGTAGGCTTAATTGGTTTGCAATATGTGGATAAGAAAAAAGTCGTCGACATATTGGAAAATAACGTGAACGAAATCAAGGAACGCTGGAATCAATTGAGCGGGATGGAAGGAAAAGTCCAAGTAACTGAAGAAGATAAGGAATTACGAAACTTTGTTAGAGGATACATTACGGCAAGAACTGACCATAATGTTCAATGGCTAGAAGAATTAATTAATAAAATCAAGCAAGGTGTGCTGTGATTGATTTAGTTAAAGGGAAGGAACTTTTTCAAAGTTCCTTCTTTTTTTATTGCTTTGAAGAGAAATTTTTTGAGACGATAAATGAAGGGATTATTTGAATAAATGGAGAATATAACCTTAAGTCGAGAGGAGATTTTGTGTTCTCCGATTGTCTAGGGAAGAAATTTTAGATTCTGCAAATAACGTGTGAAATTGCGCAAACAAGTTGCTAATTTCCGAAAATAAACGCGAATACTTCCATAAAGCGGTTGGAGTTACCGTGAATTTAGACTTCAAACAAGAGAAAAGACTAGCTTTAATCAGCGTTGTCACACTCGTATTAAAAAAAGATTTCAATTGCTGGGAATAACAACTCAGAAAGAAGGTAAGAAGAATTTGAAAGGGGAATTACCATGTCTCATGACGCAGAATGTCCGTTTTGCAATCCGAGTATCGATTTTAATCAAAAAATCATCTTTGAAAATAACAGTTGTTATTATCTGCAGCACACAGAGCAACAAGAGGTACTACAAGGCAGTGGTGTAATTGTTCCAAAGCAGCATCGTACCAATACGTTTGATTTAACAAAAGAAGAGTGGGGTGACACATACGAACTTCTCCAACAAGCCAAAGATTACATGGAAAGTGAACTTTCTCCAGATGGTTACACCCTTGGCTGGAACGTAGGGGAGGCATCAAATCAGTCGATCAAGCACAGTCATCTTCACGTAATCCCTCGGTTTAACGACGAACCACTTGCAGGCAAAGGGTTACGCCATTGGTTGAAACAACCAGAAAATAGAAGAGTTAGGGATAACTAAAGCTTGAGTTATAAAAGGGGATGCTGTGGAGTGATCATCTCAAGCCACGCAGACTGTAATTTTGAGTGCTGCAAAAAGCGTGATTTTCTGCAACCAAACAAAGTGACACCGCAAACAAACGAGAGAATTACGCAAACAACTCTTACTCTTACTCTTCCGCAAACAAAGACAATTATATAGATACACCACTTTTAATTCAATATAAAATGATCCATATGAGCTGATACGACAAGATGCATCAATAGCATCGAAGTTTCTGGAGGGGAAGCAGATTTTAAAACAATGGAAGATTCCCGCGATCCTACTAGGATCTTTAGGTATTGCCAATATTGGAGATTTCCTCTACCTAGTTGCTATCAATATCATTGTTTATCAGATGACGGGTTCTGCAGCTGCTGTAGCGGGTTTATGGATGGTCAGTCCTTTAACCAATATCTTGACAAAGTTTTGGACGGGCAGTTTTATAGATTACCGAAGTAAGCGAAAAATCGTGTTGGTGACGATGGTGTTAAGAGCGACTTTTATCGCCATAATTCCTTTTGCACCAAGCCTTTTTGCGATATACGCGATTCTTGTTCTGTTAAGCGTTGCCAAATCATTTTTTGGACCAGCCTCCATGACCTATGTCACAATGCTTGTTCCTCAGCAAAAGCGAAAACGGTTTAATTCACTGCGTTCGTTTACCTCTTCTAGCGCTTTTATTATTGGACCGGCTTTAGGAGGGACACTTATACTACTAACTAATATTTCGGTGACTTTATGGTTAAATGCTGGATTCTTTTTGGTTGCTGCCGTTTTGTTGAGCCTTTTACCGGACACAGAAAAAGTCAAACACGAAAAGATTCCTGCTTTGACTTTTTCACAAGTAGCCAAAGATTTCACTGTCGTTGTTGATTTTATTGGTAGCAGAAAGTACGTTTCTGCAATTTACCTAGGGTTTCTCGTAGTTATGCTATTTTCATTTGCGATGGATGTTCAGGAGGTTGTTTTCACTCAACAAGTAATTGGTCTTTCTGAAATCGAATACAGCTTGTTAATTAGCATTACGGGCATCGGTTCAGTGAGTGGCGCAATATTGCTTTCCTTATTTGCCAATAAAGTTTCGATTCGGGTAATGATGATTATTGGCATGTTGATGATGACAACCGGTTATCTTATTTATGCGTTCTCCTGGTCTTTTGCACCCGTTACTGTCGGCTTTATTATCCTCGGTTTCTTTAATGTGTTCTTGAACGCCGGAATTACGACATTCTATCAAAATAATGTGCCAGTATCTGTGATGGGCAGAGTGACGAGCATCTTTGGACTCATCCAAAGTATTTTGCAACTTTTTTTCATCTTAGTAATTGGTTTACTCGCAGATTTTGTTTCGCTAAAGCTGACAATCGGCTCTCTCGCAATCCTTATGCTGATAACTGCTGTATTGTTCACAATCGCGGTGTTAACTCCGAAATATTCAGATTGGTACGCTGAGGAGGGAAATGAGTCTCGAGAAAGTCAGACTAGTCAGCAAAAAGCATCAGTAATTAAGTAATAAATTTTAAGAATCAGTAAATAAAAGGAGAAATAAAAGATGCAAATAGAAACAAAACGACTAAAAATGATACCGAGTGATAGCCATTCGGCAATAATGATAGCTGCTCAAAATTATAGAAATGGCCCTCAAATTGCCGATCATATAGAAGCGCTAACAAACGATTCAACTTTATATGGATGGGGAAGCTGGCTGGTTTTACGAAAATCCGATGACGTGATTCTTGGAGATGCAGGTTTCAAAGGCAAGCCGAACGCTAAACAAGAAGTGGAAATCGGTTATGGATTTTTAGAAACTTTTTGGCGTATGGGTTATGGAACTGAGGCAGTACGAGGTCTTATAGATTGGGCTTTTAGTACGATGACTGTAAAAACCGTAATCGCAGAAACAGACATAGACAATATTGGTTCTATACGCATATTAGAAAAAGTAGGAATGGAAAAAACAAAAAATACGAGTGATAGAATCTATTGGGAATTAACGAAGCAATAGCATCAGAACGAGGAAAAGACCGGAAGCCGATGCTTCCGGTCTTTTCCTATACAACCCCAATTCTTGACTCGTCTCGGCTCAAAGTTTCTCTAATACCTGATCTATGTTCTCCCATTCATAAATCAATTCGTTCAGAACCGTTCCACCAATTTTGAGTTGAACAGTATCGATTAGCTTGGCACCATAATATTCATAGAAAAATCGTGTTTTATTGTCTTCTAATACTTCAACAAAAACTCTTTCGTAATCCAGGTGTTTGAAAAACAAGAAAAGGTCTTTCAATAACATTTTTCCAATGCCTTGACCTTGATAGTCTTCAAATAAGTAAATGGAAGTCAAATCGCCAGATCTTTCCACAGTATTGCTTTTTCTCTTTGCAGCCGTACCAAATCCAACGATGATGCCGTCGCTAGTTTCTGCAACAATTATATGATTTTCTTTTTCTAAGAGGTTTTCTTCCCACAGCTCTGTCCGTTTTTCATAAGAAAGGCCGTTAAGGAAATCACTTGACATAATTTCTTTGTATGTGGTTCTCCAGCTGTCCACGTGGACTTTTGCAATAGCGGATGCATCCTTTTGTTCTGCTTTGCGTATATGCATGTGCTCACTCCTTTTGTGATTTAATGATTAATTTATTGGAATTGGCTTTCATGTATAAGTTCTATATTTTTAAATAATAGCATAGTGGCAACTTTAAAAGTAAAGTATAATTTTAAATATCAATAGGAAAATTTCTCTTTAAAACTAATAAAATAAATAAAAAAGGAAAATAACTAATATTTTTCTTGATTTTAAATATATTTAAGATTAAGATAATAATAAATACAGAAATATCTGAAAGGTGGAATTTAAGTGGAGGTACTCAAAGATAAGATTACAGATTTTAATATGAACTTTTTCAATTTAGCGGGGAAAGTAGCAATGGTAACAGGAGGGAATTCTGGTTTAGGACAAGGTTTTGCATTGGCATTGGCTAAGGCAGGAGCAGATGTTTTTGTTGTAAGTATGGCCGAAGATAATGATGTAACCAAAAATTTAGTTGAAGCAGAAGGGGTAAACTATCATTTATCAATCGCAGATATTACAAAAGATGGTGTCTGTAAAAAATTAGTTGAAGAATGTTTGCAGACATTCGGCCAGATTGATATTTTGATGAACAATGCTGGTATAGGCATAAACGAGCCAGACGTTACAAAATTTACGCGTATACAATGGGATAAAATGGTTTCTGTTAATTTGACTGCACCGTTTGAGTTGGCCAGTGAAGTGGCCAAGCATATGATTCCAAGGAAAAGCGGGAAAATAATTAATACTTGTTCTTTATTTTCTTTCTTAGGTGGACAGTGGTCTCCAGCATACGCTGCAACAAAACATGGCTTAGCTGGTTTTACAAAAGCTTATTGTGACGAATTAGCACAATTTAATATTCAAGTAAATGGAATAGCGCCAGGGTACTTTGCAACGGATGTGACAAAAGAAACTAGATCGAATCCTGAATCAAATCAACGCATTTTAGATCATATTCCTGCTAACAGATGGGGCAATATTGTTGATTTGATGGGCACGATTGTTTATTTGGCCTCAGATTCATCTAATTATGTTAATGGAACACTAGTAACAGTAGATGGTGGGTATCTAGTTAGATAAATATAAATTAAAAGGAGATTGATATTAAGATGAGTGTTCAAAAAAACGTAGAAGAACTAAAATCAATTGTAGCTCAAGAGCAGATTATTACGGATCAAGCTGAATTATACGATGCATCTGCAGATAGATATAAAAAATACGCAAAAACAAAAAATGTATTAGAAGTGCCATTGCCACTCGCAATTGTTTATCCATATACAAAAGAGGAGGTAAAAGCTTTACTCAGCTATTGTAACGAGAACCAAATCAACGTCATTCCGCGAAGTGGTAAAACCGCTACAGAAGGCGGCTTAGAAAACTGGAAAGAAAAAACGATAGTCATAGATGGATCTAAAATGAATAAAATTCTTAAAATAGACACTTATAATATGCAAGCAACTACAGAATCTGGTGTGAAATTACAAGATTTAGAGGATAAATTGCGTAAATTGGGTTATACAACTGGCCATTCTCCACAATCCAAACCAGTCGCGCAAATGGGCGGGTTAGTAGCAACACGGAGCATAGGACAATTTTCAACATTATATGGTGCAATTGAGGACATGGTTGTTGGACTGGAATGTGTATTTCCAGATGGTCATATTTCAAATATCAAGAATGTACCGAGACGTTCGGGTGGTCCAGATATTCGCCATATTGCCATTGGCAACGAAGGGTCTTTATGTTATATCACTGAAGTAACTGTGAAGATATTCAAATTTTATCCAGAAAACAATACATTCCACGGATATCTTGTAGAAGATATGGAATCAGGTTTAAAGATTTTGAGAGAAGTTATGGTTAATGGGTATAGACCATCTGTAGCTAGACTTTATTCTGAAGAAGATGCTAGGCAACATTTCAGACATTTTTATAAAAATAAATGCGTTTTGATTTTTATGACTGAAGGACCTGCTGGAATTGTAAAGGCAACAAACGAAGGCATTGTTGAAGCCGTTGAAAAATACAAGTCAGGTATTATTGAAAAAGTGGATGCTTCACATATTGAAAATTGGTTCAATAACTTGAATTGGGAACAAAGTCGTATCGATGAAGAAATTCAAGATATGATTCGTAATAATGCTCATGACGGATTTACAACAGAAATATCAGCGGATTGGGAAAATGTTATCAAAATTTATAATAACGTTATGCACAGAATAAAAGAGGAATTTAACAGAGTTGAAGATTTAACAATGTTAGGTGGTCATTCTTCACATAGTTATTTAAATGGAACGAATATGTATTTTGTATATAATTACACGATTAACTGTGAACCGAAAGATGAAATGTTGACTTATCATCATCCAATTCACGAAATTATTATTGAAGAAACTTTGAAAATGGGTGGGTCTATGTGCCACCATCATGGTATTGGTAAATACCGTTCTGAATGGACGAAACAAGAACATGGCTCAGCCTACTATATGTTAGAAAAATTGAAAGAAGCATTTGATCCGAACGGGATTATGAATCATGGCACTATCTTTCCGCAAGAAAATGAAATTAAGAAATATATTAGATCTAAAGAATAATTAACTTTTACTAGGTAAATTTTTAAAAAGTGGTTGATAAAAGTCTCCTTGATTAGAAGGTATTGTAGTAAATTATCATTCTAACAAGGGGATTTTTATCGTTATGATAATGAATAGAAAGGTAGGACTAGTATTATGAATGACAGATACATTATGGGAATTGATAATGGGTCACAAAGCACAAAAGTAGTACTTTTTGATCTACATGGTAATGAGGTGTCAATTGGTTCATGCGCATTAAAGGAATATTTAACACCTGAACCTGGTATCGTGGTTCATCCAGATGATGATTTGTGGGATAGTGTGAGTGTGGCTATAGAAAATTGTTTAAATAGTTTCACTGGAGATAGAAAGGCAATCGAAGGAATTGGATTATGCACTATTAGAAGTTGCAGAGTCTTGCTAAAAGAGGATGGATCACTTGCATACCCTGTTCTAAGTTGGATGGATCAGAGGTTGTCAAAACCCTATCAACATGAAAATGACCAAGTGAAGTATGTTACGACCACTTCAGGGTATTTAGGATTTAAATTAACGGGAGAATACAATGATACAGCTGGAAACTATGAGGTGAATTGGCCTTTAAATCGTGAAACTTTAGATTGGTCAACAGATGATCGCGTAATTGCAGCTGAAGGGTTAAAAAGAGACATGTTATTTAATTTGGTGAAACCTGGAGAAACTCTTGGTCAATTGAGAAGTGACATTGTTGAAAAATTTGGCTTTAAGGAAGAGATTCCAGTTGTTGCAACATCGAATGATAAAGCTGTTGAAGTACTAGGTGCAGGGATAAAAGATGATCATACGTTGATGGTATCGCTTGGCACATATATTTCATCCATGTTATTAAAAGATGAGAACTTTGAGAACGCTTCCAATTTCTTCCCTACTTTAGCGGCCATGCCCTTTAAGTATACGTATGAATCGAATGGCATTCGACGTGGAATGTGGACTGTTAGTTGGTTTAAGAAACTGATTGGCGAAGAATTAGAAACAAACGCTTCAAACTTAGATATTTCAGAAGAAGATTTTTTAAATTTGAAAGCTGAAGAAATACCTCTAGGCTCCGAAGGGTTAATTACAATTTTAGATTGGTTAGCCAGCCCTACGATTCCATATAGAAAAGGCATCATGATCGGCTTTGACCAAAGGCATACCAGATATCATATTTACCGATCTATATTAGAGGCAATTGCTTATAACATTAAAAACAATACTGAAGATATGTTAAACGAGACGAATGCCAATATAAAAGAAATTATTGTTACTGGTGGGGGGGCGAAAAGTGATGTGTTGATGAAAATAATATCAGATGTGTTTGGCCTACCAACACATAGACGTAAAGGGAGCAGTAGTTCTAGTTTAGGAGCAGCAATAAGTGTTTGTGTAAATCTAAAGATTTATCAAAATTTCCAAGATGCAATCGATCATATGGTTAAAACAGATGCACTCTTCGTTCCTGAATCTAAGAATCATGCGTTTTATTCTGAGGTAAATGAAAAAGTTGTCAAGAATGTCAGAATGCATACAGATGAAATTCTAAAATTAACTTATCCTATATTTCAATAAGAAGAGAGGGATTTTTGTGGGATCTAGTAATTTGAAAAGATACTTCCAATTTGCACTCATTGTATTAGCGGGAGGATCTATATTTCCATTAATCTATTTAAGAACCAATTATCAAGAAACAATTTTAGAGGTATATGGCATCAGCTTATCCGATTTAAACATTATTTTATCGGCATTAGGAGTTGCGTATGTTGTTGGTTATTTCCCTAGTGGATGGATTGCGGATAGATTTTCGGCAAAAAAATTATTGTCTATATCTCTACTAGCTGTAGGATTAGCAGGTATATGGTTTGCGCAAGTTCCAAGTTATCCGTACATTATTATAATATTTATCATTTGGGGTATTTTCTCCGTATTGACATTTTGGTCAGCCCATCTTAAATTAGTTAAATTAATTTCTAAAAAAGAAGAGGAAGGTAGATTTTTTGGGATATTAGACGGGGGTAAGGGTGTAATTGAGGCCGTACTTGCTAGTATTGCAGTTTATATATTTTCGGTAGTACTGGGAAACAGCGATGCGTTGTCAAGTAAAACAGATGCATTAGTTTCTGTTATTTATATGTATTCTGGTGTCTTAATTTTAGTTTCTATTTTAATAATGATATTTGTGCAAGTGGATGATCCTGGTTTAGAAAAAAGAAAAGAAGAAAAGAAAACCAGAGAAAAATCGACGGTGAATTTAAACGCTTTTAAAAAGGTGTTTACAAATAAATCTGTATTGCTACTCGGGGGATTATCTTTACGTCCTATATTGTCGCATGGACAGTTTATTATGTGGGCGGATTTTTACAAACTAATATTGGTATTACAGCTGCAGCGGCAGGAACGATAACGGTGATGATGTTGTGGATGCGTCCTATTGGTGGAGTATTAGGCGGATTTCTCGGAGATAAATTCGGTAAAAATTTAATTCTAATAATTTCGTTATTAATGGCTGTTATTGTTTTATTCGTAATAGCACTGCTTCCTACAGGAATACCACAGGTCTATTTTAATATCTTAGTTCTTTTAATCGGCTTGTCAGTATATTCGATACGTGGACTGTATTGGTCACTTCTAGGTGATTGTGACGTAGAAGAGGAAGTTTTAGGATTATCAATTGGGTTGATCTCGTTTATTGGGTATTTACCTGATATTGTATTACCACTCATTGTCAGCGGTTTAATGAGTAGTTATGGGGATACTGGTGGGTATAATGCGTATTTCATATTCAGTGCAAGCGCTGGTATTATGGCAATTGCGTTCACAATCCTCTTTAGCAGGAATGTTAGGAAAACGAGATTAGCTGCACAAATAAAGGAAGTAAGTTCTTGAAATAATAAAATGGATATTCAGAATACGATGAGAGTTGGCTTCAAGCCAATTCTCATTGTTTTTATTTATCTTTAGCAAAATTAGGGGTTAAAAGTAATATCCAATGTTCTGTTTGAATACATAATATAAGAATATCGAGGAATTCAGTTTATTATTAATTGAAATAAGGTATCCTTAGTTATAAAAGCTTTAGTTAATAACTAGTGCTACCTTTAGCTTCTATGTAGTGAAGTATCTGGAAATGGGTGATATGAAATGTTGAAATTACATACGAGCGACTTGACTGATTTAGAAAAGAAAATACATCGTTTGTTATCGGAAGAAGCTTCTAAAAATAGCAAATTAAAAATAGTAGAGTCAGCTGAACTATGCGGAGTTTCACCTTCGAAAGTTTCAAAGATGGTTCGTAAATTAGGCTTTGATAATTTTAAACAGTATAAATTATACTTTAGTGGCCAACAAGAAGAAATGAAAGTTAAAAAAAAATCCAGTGAAATTGAGCGATTGATATCCTTTTTAGTGGATTATGATCCAAAAATTGTGGATGAATTTACAGCGGTATTTGAAAATTTTAATAAAATAATTATATACGGTTTAGGTCCTTCCTACATAAGTGGAGAGTATTTTTCATACAAACTTTCTACTGTAACAGACAAAAATGTGTTTGTTACTCAAAATGAGGAATATGCTATACGATTAGCTGATAAAGAGACATTATTAATAGTATTATCAGTAACAGGAACATTTGCATCTTTTGAAAACTTGTTTGTAGAAATGAAGAAAAAAGATGCCGAAACGATGTTGGTATTAGAGGAACATATTGATGTAAAGGATTCTGCGGTAGATTACATAATTTTTTTAACAAAATATACTCAAAGTGATGAATTATTAGCGTTCGAAAAAACTAGAACAGTGTTTTTTATATTTATAGAGGAAGTAATTACTAGATTAAAAAAGAGGGCACAACTGTAGGTTAAAAAAATAAACTCAAATACGACTAATATGTTTAGAAAACAAGAACCCCCTAGCGAAAACAAGTGAAAACTGTTTTCGCTAGGGGGATTTAAATACGTACAGATATTTTTTGAATACTATATTCTTGTTGGTTCTGAAAACGCTGGGCGCTTCCATAAATACGTTAATGCAATTCCTACTGCTAAGACGACAGTAGCAAAATAGAACGGATAGTTTAAATCAATGTCGAAAAGAATACCGCCAATAATCGGACCGAAAATATTACCGATACTTGTGAACATGGAGTTCATGCCCCCGGCGAATCCTTGTTCATTGCCGGCGATTCGTGACAGATAAGTAGTAACGGCTGGACGCATCAAGTCAAAGCCGACAAACACGACCATGGTAACAAGCAAAATCGACCAGTAACTCGTAACGAAAGTCATAATAAATACTAAAACGGTTGACACAAAAAGACTGTAACGAATCAATCGGATTTCACCGAACCGTCGCGTTAGTTTATCAAACAAACCGACTTGGAAAATGACTCCGACAATTGCGCCGAGTGAGATAATCACGGCAATATCTTTTGCCGTAAAGCCGAATTTGTGATCAACGAATAACGCGAAAAGCGATTCGAATGCGGCCAGACCAAATGATGATATGAGAATAACCATAAAAGCGATAACATACATCGGTGAAAAAATTCGTTTCCATCCTGATTTTGGCAGGGGTTGGTGTTTTTCCTCAACTTCGTAGCTGCGATTGGGTTCTTTTAATGTGATAAGTGACAAAATCGTTGCAAACAAACCGAATCCTGCTGCAAAGAAGAAGGGAAGTCGCGTGCTGATATCGGCTAAAAACCCACCGATTCCTGGACCGATAATAAAACCGGTAGAAATCGCCGCAGACATATAACCTAAAGCTTTTGGTCGTGTGCTACTGGTCGTAATGTCAGCAATATAAGCCGTAACAGCCGGCATAATAAAGGCTGCGCTGACACCCCCGAGAATACGAGAGGCAAACAGCACTTCTACTGTTTCACCAATACCGAATAGAAATTCGGAAATACTGAAGATTGACAGGCCGATAATGATCATGGGTTTACGACCAATATTATCTACCCATCGTCCGGCAATAGGAGAAACAATGAGCTGAGCTAGCGCAAAAGCAGAAACCATATAGCCCACGACAGTTCCTGAGATGCTTAATTCGTTCATAATGGTCGGAGTTACTGGAATGACCAGTCCAATCCCTAGAAATGCGATAAATAGATTGAGTAGTAAAGTTGAAAGAACTAATTTATTTGTTTTCATGCAGTGATCTCCTTATAATCTTCGTGCTTAATAGGTGTTTCTGGTCTGCTGTGATTCGTGTATTAATGGATTAAGCCACGCCAAAAAATTGGCCAAACTGCTTGAAGTCGCTTTTCATATCTTTCGATGCCGCTATAGACAAGTTCAGACATCGTTCCTTCAATTACAGTCAGATAAGCTAACGCTGTATTTGAAAAATCTACAGAGTGTAATACGTTTTCATAGCGATGTCTTTCTCGTAATAAACGAGTAAGATGCTGGTGCATCAGGTCAAAAAACGGATTAAACAACTCGCCGACTTCTTTTTCTAATTTGAGTGGAGGGAAATAAGCAACACGCAAGATAAACTTCATTCGTTCGTTGTCTCTGCTTTCTTTTGCCAACCAATCAAAATAACCGAAAAGAAGAGTTTCTAACGATTCATTTTTCGTAGAATTAAAATAACTAGCTAACTGAGCTTTTTGAGTATTGAGTGAATACTGAAGTGCAGAAATAAATAAATCATCTTTTCCTTTGTAATGGGCATAGATAGATGGTTTTTTGATTCCAACTTCTTCAGCGATTTTACTGAGAGATGCGCCTTCAAAGCCTTCTTTTGCAAAATGGCTGACAGCGGTTTGGAGAATAAGATCTGCTTTCACTTTTTCACCTTCCTAACGGTCGTTAGGTAATAATCTCATGATTAATAGAGGTTTGTCAATTTTTCAAGCTTTTTATCAAATCTCTCTAATAGAACAATAAAAGACGCCTATTCAAACCCTGTAAGGAAATGAATAGGCGTCTTTTATTTTAATAAGTCAATTAATCATCTTCCACCGAGTAAGTCAAATAATCCACCAGCGGCACTGCCTTCCCCTTTCGAACGACCAGCAGGGTTTTGTGGAGCGGCTGCAAATACACGACTCGCTAATCGGCTGAATGGCATCGATTGAATCCAGACACTTCCGGGACCACGCAAAGTTGCAAAGAATAAACCTTCACCACCGAACAATGCTGTTTTAATGCCCGGGACTGTTTCAATATTGTAATCAACATCTCCGGTCATGGCGACTAAACAACCCGTATCCACACGCAATACTTCTCCTTTTTGAAGGTTTTTTCGGTAAATCGTACCGCCAGCATGTACAAACGCCAAGCCATCTCCTTCCAGTTTCTGCATAATAAAGCCTTCACCGCCAAAAAATCCTGCACCCAATTTGCGCTGAAATTCAATGCCAATTGAAACTCCTTTGGCAGCAGCTAGGAAAGAATCTTTTTGACAAATAATCTTGCCGTTTAGCATGCTCAAGTCCATAGGAATAATCTTGCCAGGATAAGGCGCAGCAAATGACACATGGCGTTTACCTGTTCCATTATTAGTGAATGCCGTCATAAACAAACTTTCACCTGTGATAATTCGTTTTCCTGCGCCCATTAGTTTGCCCATCAAGCCGCTGCCACCTGAACTTGTAGAACCGTCTCCGAAAATCGTTTCCATCACAATACCGTCTTCCATCATCATTAAAGCTCCTGCTTCTGCAACAACCGTTTCAGCTGGGTCTAGTTCTACTTCCACAAACTGCATATCGTCTCCGTGCAACTTAAAATCAATTTCGTGGTTATTCATTATTATTCCTCCTCGTTTGTTTATGGACTTATGTTATATAATGAATACGTCTATAGAGATAGAAAGTTTCATATAAACAAGCGGTTAGAAGAGAAGGAATGGAGTTGGATATAGTGAATGCTGAAGATTGGATTACCTATTTAGACATGACGGCGCATCCCGAGGGAGGATATTACAAACAATCGTTCGTTTCTCCTGAAAAAATCAGGACCACTGAACATCCGGTAGAACGAAATTTGTACACCAGTATTTATTTTTTGTTGCGATCGCAAGATATCTCTCATTTTCACCGATTGAAATCAGACGAGCTGTGGTATTTTCACGCAGGTCATGCCGTTACAGTGCATATTTTAGATGCGAATGGAAATTATCGTGCTGAAAAACTGGGACTGGATTTAGCGGCAGGGGAAAGGCCACAAGTATTGGTTAAAAAAGGCAGTATTTTCGGTTCAACAGTAGAAGCGGCAGATACATTTTCACTAGTGGGCTGCATGGTTTCACCAGGTTTTGATTTTGAGGATTTTGAATTATTGCTGCAGGCGGAACTGCTTGCACTCTATCCTGAACACGAGCAAATTATTAAGAAAATGGCTTATGAAAAATTCTAATTAAACTATCAGAGCTAAAGGATACATGCTAGACTTATGAAAGACGAAGCAAAGGGTGAGGGAAAGTAATGGGGAATTTTTTATTGATATCTATTATTGCGGTTGCGATATTTGTAGGGATTGCTTCTAAGAAATTTTACGACAAGCCCTATATTATGAATTTTGGGATTGCTGTAATGATGGCTTTATTGGTTATACAGACATTTCAAATGACACCAATTGGCGGACTCGGCTATGCCGCTATTATTCTTTGTTCGATTGCATTTTTGTTCCAAGTCGTGATAGGTATTAGAAATTTAAAAACAGTTGAATAATCAAAAAACAGGCCAGATGATCTTAAATCATCTGGCCTGTTTTTTTACATCATAAACATATTTACAGCTGATTGAGCGCATGGTCAATGTCGTCTTCACCAGAAATAATGGCAAACGTTTTGTTGAAGACATGTTCGTTATCAAGCGAATGCAAAAGGACACGCGCTACATCTTCGCGAGAAATTTGTCCCGATTCCAAGTCCTCTACCGCTAGTATTTTACCGGTACCGGCATCGTTTGTTAAAAGACCTGGGCGAATGATGGTATAGACTAGACCGCTTGCGCGTAGAATGTTATCGGCATGATGTTTTGCGACATAATAATGAGCCATATCTTCTTTCCACATTTGCCGTTTGTCGGCATTGATGGCACTGATCATGAGAAAGCGTTCTGTCCCCGTTTGTTCGGCGGCTTCAATGGTTTTTGCAGCACCGTCCAAATCAATCAGTAAGGTTTGATCGGCTCCGGTTTTGCCACCGCTACCAGCTGCAAAGACCACAGCGTCACAATCTTTCATCGCTTCAGTAATTTCTTCAACACTGCCTTCGAGGCTACTTAATACGGATTCTACTCCGAGACCATTGAAATAGCTGATTTGTTCTTCTTTACGGATCATCGCTTTAGGTGTGTATTTATCACTATCAGCAAGCATTTTGACAAACTGCCGTCCGATTTGTCCATTTGCCCCAACTACCAACACTTTCATCCCAATCACCTCTCCAGAATTTTTCTATTCTCTCCTATCATATACCTCAAAAAAGTCATTTCAAGAAGTACTTCTGTTTATTTGTTCTGAAAAATGACAATTAGCCAAAAAGGGGACTATATTCTCAAGTTAAGTTTAGTATAATGGAAGGTATCTTACAGATTCTATTGCTACTGATTTTAGGAGGAACACAATGAACCCGATGACAGAAACGAAAACGACAAAATTGCAAAAAACCAAGCCAAAGAGAGAAACACCGCCTGACTTTTCACAATTTAAAGGGGAAAGATTGGATAAGGAACCGAGTCGGTTTTTCGAAATGGTCAAACAAGCACTTTGGTTTTGTGTAGGTGCTAGTATTTTAATCGCAATGATTTTTTCGCTTTTTTATTTTGTTTAAACAAAAAGGGGGACTATTGAATGATTCGTTATCCTACTACTACCTTTAAAACAATGGGCATTACCGCACCGTCTTCAGGAGTGGGAACTGAGCACCACGATCTTCTCAAACTGACGATTGAACGGCAAGAGCAGAAGGGGTTTACTGTTGTGACAGAGGACACGGCTTGGACTCAAGAGTTGGCTAAATCAGCTCCTGCTAAAAAGCGTGCAGAAGAATTTATGGAAATGATGACCAGCACAGAAATTGAGTTGATCTTCCCGCCCTGGGGTGGGGAATTATTGATTGAGATGTTGGAATATGTAGACTTCACAAAGATACAAACGAAATGGGTACTTGGTTATTCTGATATCAGCGTGTTGTTGTTGGCTATCACGTTGAAAACCGGTATTGCCACGGCACATGGTACGAACATTATTGATTTGCGTGGTGAAAAAAGCGATGAAACAACAGCGCGCTGGCTAGATATTTTAAAAACAGCAAAAGGAGAAACTGTAAAGCAAATTTCTTCTAAACTCTATCAGAAAGAGTGGGACCATTCCATTGCTTCACCAGTCGTCTTTCATTTGACAGAACCGACTAAATGGCAAACGGTTTCGGGAACCGAGGAAATATTCTCAGGCCGCTTGCTTGGAGGCTGCATTGATGTGATCCATCACCTAATTGGAACACCATTCGGAGAAGTTCAACCATTTAGGGACAAGCACATTCCGGGCGAACAGGTCATTTGGTACTTAGAAAACTGCGAAATGTCAGTGGCGGATTTAAAAAGGTCGCTAACGCAAATGAAATACGCGGGATGGTTTGACAATTGCTCAGGTATTCTCTTTGGGCGAAGTATGGCAAATGAGCCGGTCGGTGGATACACTATCGATAGAATGTACCAAGATTTAACAAAAGAATTAGAGTTACCGATTGCGTACGATATCGATTTAGGTCATATGCCACCACAGATCACATTTATCAATGGCGCACATGCAGAAGTACGAGTCGCAGACGGTAAAGGAACTGTGATACAGAAATTCATATAAAAGCGTTGATGACCTGCTAGACTTAACATCTTTCTTTTAATCGAATGCTTCAAGAATGGAGTGAACGAGGGTGAAAAGATTGTTTGTCTTAGTTATGAGCGCAACACTTTTTTTGACAGGCTGTGGAAATTATAAAGGGAATATCACCGAAAAAACAGATTCTAGCTTTAAAATAGAAGTCGGGACAAATGACGACACGAAACAAGAGTCCATTGTTCACGAAATACACCTGACAGATGAAACGATATTTAGTGGAACCGCTATTCTTTTTGAAGAGTTAGAAGTAGGAGATTCGGTCCTTGTCGTACCTTTTGATACACCTTCAGAGTTTCCCCTACGTCCTTGCTTCAGAAGTAATTTCACAGTAACAAAAAATTTAATTGAGTACTTCTTTCTCTTGTGCTTAATTTGAAAAAAGGATGAGTGGCTATGAAAATTCGGAAATTAGGCGGACATGATGCGCAGGCTTATTACGATTTGCGAATCGAGGCGCTAACGGATAGTCCGGACGCCTTCAGTACAAGATTAGAAGAAGCAATTCAACGGCCTATCGAGAAAACTGCGCAAAATTTGGCACTAGAAAATGCTATCACGTACGGTGCATTTACCTCTGGAAAACTAATCGGAAATGTGACATTCGTACGAGACATGGCACCGAAACTTAACCACCGAGCATCGGTAGTAGCAGTTTATGTGACGCCTGGTGAACGGGGCAAAGGCCACGCTAAACGATTGATGCAGGAAGTCGTTCAACTCGCTGAAAGTTTGCCAGGACTCGAACGGCTAGACTTGGCAGTCGCCAGTGAAAACAAACCAGCTATTGCACTTTATGAACAACTGGGATTCGAAAAGTATGGAACGGATAAACAAGCAATGAAAACGCCAGAGAAATACATTGATGAAAATCTGATGGTCAAATTTATTTAGTAACTAAAAGGTGTATTGGACTTGTCCAATACACCTTTTAGTTTGTACACGGCTATTCATTCAATTTATAAAGTTTATCGTCACCGTCTGCAGGTGTGCCGCGACCGTCCGTGTTGTTCGTGATAAAATAGAGCGAGTCGCCATCAGAAAAAACATCTCGGACACGGCCAAACCCTTCAATTGAATCTGTCACTTCAGCACTCTTAGGATCCACCACTTTAATTGCGGTTCCTCGAAGCGCAGCTACGTAAAGCAGACCATTATGCATGTCGATTCCACTTGGCGCCCAAGTATCGCTAGAGTCTGTTGTGTAAAAAGGAGCCTCCATGCCGTCTTTTGACTGATCGCCTTCGATTGTAGGCCAACCGTAGTTATTGCCTTGTTCAATAATATTGATTTCATCATTGGCGGATTGACCATGTTCAGACGCGAACATCGTGTCATTGTCCCAAGTCATTCCTTGTGGATTGCGATGACCGGACGAATAAATTTCAAACTCGTTGGCTGTATTGAGTTTCAATATTTTGCCGTTTACTGAACCTAAGTCTTGTGCAAGTTCAGGAGTGGAAGCATCACCAATTGTTGCAAAAAGTGTCCCATCATCGTCCAATTCTAAGCGGCCACCATGATGCACATTCCCTGTTGGAATACCTGCTAACAAGACATCTTGTTCTTGCCAAGTTCCATTTTCTAAAACAAGTGTGACGATTTTATTGTAATCTTCGTCGTCTTGTTCGTAGACGTAATAGCCGTATGCAGTTTGACTTTCTTCAAAATCTTGTGCCAAAACAAAGCCTAAAAATCCAGCTTCTGAAGCTTCAGATAAACTATCAGAAAAATTGACGCTTTGCCGTGTCATGACCCCTTCTTTGTCTATATGAACAACTTTTCCTGGTCGTTCCGAAATATAAAATTCATCATTTATTTTATTGATCGCCCATGGAGCTTCAAGCCCTGACGCAATTTCTTCAAAAGGGGCGTTCGCTTTGTCTGGATTAGGAGCCTCGTTAGCGCAAGCTGCTAAAAGCAGTAGGGAAAGTGAAGAAACTAAAATTTTTCTCATTCAGAAAACCTCCTTTTTTCTATCATAATTGAACAAACTGCCTATAGGCAATAATCTAATGAGAGAGGTGAACTTATGCCATTATTAAAAGACGTTAAAGAACAAGGAGAAATTCGTAAAAAACAGAACTTGATTCGCGTCATGACATGGGTGTTTATAGCGATTGCGCTCGTAGTTATTTGGTATTTTACTAGCTAAAAAGGCGGCATAAATTCAACTGCAATACACAAAAAAACCACGGTTAACTCGAATTGTTCGAGCTGACTGTGGTTTTACTGTCTTAAGAGGACTTTTTTTTCGTTTGAATTATTTCTGCGATAACGACACCAATCGTGATACCCAATAGCACATTAATAAGCAAAGGACTTAAAAATTGATCGCGGAAAATAGTTGCAACTGTCAGTATGTAAAAAGCCACTTGTGAAGTTTTTGCAACTGCCGGTAATGCGTCTTTCGGATAGCGCGTGCGGCCTAATTGAAAAACAAGGAAAGCCAGTAGTAAAACTAAATAATAGGGCCACGTTAAAACAGCGATCGTATTATTGATCACTGCGAAAATCAACAGCGGTATAAGATAAAACAATAGCGATTTCACGTTAAAAGCCTCATTTCTCCTTATTTTTTCATGTTATTTTGCTGTCTGCGAACTGCCAGCAAATAAAGATTGTAAATGGAAAAAATAACCGCGACGGTAACGATAACGACCGAAATCATCGGATAAACAGAAACTCCACTTTGCATCATTTCAATAATGCGGGAATAGACGATCCATGGTCCAATGACCAAAATGAAAATATCGAGTGCAGTACCAAGTTTTGTTCTCATGAGGTTCCTCCAATAAAAGATAATACATTTATCTTATCAGACTTTCGCTGAAGAGTATGCACAGAAACCAAAACAGCCACCCTGAAAAGATAAGGGCGGCTGACACAGTTTGGACAGATTATTTATGTGCGCGAAGTTCAGTTCTGGCTAAGGCGTCGGCTGCCCGATTTTGAGAATCTGGAATCCATTTGATAAAACAAAAATCAAATTGGTCGCCGAGTTCAAGCGCGTGTAAAAGCAATGGCTTAAACTTAGCATTTTTGATGCCTCTTTTTTCAAAAGCGTTTACCGCTACTTGGGAATCAGATTTAATCGATACCATTCCAGATGTTAACCCTATTGCTAGTTCCAATCCCTTTACGAGCGCGGTGAATTCCGCAGTATGGTTGTCCATTTCACCCACATATTCGCTCCAGTGAATCAAATGGCCTTCCCCTCGAATAAAAACACCGACTGCACTTACTTGAGGTGAACCCGCAGTCGCCGCATCCACAAACACTTCAAGCATCTGATCACCTACTTTTCGTCAATGGGTTTGATGATTTTTGCCAAATAGCCGAAAGGCGTAGCCATGACAGAAACAATAAACTTCAATACATATGTCGAGATGAAAATTTGAATCCACACATCAAACGGAAAAACTCCCCAAAATGCAATGGATGTAAAAATTAACGTATCCAACAACTGACTAATCAACGTAGAGCCGTTATTGCGGATCCAAAACTGGCTGTCTTTTGGAAACATTTTGCGCAGTGCACTGAAGATGATGACATCCAGATGCTGACTGGCGAGATAAGCTACCATGCTACCAATAGCAATTTGCGGAATTAAACCAAAAATGGTTTCCAACGAATCTTGTGCGAAATCACTGTCATCCGGTATGAACTTAATCCCGAACTGCATGACTAGTACCATAATGAGCAAAGAAGAAAAACCAAGCCAGACAGCTTTTTTGGCTTCTTTTTTGCCATATTTCTCGTTCAATATATCGGTCGCGAGAAAAGTCGAAGCATAAAGGCTGTTGCCTAAAGTTGCTGTCAATCCTATGATTTCGATCGTCTTCGTTACTTGGATATTAGCCAAAACGGTCGAAATAGCTACCCACGCAAACAATCCAGTCTTTCCGAAAAATTTATACATGATTACTAACAGAACAAAATTGAACAAGGCAAAGCCAAGTCCCCAAAATTCATTAAACAAAATACGTCCTCCTTAGTTTTGGTAAAGCGGGAATTTGCGAACCGCTTGGTACCGTAAAAATGTCCTCAGTTAGTATAACTATTGTTGGAATAAAAAACAAATGCGTAGTAGAATGAAGAAATGACGATTTGCAGTGAGGTGACAAAGTGAAAAAAATGTCTATTATTAACGAAATTGATGAAATGATGACCACATACTGTGAAGGTTGCTTTGTGAAATCTCAGCTTCGCAAAGATGAAGGAAAGACCGCTGCTCATAGATTTTGTATTAGCAATTGTACAGTTGGAAGTCAACTGCAATTCCTTGGAAACGAACTGAATAAAGTCGGAACCGGCAGCAAAGCGTAACGACTGGTTGTTCTTCAAAACTATAAAAAGCAGAGACGGAATTCCCGCCCCTGCTTTTTTCTATTAGTTTATTCTGAATCAATTTGGATAACATTTGCAGCCTGAGGTCCACGGTTGCCATCAATAATATCGAACGATACAGTTTTGCCTTCATTCAATGTTCGAAATCCTTCACCTTGGATGCCGGTAAAATGAACAAATACATCATCACCGTCATTATACTCAATAAATCCGTAACCTTTTTCTGAGTTAAACCATTTCACTGTTCCCTGGTGCATGCGAGTTCCCCCTATTATTGAGTATGTCATGGACCTATAGACGCCATGTTATGGATGGGTATACTATACATGAAGCCTATGGAAACGTCAATAATCGTTGGGAATACAGGCATTTTGCTTCAACTTCAGGTTATAATAGAAGAAACAAGCGATTGGAGCGGAAGTATGGACCAGGAAAAAATCAAGCAATGTCGCAATGAGGTTAAGAAAATCTATGAACAGTTTGATGCTAGCCATGATTGGCAGCATATCGAACGGGTCATGAAAAACGCCAAAATGATTTTGCAACAAGAAACAGCAGATGCATTTATAGTCGAATTGGCCGTACTTTTACATGACGTTTCGGACCCGAAGTATAAAAAGCCCGAGGAAGACTTGGAGCGTGATATTCTGAATCGTTTAGAACTTTCAGATGCTCAGCGCCAAGAGATTCAGAAAGTTATTGAATCGGTTTCTTTTAAAGGCGGCAATGGCAAACCGGCAACGAGCATCGAAGCGAAAATCGTCCAAGACGCTGACCGATTAGATGCTATTGGTGCAATCGGGATCGCGCGAGCATTTGCTTACGGTGGGGCAAAGGGACGTAAGTTGTACGACTGGAACGAACAGGCACGTACAAAAATGACGGAAAATGAATACCGCGAAGCGCAAACCAGTAGCGTCACACATTTTTATGAAAAGCTTTTATTGTTGAAAGACCAAATGACTACGGAAACGGGTAAGCACATGGCTGAAGAGCGCCATGAATTTATGCTAATCTTTTTAAAGCAACTACAAACAGAAACGGATGGGAATAAATGAGCCACTTAAATATTACGAAGTTAACGAAAACTGTTGGAGCAAAAACATTATTCAAGGATGTCGAATTTTCATTATATCCAGGAGAACGCGCAGGTTTAATCGGCGTAAACGGTACAGGGAAATCGACTTTAATGTCAATACTAGCGGGATCAATGGATGCAGATAATGTTGTCATGGACCACCCGAAAAAATATCAAATTACGTATTTAATGCAAGAACCTGAATTTGATGAATCATTGACTGTACTCGAAACAGTTTTCTCAGGGAAATCCCCGATTTTAGCATTAAACCGTGCTTATGAAAATGCCTTGAAAAATATGATGGTCGATTCAAGTTCTACACAATTACAAGACGAGTTGATGGATATTCAAGAAAAAATGGAACAAGAAAATGCATGGGATATTAATGCCTTGGCCAAAACCGCACTGTCAAAACTAGGGATCGATATGTATGACCAAGTAGTACGTGAATTATCAGGCGGTCAGCGTAAACGTGTGGCTCTTGCGAAAGCATTGATTGAACCAGCAGATTTGATTCTTCTGGATGAGCCAACAAACCATTTGGACGCGGTGTCAACTGAATGGCTGCAAGAAACCCTGTTGCGCATGGGTTCAGCTATGCTTTTTGTCACGCATGATCGGTATTTCTTGGATGCGGTTTCTACACATATTTTCGAAATAGCAGACCAAACCATGTACACGCACAAAGGCAACTACGGCGATTATTTGGAAAACAAAGCGATTCGTGATGAAATGAATGCATCGTCTCAGCAAAAATTAGAAAACCGTTTCCGTTCTGAGTTAAAATGGATTCGCCGCGGTGCAAAAGCTCGTTCGACTAAACAAAAAGCGCGGATTCAGCGTTTCGATGAAATCAAAGAAAACGTGCAAAAAGAAAACGACAATACATCGCTTGAACTATCCATGCAAAGCCAGCGACTTGGCAAGAAAATCATTGAAGGCCAAGACATGGGCGTTGCTTATGGGGACAAACAAATCTTCAGCGGCTTTGATTTCCTGTTGCAAGGTGGAGATCGCATTGGAATTGTTGGACCAAATGGTGCCGGGAAATCGACGTTGATGAAAATGCTTGCCGGAGAATTAGAACCAACTTCAGGAAAAATGGAATACGGCAGTACCGTGAAAATTGCTCACTTTACACAGCATTTGCCTGAAATGGATGAATCGCAGCGCATGATTGAATACATTCAAGAAACGTCGAGTGATTTTGAAGCAGAAAAAGGTGTTCGTTTATCGGCAACTCAAATGCTTGAACGTTTCCTATTCCCGTCAAATGGTCACGGCACGCAAATTGGTAAATTATCAGGCGGCGAGCGAAAGCGTCTGTATTTATTGAAATTATTGATGGAACAGCCGAATATCTTATTCCTCGATGAGCCGACAAACGATTTGGATATCCAAACACTATCTGTTTTGGAAGATTTCTTAGAAAACTTCCCAGGCGTAGTTATTACAATTTCGCATGATCGCTTTTTCCTTGACCGCATTGCCCAGAAATTGTGGACAACAGGAACAGGAAAAATCGAAGAATATCAAGGTCTTTACTCTGAGTTTATTAAAGAAAAAAATAATCCGGTTGAATTAGCTGAACAACAGCTTGTTGAAACGGAAGTCGCACAACCAGCCAAAGTTAAAAAGAAAATGACCTACAAGGAGCAGCAGGAATACAACGGTATTCTTGATAAAGTTGCACAAACAGAAGCGAAGATTGAAGCTCGTGAGGAAGAAATGGCTTTAGCTGGGGCCGATTACGATAAATTGCAGAAATTGACCGAAGAAGTCAATGGATTAACTGCTGAGTATGACGCGTTAATTGAACGTTGGACTTATCTTCAAGAAATAGCAGAAACATGATCTATTAATTGCAGGAGGGATTTTTGTGAAAATTTTAACGATTGAACCGACACCAAGCCCGAATACGATGAAAGTGATCATCGACCAGGAATTGCCATTTGGCAAAAGTCATAACTACACGAAAGATAAGTTAGAAGGTGCATCTGAAGAAGTGCAGCAGTTGCTAGCGATTGACGGTGTAAAAGGCGTTTACCACGTAGCTGATTTTTTGGCAGTCGAGCGCATCTCTAAATTCGATTGGGAAATTATTTTGACGCAGGTCCGGAATGTTTTTGGCGAAGACCGTCAGCATAGTGGAGAAGAAGTCCAATTAGACGAGCATTTTGGGGAAATTTATGTCCATGTGCAACAATTCAAAGGAATTCCACTGCAAGTCAAAGTGTTCGATAATAGTTCAGAACAACGCTTTGGTATGCCAGAACGTTTTGTCGCGGCGATGAAGCAAATTTTGGACCCGACAGAAGAAAACTACCTCATGCAGCGTAAATGGGTAGATTATGGCGTTCGCTATGGGGATAAAAGTGAAATTGGCAAAAGCCTGATGGAAGAAATCGAAGCTGCGTATCCACAAGAACGATTAGTTGCAATGACGACGAAAGAAGATGCAGCTCAAGCTGAGTCAGCCCCTCGTGGTCAAAGAGTGTCAGTAGAAGACTTTGATGCACCCGACTGGGAAACTCGCTTTCAGCTACTTGATCAAATGATTGAGGCAGATGTTGATGATTTACCGTTACTGGCAGCGGCATTAAACGATGAAAAAATGTCGATTCGTCGTCAAGCCGCTATTTTCCTAGGCGACGTTAAAGACAAAGCTGTTGTGCCCTATGTTGAACGTGCGATGAAAGACAAGAGCTGGGCTGTCCGCAGAACAGCAGGCGATACCATCAGCGATCTCGGTTTTGAGGAATTTGAGCCGGTTATGCTTGAAACCTTACGTGATAAAAACAAATTGGTTCGTTGGAGAGCAGCGATGTTCCTCTATGAAACAGGAACAGAAGCCGCTTTACCAAGTCTGAAGCAAGCCGAAAATGATCCGGAGTTTGAAGTGAAACTACAAATCAAAATGGCAATTGCACGTATTGAAGAAGGCGAAGATGCAAAAGGGTCGGTTTGGAAACAAATGACCGAAGCGCGTCAAGCGATAAAAGAGGAATAGTAGAAAAGACCCGTGACTAAACAGTCACTGGCCTTTTTTTTTGCTTATTGGCTGCTTGGAACTGCATTAAATGTTTCCTCATTGCTGTTAAGAGGTAAAGTGCTGGTAATCAAACTAATTATAATAGTTGCTATACGAGGAGGAAATAAATATGTCAAACAATGTTTTTTCAATGGAGATTTTATACAGCGGAAAATATGAATCATGGGAGTTTGAAAATCGACAAAAACGCGATGTTTTTTATGAGCAAGTCGTTCAGCAGTTTGCTGATCAAAAAATAAATGGTCAAGAGGAAGGGATCGATGATACACGCATTGTCCAACTGTCTTCTAACAATCTGAAAATCCAAGAAAATGGAGAATACGCTCAGGATACAACGTATGAATGGTTTGAGTACGATGTATTTAGCCAAATGTTGGACTTTATTAACAACAAGTATAACCAAAGCGAGTAAGTTTGTTAGAAAATAAATTTTTAAATGCAATCAAATATAAAATGATAAAGTGTAGAAGTACAAAGACTCGGTGAATAAAGATGTCTTTTGAATATTTTTTAAAAAGCTATTGCTTTTTTTACTTAGACTTACAAAGCTAGTACTAAAGAATTAATGAGTTAAAACGATGCCGATAAATAGTCAGAGCATACTGAAAATATCTAAAACTACCCAATTCGGGTAGTTTTTTTATTGCTAGAAATATGTGATAGGCTATTTCGGGTTATCATAAATATAGAGCAGAATAGGTATTTAAAATCACTTTATATAACAAAAGGCATAAAGTTATTTATTTTTAATAAAAAAAATAAAAAATATTAGGTCCATGTATACGTTTGTTGTTGTTAAATTTATGATATCTTGTAAGTATACATAGGAGGGTTACAGGTGAATCTTACGGTCAATGGAGTAGTATTGAGTCAAAAAAGAAGTGCACTTATCGTTAGAGAATTAATAAGAGAGTCTGTCGCAGAACATGCGAAAGACGTAGAAGAGTATTTAAAGGATTATCAGGTAGAAGACTTAGGAAGTTCGATTATTCTTCGTCCGCCGTCAATTGAAGGAATTCAAATTTCATTATTCAAGTCATCCTGAGGGGTGGCTTTTTATATTGTGTGGAAAAAGAAGCTATCTGCTATTTTAGTGTAGGTAAATCTTAGAAAACTAGATAGGCAAGGCGTTTTTAATGACTGCTTAGCGTTCAGAAAAATGAGCATACTCTTGATTTTGTTTAAGAGTTCACTGATGGTTAAGTGATTTTAAAAAAATTATGTGTTAAAAAAACGAATGATTGATCTAGGAATGGCGATTAAGGTATTCCAAACCAATGAAAAAACAATTTCAAAAATTACCCCTATACTAAGGTCCATAAATAAATCAGTAAAACAGTTTTCTCTCTTCTGCTTGTTCTTTTTCTTCTTCATTGGTGGTCTCCTTGTCATGTTCTTCTAATTCGGCAAGGCGTGTCTTTGTATACGTAATCCTTTTGTCGCTTAAAAAGCATGGACCGACTGTAAAGAGCGTTGTAATGCCGTAACAACTGTAAACTTTTTCAACGGGGTCGTTGATTGGGTAAACCGATAGTTTTTCCGGTTGGAGATTTTACGCTTCTTTTTGTATCTGTTGCAGCAAATCGATTAATCCTTTTCCTCTGCCTTCTTCGATTGAGGCGAAATTTTCTAGTTTCCCTTGACTGCCATGAGCAAATAAGCAGGCAATCGGACATAGTACTCCTTTGTATCTTAATTAGGTAATGACAGTAGCGATTATCGGCAAATTCAGATTCAAGTGCCTTTTCGCGAACTGCTTTTCCTCCGAATTCTTTAATCTGACATCCTATCCATAGTGCTTCGTAATAATTCTCGGAAGTTACTCTTTCTATTATCGCATCTTTACGTAAAGGGAGCAGGGGTGTTTTCTGATTCCATGGCTGAATAGGCTGTAAAGACGTTCAAACCGAAAGTCTTTTTTCTGCAACTGAGTTATAAACGTTGTTAGAGACCGAACATTATCTAAGTGAAATCCAGGGACAATGTTTGAGCATTTGTAAAATGAGACCACTTCACCGATCGCTTCTTTAGGAAAGCTCGGCTCTTTGTTGAGTTTGGTGTAATCTGTCTTTTCAATAATACGACTCTAGTCTCCTTTAATGAATGTTCCATTATCTATTCCTTTTAAGTAAACTCCTATTCAAATCCTTTCACGATGAAATTACCAACAAACTAGGTTACACTGAAATAGATAGGAAACAATATATTGAGAAAATCGATTTTAAAGAAAAGAGGCGAAAGCATGAACGCATATGATGAGTACATGAAAGGCATTGTCGTGCCTATGCGCCAGGAGTTGACTGGAGCAGGATTTAAAGAATTATTGACAGCAGAAGAAGTCAATGAACATATGAGCAGTGCTAAAGGAACGAGTCTTGTTGTGATTAACTCTGTTTGTGGTTGTGCAGCAGGTTTAGCGCGTCCAGCAGCTATTGGAGCCATTCAAGCTGTGGAAGCAAAACCAGATCATTTAGTGACCGTATTTGCAGGTCAAGATAAAGAAGCAACTGCACAGATGCGCAATTACTTTGAAGAAGTGCTACCATCGTCTCCATCGATTGCCGTATTAAAAGACGGTGAATTGGCTCATTTTATTCCACGTGAACAAATTGAAGGCTACCCAATGGAACAGATTCGCGATCATTTGTCGCAAGTTCTTGAACAGGTGGCAGCTCAGTGAAAACAATAGTCACCACAGCATACCGGCCAACTTCGTCTGCATTGGCATGGGCAAATCGCGTTTCAGCAGAACTGGAAATTTTACAAGTTCCGCGCAATAAGCGTTCCATTGACCGGATGCAAGAAGATGAACAAGCTGATTTGTTGGTGTGCTTAAAAGAACGACTTGAGTTTTACCCAATGGGTAAAACCGAGCCGTTCTTTTTTCATCCGAACTCAGCAGCTTTTCGAACAAAAAGACCTCTTGAACAAGATCCGCTGATTGAAGTGGCAGGTTTAGTTCCAGGCGACTCATTTTTAGATTGTACATTAGGGTTAGCATCTGACTCAATTGTGGCATCACAGCGTGTTGGTCAAAGAGGACGAGTGGTGGGCTGTGAAAGCCATCCAGTGCTCGCTTACGTGGTGGCGCAAGGGTTGCAGCAATATAGCAACATGCCACATTTAGAAGAGGCGATGAGGCGTATTGAGGTAGTGTCATGCCAAGCAGTTTCATTTTTGCAAACTTTGCCTGCAGATTCGATAGATGTAATTTACATGGATCCGATGTTTACAGAAGAAATAACAGAAGCTTCAAATTTTACGCCACTCAGAGGAACTGCTGACCGAGGGCAATTAACAGTGCAGTGGGTAGCTGAGGCAAAGCGTGTAGCACGAAAAACTGTCGTTTTAAAAGCACATTTTCGTTCTCAGGATTTCGAACGTTTTGGATTTATTAGGCGCATGCGGCCCAATACCAAGTTCCACTATGGTGTCATTTCAATTGAACCAGAGAGTAAACAATAAAAACGGATGCTCGTTAGTTGGGAATTTAAAGTATAGCTATGGTTCAGGTTCGTGATCTCAAGCTGACAGTGTTCTGGAGTACATTTGGTTTCACTTATGAAACACATGCGGATTCAATTTATCTGCATGTGTTTTGTAGTGTGAATCTATTTTCAAAGCAAGCTGATTTCTTGTGCAAAATATACCCCCTGTGGTATGTTTTGGATGTATTCAAAAGAGTTCTTTTTTGAGGGGGTGAGCCGTTATGTCAAACCAAGTAACAGTTTATTCAACGGATACCTGCCCACATTGCATCATGATGAAAAAACTTCTAGCGGCAAGTGATGTCCCTTATACGAAAGTAAACGTACAGCGAGACCAAGCGCCTTGTGCAGACAAACGACCAAATGGGTGCTTGGATTTGATCCAAACCGTGCCACGGAATTAGTGAACGCCTAAAACAACAAATGTGAAACCCACATTGAGTAAAATTCAACGAAAACTAAATTACCAGGAGGAATAACAAGTGAAAGTGATTTCGACGCAAGAATTGCAAACATTACTAGAACTAGGCAAACAAGTGAATATAATCGACGTGCGTGAAGCGTCAGAAGTAGCCGGTGGGAAAATTCCTGGAGCTGTCAATATGCCTTTAGGATTATTGGAATTTAAGATGAATGAATTGGACAAATCAGAAGAATACTATGTTAATTGCCAAGCTGGCGGACGTAGCGGTTCGGCATGTAAATTCTTAGACTATCAGGGCTATAAAGTGATAAATGTCGAAGGTGGCATGAACGCATGGGCAGGTGACATCGAGCGGATTGATGATTGAAAAAGCTTATGAGTTCAGCAATGGAGCTCAAGGCAAGTCTTTGTGAAAAGACACTGAAGAGTAAGAGTTGGTTTATGCAAAAACTGAAGATAAATAGCAAAAGAACTGTCAATGGACAATTGAATTGACAGTTCTTTTATTGCATAATGATATAAAAAGTCTGATTTATCGACCATCTGAAACAAAAAACTCCCTGAAATTCAGGGAGTTTTTTTAGTGTTTATTAGTCTGTAAATGAAAGTGAAGTCAAGTATCCAAGCATAAACAGGAGACCCAGTCCGATTAATAATGATGCATCCACAAAAATTCCTCCTTTTCAATAAAAAAACAAGGCGTTGTTAATGACTTTATTGTACAATGAATTTCAAGAAGATGAAACCTTTACCCGCGAAATTCGTATAAATAAGCAAACGTTATGACAAAAATGTTCATAAAAGAAAAGGTGATGTTGATGAAAAATTGGTGGCAAAAGTCGCTGATGATTACTGTTGCCGTTTTAACATTGGGAGCAATCTCTCCGAACCATTTAATCTGGGAGTCGCTTCTAGACGAAAAAGGTCAACCGAAATCACATGCAGCGGAAAGTGATAACAAACAATATATCTACGATTGGGTCGACCCCAGTGAGTTCTACGACACCGGTGACTCTTTTATCCATTCTGTGTATCAATCTGCAGAAGAGCAATCGTATTTGAAATTTGGTTCGCGAATTGGACCTGTTATTGGAGACCAGTTCCAAACCATGATTTTGCCAAACATTCAACGAGCGATTGATGTCCATTTGGCAACCCTAGATACCGGCAAATTAAAAAAATTAGCCATTTCTGAAAAGCCATCTGGTGATTATGCTGAAAAAATCTTCCATGTATATAACACTGAAACCAACAAAGACGAAATCCGTTTCCACGTTAGGACGGAGAACAAACCACAGCTAGGCTATTCTTTTAATTTTCACTATCATTTAGCTGAAGATGATTTCCAAAAGCATATTACGCTAGGAGACATCTACTGGTCTAAAAATACACCGCCGAAATGGCTTTCTTAAACCGCCCAATTTTGGCGGTTTTTTTATGTGTGCTCGATTTTTTTGCCAAACTAGCGTAACTGGTGCGTCCAAAGGAGAAAGAGAGAGTGTGTGAATTTCTCAGTTTATCGAGTGAACCATAGTGAGACCGATGAGGTTTTAGTAAATACAAATTTTCCGTATAATTTAAGATGTCTAAAATCTTTATTAACACCGGTAGTATTGTTATGATTAAACTAACAACGGAGGCGAATTATATGAAGCAATATTTAGACTTATGCGAACACATTCTACATAACGGAGCAACAAAAGAAGATCGGACCGGTACAGGTACTTTGAGTGTCTTTGGCCATCAAATGCGATTCGATTTAACGGAAGGGTTCCCTTTAATGACAACAAAAAAAACGGCGTTCCGCTTGATTGTCTCGGAACTTCTTTGGTTTCTTAAAGGTGATACCAATATCCGATCTTTATTGCAAGATAATAATCACATCTGGGATGAGTGGGCGTTTGCACAGTGGGTAGCAAGCGACGAATACGCGGGACCTGACATGTCTGATTTCGGTCGCCGTGCACAAACAGATCCGGAATTTGCGGAAGTATATAAGATTGAGATGCAAAGCTTTCAGCGCAAGGTAATTGAAAGTCCAGAGTTTGCTGAAAAATACGGAGACCTCGGTCCCGTTTATGGCAAGCAATGGCGTTCATGGGCGACAACAGAAGGTGGTACCATCGACCAATTGAAAAATGTCATTGAATCGATTAAAAAAAATCCGGATTCCAGACGTCACTTAGTGACCGCGTGGAATCCGGAATTTATTGATGACATGGCTTTACCACCATGCCACATTATGTTTCAATTTTATGTAGCGGATGGCAAATTGTCGTGCCAACTTTATCAACGCAGTGCAGATGTCTTTCTAGGCGTGCCTTTTAATATCGCATCTTACGCGCTATTAACACAGCTAATTGCCAGAGAATGTAACTTAAAAGTCGGTGATTTTGTTCACACAACAGGCGATACACATTTATACTCAAATCACCTGTCTCAAGTGCAAGAACAATTAGCTAGACAACCAAAACCACTGCCAACCTTAAAAATTAACGAGGAAGTCAAATCAATTTTCGACTTGAAACTAGAAGACATTACGATCGAAGGCTACGATCCACATCCTCGGATTAAAGCGCCTGTTGCAGTTTAATAGCAAGTACTAACTTTCATCTTCAGTGTATCAATTAGTTTGAACTTCAAAATACTTTAAATAATACGTAATACCCGCGAAAAGCGGGATAGGAGGAAGATACATGATTTCATTAATGGTCGCGCATGATCCGAACCGAGTTATCGGAAAAGATAACGAACTGCCTTGGCATATTCCAGCGGACTTGGCATATTTTAAAAAACAGACAATCGGAAAAGGGATTGTTATGGGCCGTAATACGTATGAATCTATTGGGCGACCGCTTCCGAAGCGCCGCAATATTGTAGTTACGCGCAACGATGATTATCAGGCAGATGGAGTAGATGTCGTTCATAATGTGCAAGATGCTATAAAGTTAGCGACAGAATTTCATGAAGAAGTAATGATTATCGGTGGAGAACAGATTTTTGAATCAATTTTACCAGATGCTGACCGTCTTTACATAACACTGGTTCATCAAGCTTTTGATGGTGATACGTATTTCCCGGAATATGGACGTGAGTGGAAACTCGTTTCTGAATCTGAGCAGCAAATTTCAAATGAAGTGCCTTTTTCGTACTTGGTATACGAAAGACGGCGAAAGAAAACGGCCAATGTTTAATACCATTCGCACGTTCTCTTTTTTATTTGGTTATTTACCGATTAGCGCTGTGAATTTGAAAAAAAATATCAAGCAAAAATCAACATTAAGCGTAAAAGAGTACGACCAGCTGATTCATACAGAACCTCAAAAATGGGCAGCCGGTATTATGAAACGGACAAAAAGCACCGTTACGATTGCAGGACTGGATAAATTACCTGATGGACCGGTATTGTTTGTCAGCAATCATGAAGGGAATTTCGATATCCCAACATTGCTTTCGACCATTCCGAAGCCTTTTGGTTTTATTTCCAAAAAAGAAGTAAATAAATTCCCGATTATTCCGATGTATATGAAAGAAATGAATTGTGTCTTTTTAGACCGCACAGATCGTCGGAGTGCATTGAAATCCATTACTGACACTATAGAAAAATTAAAAGAAGGTCATTCGATTTTGATTTTTCCGGAAGGCACAAGAAGTAAAGGTCAAAGTATGGGTGAATTTAAAGCAGGATTTATGCGTATTGCAAAAGATGCAGATGTCCCTATTTTACCGGTTGCGATTCACGGAACTTCAGACATAATGGAAAAAAACAACAATAAAGTAAAGGCAGCTACGGTCACCGTACAACTTTTGGATCCTGTTTCTGTTGATGTTCTTAAGGACATGAAGCCAAAAGAAGCAATTGCGGTGATCCATACGCAAATTGAAGAAGCTGTTTCTGCTATGTCTGCGGAAAAACAAAGAAATAATGACAACTAACCGGTAAAACAATCTGCTTTGTAGTTGTTAGATATTAAATAATTGCTTAGACTAAGGTAAAAAGGAAGTGATTTCATGTCAAAGATTCACATCGTCACGGATTCGACCGCTGATTTAAAGCCAGAGATCATTGAAAAATATGATTTGCATGTGGTTCCTCTAAGTATTCAAATTGGTGGAAAAACCTATTTGGACCGCGTTGACTTAGAGCCGGCATCTTTCCTTGAATTGATGAAAAATACCGATGAAATGCCAAAAAGTTCTCAACCAGCACCAGGCGTATTCAAAGAGTTGTACGATAACTTAGGTAGAAACGGTGACCAAGTCTTGTCTATTCATATGACAGGTGGGATGAGTGGTACTGTGGAGTCAGCAAAAACAGCAGCTCAATTGACTGAATCAGACGTTACTGTCATCGATTCTCGTTATATTTCTCACGCCTTAACTTTCCAAGTATTTGAAGCGGCAGAGATGTCAAAAGCGGGAAAATCAATGGAAGAAATCGTTAAACGAGTAGAGCAGATTCGTCTCAATACAAAATTGTTCGTCGTTGTAGATACCCTTGATAACTTGGTGAAGGGAGGCCGCATTGGGAAAGGCCGTGCTTTGTTAGGATCTTTAATGAAAATCAAGCCAATTGCTTCTTTAGATGATGGATCGTATACTCCGGTTGCTAAAGTCAGAAGCCATAAGCAAGTAGTCGATTACTTGATGAAGGATTTTATAGAGCGGACAGCAGGCAAAATTGTTAAAGGGGTTGGCATTGCTCATGCGAATGGATTGGCAATGGCTGAGCCACTGCGTGAAAAAATTAAAGAAACAGGCTTTAGCGATATCCAATTTGATTTTACAACGCCAGTTATTTCTACTCATACAGGTATTGGGGCAATTGGTTTTATGTACTATACGGATTAAACGAATTAGCAAGGTCTAGTTGAAAAAGGAGAGACAATCGTGAAAGTCATCCTGTTTATCATCATCTTGTCTATGGGTATACTAGCGGGGTGCAGTCCATCTTTTAACTTTGGCAATGAAAAAGCAGAACCGAGAAATGAACCGGCTATCGACTCTTATACCATACCGCCAAACTTCATTCCTCAAGCAGTGGTTATTACCGCTCTTGGGGATTCCTTATCTCAAGGTGTTGGCGATGAAGAGGAGTTAGGCGGCTACACAGGCAGAGTGGCAGCAGAGGTTAAGACCTGGCAAGGAATTAAAGGCGTGGCTGTTGAAAATACAGCAAAACGTGGACGTCGTAGTGATCAGCTGCTGGCCATGTTCCAACAAGGAAAACTAACGAGTCCTATAGCAGATGCCGATTACTTAACGCTGACCATTGGTGGAAATGATGTTATGCGAGTCGTCAAACGTGACTTGTTTTCATTGAATACAGAAGCCTTTGAAGACGAATTGGTATTTTATGAAAGTAGATTTGATCATATTTTGACAGCCATTCGAGATATTAATCCGAATGCGCCTATCATCATCATGGGCATCTATAACCCGTTTTCACTTGTAACGGATGAAGTAGAAGAGTTTGATCAAATTATTGATTCCTATAATCAGGCGATGCAAAAAAGAGCAGAATCAGATCCACAAGCATGCTTCGTGCCTGTCAGTGATTTATTTGTTGGCAATCAGAATTTGGTTTACCATTCTGATTTTTTTCACCCGAATAGCAAGGGCTATGATTTAATGACAGAACGTATTTTAAAACGGATGAATGAATGTGGCATGACTTATGAAGGATAGGTGGTGAACTGATGAAAAAATGGCGCGTTGCATTTTTTGTTTTACTCGCAATAAATGTGTTGGCGCTTGTGGGAGTGGTACTTTTTGTTACGACTCCTTCCAAAGATTTTACGTCTTATGAGGCTTTGAAAAATACCTCTACGGAAGGAAACACAGTAGTCGTCAACGCTACAAAAGCAGATTTTGAAGGAATTGCCAACACCTATATACAAGAAGCTATGAAAGACCAGCCAATTCCTTTGGCTTTATCAGTTGATGATGACGTTAGTATATCAACGGAACTTACCGTTTTTTCAGTAACTTTGCCTATTTTAATGAAATTCGAACCACTTGTGCAAGAAGATGGCAATTTGCTGTTAGAACAAAAGTCAGTAGAAGTCGGTATGCTGGATATTCCTCCTGAAGCTGCGTTAAAATTGCTTAGAGACTCAGTAGAACTTCCAGAATTTATGGAAGTCATGCCTGCGGATGAAGAAGTGTTGTTAAAGTTAACGGATATTCCGTTAGATGGAGGAATTTCAGTGCGAGCGGCATCGTTCAATTTGGAAGAAGACAATATTCGATTATTGGTGACAATTGAACCATAAAGAATGGAGTGGGTATATGAATACGGAAAAAGCTACATTTGCAGGAGGCTGTTTTTGGTGTATGGTCAAGCCTTTTGATTCATTAGACGGCATTGAAGAAGTAGTAAGTGGCTATACAGGTGGAGAGTTAAAAAACCCAACTTACGAACAGGTTTGTTCGAATGCGACTGGTCATGTGGAAGCAGTCCAAATTACATTTCAGCCAGACGTCTTCCCATATGAGAAATTATTGGATGTTTTCTGGACACAAATAGATCCGACAGATGCTGGTGGTCAATTTTTTGACCGTGGCGAATCTTACCAAACCGCGATTTTCTTTCATTCCGAAGAACAGCGTCTAGCTGCAGAAAAGTCTAAGCAAGAATTGGACAACTCGGGAAGGTTTGAAAAAATTGTTGCAACGCCGATACTAGAAGCAAAACCATTTTATTTAGCAGAAACGCATCATCAAGATTACTATAAGAAAAATCCTGCTCATTACAACCGTTATTCAGTTGGTTCTGGGCGGACTGCGTTTATCGAAAAGAATTGGGGTGGACAAGCATGAAAGAAGAGTTAAAAGCAAAATTAACGCCAATGCAATATCATGTAACCCAGGAAAGTGGGACAGAACCACCTTTTCAAGGTGAATTTGATCAGCATTTTGAAGACGGCATTTACGTAGATATTGTCTCCGGCAAACCGCTATTTAGTTCTAAAGATAAGTTCGACGCTCATTGCGGATGGCCGAGCTTTGCAAAACCAATCGAAGGTACAGAAGTAAAAGAAAATCTAGATACCAGTCATGGCATGAGAAGAACAGAAGTCCGTTCCTCAACCGCTGACTCTCACCTAGGGCACCTATTCCCAGATGGACCATCGTCTATGGGAGGCCTTCGCTATTGCATCAATTCTGCAGCACTACGTTTTGTTCCTAAAGAGCAATTGGATGCAGAAGGTCTATCCGAATACAACAAACTATTTGAATAATGGGTTAACCGGACAACTAAGTCCGGTTTTTTTTGCCCAAAATAGGAAAGGAGACCGTTATGGAACGTTCTTTTTATCAATTTGCATTAAAATATCGTGGGAAAATTGATCCAGATGACTATTCAAGTTTTGCCGATGCGTTATTTTTGGATCATTCATTTCCTAAAACAGCAACAGACTTTGAACTGCTTTCTAAATACATTGAAGAAAAAGCGCATCCCGTTATGAAAGCCTCAATCTTTGATGAAATATGGGAAGACTACATAAGTGAATAGGCTTGTCGTTGCACTATAGTTAAAAAAACAGTATGATTAAATCTACTATATAAAAGTGAGGTTTTTTAGATGAGCGTTCATATTAATGCGAAAAAAGGCGATATTGCCGAAACAATTTTACTACCAGGAGACCCGCTTCGCGCAAAATATATAGCGGAAACTTTTTTAGAAGATGTAACGATGTACAATGAAGTTCGTAATATGTTTGGTTATACCGGAACATATAAAGGCAAACGTATTTCTGTTCAAGGAACTGGAATGGGTGTACCATCAATTTCAATTTATGTAACAGAATTAATGCAAGAATACGATGTGAAAAAATTGATCCGTGTTGGAACATGTGGTTCTATCCATAAAGACGTAAAAGTACGTGACGTAATTTTGGCTCAAAGTGCATCAACCGATTCAAAAATGAATGATATCATTTTTAAAGGCATTACTTATGCACCGACTGCTGATTTTGAATTATTATTGAAAGCATATAATGCAGGTATGGAAAAAGGATTAAACTTGCGTGTTGGGAATGTCTTTACTGAAGATGTTTTCTACAACGAATTTGCAGAACACGAAAAATGGGCGCAATACGGAGTACTTGGTCTTGAAATGGAATCTTCAGCTCTATACACATTGGCTGCCAAATTCGGTTGCCAAGCGTTGTCTATTTTAACAGTAAGCGATCACTTACTGACGGGTGAAGTGACAACTTCTGAAGAACGTCAAACGACGTTTAACGACATGATTGTTGTAGCTTTAGAGGCAGCAATTCAAGAGTAGAAAAAAGCCGTTCTTTCTCAAATTAGAAAAAGACTGTCTTGACAGTCTTTTTCTTTTCATATCCTACGGTTCTAAAGGCAATTACGAAAGTGGTGAAATAGATGGATGATAAACGCCCGGAAGACGAGCAGCAACAAATTCCGCCGGTAGAAGAATCACCGTCACATATTATTAAGATGAAAACATTCACTTTTATTATGCTTGGATTCCTCTTAATCTTGACAACGGCGGGATTAACTGTTTTTGCATTGACATTCGGCGACGATAAAGCTGTAGAAGTAAATTCTCCAGAGCGTCGCGAATTCGAGAAACTCTATACAGCTTATGATCAAATACAGGATCAATATTTTGAAGATGTCGACAGAGATGTTCTAGTTAATGGAGCCATCAATGGGATGGTCGATTCTTTGGAAGATCCTTATTCCGATTATTTAAACGAAGAAGAAGCTTCTCAATTTCTGGAAGGAATTTCATCAAGCTTCCAAGGCATTGGCGCAGAAGTGCAAGAGCGTGAAGGTTATATCACGGTAGTTTCACCGATCAAAAATTCACCTGCTGAAAAAGCAGGCGTATTGCCAAATGACCAAATTATAGCAGTTGATGGTGAAAGCATACAAGGCTTTACAACAACTGAAGCTGTCATGCTGATCCGTGGCGAAAAAGGAACTGACGTCAAGCTGAGCATTATGCGTGGTAAAAATGCAGATCCAATTGATATTACCATCACTCGTGATGAAATACCGATTGAAACTGTGTACGCAGAAATGATTGGAAACAATGTAGCTCATATTCAAATTACTAGTTTTTCTGAAAATACGTATCAAGAATTGCTTGATGCCATTAAAGAAATGGAAGCTGAAGGAATGAAAGCCGTCGTTATGGACGTTCGTGGAAATCCGGGTGGCTTACTTGATGTAGCGCTTGATATTTCTGACTTGTTTATTGAAGAAGGGAAACCATTGTTTGAAGTTCAGGCAAAAGGCGCTGAACCTGAAGTTTATATGTCTTCACCAGGTACGAAAATCAAAGTACCCGTTACTTTATTGATTGATGGTGGAAGTGCTTCGGCATCTGAAATTTTGGCCGGTGCAATGAATGAGTCAGCAGATATCAAATTGGTCGGAGAAAAGACTTTCGGAAAAGGGACTGTACAAACAGCTAACGATCTTCAAGATGGTTCGAACCTGAAGTTTACAACGGCTAAATGGCTAACGCCAGACGGCAATTGGATTCATGAAAAAGGAATCGAACCAGACGTAGAAGTTGCGTATCCCGCATATGCGTCGCTTCCGCTTTTGGATACTTCACTGGAGCTAAAAGACGGCACTATTTCCGAACAAGTCAAAACCGCTGAACAAATGCTTGAAGCGCTTGGCTTTAAAGTTGGAAAAGTAGATGGCGTATTCGAAGAGCAGATGCAAGAAGCTGTAGAAACTTTCCAAGAAGAAAACGAATTGGAAGTGACAGGTATCTTGACTGGAGAAAGTACATTCGCAGTAATGGATGCATTGCGTGAGAAAATTGAAAATGATGATCCGCAATTACAGAAAGCTAAAACAATTATAATGGAAGAAGCTGGAATCAAAGCTTCTGCATCTAAAAAAACTGATGAATGATTTGGAGGTCCGCTTATGCGGGCCTTTTCTTCTTCAAAATTGAAAGGATGAGACGATGAAAGATGTATATTTATTTAGTGGGTTTTTAGGAAGTGGCAAAACAACATTATTAAAAACAATGATTAGTCAAATGAAAGATAAAGGGTTAAAACCGGCAGTTTTCATGAACGAACTAGGCCAAATGAACATGGATTCGGATGCAGTAGAAGAGGGCATTCCACTGAAAGAAATTCTTGATGGATGCATCTGTTGTTCGGGATCAGAGAAATCAGAAGCGCAAATTCAAACATTATTGGCAGAAGAAGATTTTGATGTCCTACTCATTGAAACAACAGGTGCAGCACACCCCGTAGAAGCACTGGATGCTATTTTTTCCCCACTATTTGCTGAACAACTAAACTTTAAAGGCATTGTAACAGTAGCAGACAGCAAAAGATGGATGGATCGCAACAGCTTATCTCCACAAATTCGTTCGCTGTTTTTAGAGCAGATTCGCCATGCTGACCTACTACTGGCCAATAAAATGGATTTGTTGACAGAAGGACAGCAGGCCACTGTCGTATATGAAATCCAATCACTCAATCCAAAAGCACAAATCATCCAAACGATACACGCTAAAATACCATTCTCGGCATTAGAAAAATTGTCGCCATTACAAAATGAAGAGGTCGTCAAAGCACCTGTTTCAAAATTGAATTTAAATGCTAAGGTGTTGAAATTTGAGGCGCCAGTTCGAAGAGAGCTATTTGAAGAATGGCTACGTGCGCTACCAGATACGGTTTTTCGAATCAAAGGCTATGTACCGCTTGAAGGCGATAAATACCCTCATGCTTTTCAGTTTGCTTACGGAATGGCGCAATGGCTTCCCGAGTACATGAAAATGCAGAATCAAATTGTGATTATTGGAGAAGGGCTGGAAGGAGTCGAGCTTCCATGATTGAATCATATCGTAAGCTCTGGCCACAACGAGTAGCTGTACAACAAATCACCACTCAACAAGAACTCGAAAAATACGTACTTATCGAACTGAATGACGAACTGACTCATCCACGTGTTCGCAAAACCAAGCAGCAAAAGCTGGCGTTGGCTTTAGAGCGAATCGAGCAATCGGATTTGTCAGATTCAGAAAAAAGTGAATTAATCACACTGTATAATAAGCTTGCGAACCCATAAAGAGAACGCTATTAAAAAAGCAGGAGACGAAAAATCAATGATTTTTCGTCTCCTGCTTTTTTATGGTTTGGAATTAATAATCTTAGGTTGAACATGCTGCAATTTTTTTTGGATCAGTAGTAAACGGAGTGATAACGTAATCGCTCCTGCTGTTAAACCAACAATCAAGCCGATCCAATAACCGAAAGCTCCATAATCAGTGAAGTTTGCGAGTAAGTAACCTGTAGGTAGCCCAATAACCCAGTAAGAAATTAACGCCATGACGAAGGTAATGTTGACGTCTTTATAACCTCTAAGTGCCCCTTGGACGGGCGCTTGAATAGCATCTGACAATTGAAACAAAGCAGCAAACAGTAGGAACTGAACAGCCAGTTCGACCACTACAGGATCTGCCGAATACAAGGCTGCAATTTCACTACGCATAAAGAACAATACGCAAGCTGACAGGAAACTTAACGAAACAGCCGTGCCAACACTCAGCCAGCTATACTGCTTCGCATCCTGCAAACGCTTGGCACCGACTTCATAGCCTACAAGAATTGTGGCACCCATGGAAATGCTGAGCGGTAACATGTATAGCAAAGATGCAAAATTTAACGCAATTTGATGTGCGGCAATAGTGACAGTGCCGTAAACAGCCAGCATAAACGTGACGGCAGAGAAAATACTAGTTTCTACGAATATGGATATACCAATCGGCACGCCAATGCGACTAATCTCCATCCAGCGAGTTAATGACAATTTCGGCCAAGTCCGGAAGATATTATAGGAGTTGAACGGGCTTCTCGCGTGGATGATCCAGACTGCAATAACTAAAATCAGCCAGTAGGTAATAGCTGATGCAAGTCCAGCGCCCGGACCTCCGAGTTCTGGGAAACCAAAGTGTCCGAAAATTAGTAAGTAGTTAAAGAAAATATTGATAGGTGCTGATAAAAGCGAAATAACCATCGTTACGCGTGTAGCTCCAAGTGCATCGATATAAGAACGCAAAGCGTTATAGACAAAGAGCGGAAGTAACCCAATCGTCATTGCGAAAATATAGCGGCTCGCAACGTCGGCAACAGTCGGTTCGAGATCCATAAAGGCAATCAAGTAATCAATGCCAAGATAGAAGAAAGCGAAGACAATAGCAGCCAACAAAATAGCCAAATAAATCCCTTGTTGAACAGCTTGTTTTACTTGATCTTTTTTCTTAGCTCCCATCAATTGTGCTACAATTGGAGTAATGGACATGAGGATACCGGCAAGTCCGATGTAGACGGGAACCCAAAATGAGGACCCGATGGAAACGCCGGCTAAGTCTTCTGTTCCGTAGCGGGAAGTCATATAAATATCAAAAAACGTCACCATGTACATCGCTATTTGTGTGACGAGAATCGGGAAAACAATTTTCACTAAAAGCAGTAGCTTTTCTTTTTTGGTTCTTGTCTGGTACATATCTCGTTCCTCCCGCAATTTACCTTTAGTAAGTCAAACTTATGCATCAAATGTTATCGATCAAAGCGCAGCAAATTTTATACTATTTTGGACGGACGATTTCTAGCACACAGTCGGGATGTAAAAACGTTACAGCGCCAACTGCCCAGAAAACGTTATCATGAGATAAACTTACTCAATTACAATTTAGCAAATAAAATCCAGTATAGCATAGATAAGTATGCTTCAGGCATATCCTCTAAGCCAAATTAACAGATGAGAGTAGGACAAGAAATGAACAACAAAACAATTTTATTAACCGGAGGCGGAACAGCAGGACATGTTTCCTTGAATCAGGCATTGATTCCAGAATTAAAAAATTTAGGCTTTAACGTTGAATATATCGGTTCTAAAGACGGTATCGAAAATGAGCTAATCCGGGAGTCCTTCCCTTCCGTTCCTTACCATGCAATTTCTAGTGGTAAATTGAGACGCTATTTTTCAACTAAAAATTTCTCGGATCCATTTCGCGTAGGAGCGGGACTTATGCAAGCAGTTGCTATTATTCGTAAAACTAAGCCAGTAGCTATCTTTTCTAAAGGTGGATTTGTTTCTGTACCAGTCGTAATGGCAGGGCGTATGATGTCAATTCCGGTCATTATTCACGAATCGGACGTTACACCTGGATTGGCAAATAAAATTGCCTTACCTTTTGCTGATCATATCTTTACTGTATTCAAGGAAACTTTGGCGCATGTGCCAAGCAGCAAATCGACTTGCACGGGATCACTTATTCGTAGTGAACTTATGGAAGGCTCTGCAATAAAAGGACAGGAAATTTGTTCACTCGACAACGACTTACCGGTTCTACTGATCATGGGAGGTAGTCAAGGATCGGCTATGATTAACTCGGCCGTCCGCAACAACCTAGAGCGTTTGCTAAAGCAAGTTAATATCATCCACCTATGTGGTAAAGGAAATTACATGACAGAATTAGATCATCATTCAAATTATCGTCAATTTGAGTATGTCACGCATGAATTGCCACATCTATTACATCTGACAGATTTTGTCGTATCGCGAGCTGGTTCTAATTCCATATTTGAATTTTTGGCTTTGAAAAAACCAATGCTACTCGTTCCATTATCTATGCAAAAAAGCCGCGGCGATCAAATTCTGAATGCGAATTTATTTGAAAAACAAGGATTTGCACATGTTGTGGAAGAAGGACAGCTGTCTGCAGATCGTTTCATGGAAGAACTAGAGCGTTTACAAACGGATAAAGAGCAGCTAATTACAGCAATGACACAAGCAGAAGCCCCGATTACGGCGGCAGAAATGGCTAAATTAGTAGCAGTTCATACAAAATAATACCTAACTAATTTAAAGAGGTGATCAAAATGGAAATGACGTTGCTAAAAGTCCACGGCTCTATGAACACTTTTTATATGTTTGAAGGTGAGGAACATGAGGATTATGCACAATTGGCAATTCAGCTTTCTTCAATAGATCAAGACATCGATGGAATTTTAGTGATTTTGCCATCAACGATTGCTCATGCAAAAATGCGAGTTTTCAATACTGACGGTTCGGAAGCTTCCATGTGTGGAAATGGTCTCCGTTGCGTTGCTCGGTTTGTGTGTGAACGTGACGGTGTGACCGAAGCGGTGATCGAAACGATGAAAGCTTCTCTTCATGTTAAAAAAGAAGAAACCTTGAACGATAAAATCGAAACTTACGCCGTGGAAATCTCCCCGATATCATTTGCATTAAACAGTTTACCAATGAGTTACTTAAGTAACAGTGAATGGCTTCACAAACCATTGCCTTTTATATCGGAAGAAATTCCATTTTCAGCGGTATCTGTCCCCAATCCACATTTAATTGGCATCGTTCCAGCAGCATTACAGAAAGATACAAGCCATCAGCAAAAATGGGCACACTATTTTAATGAAGAAAACAATTATTTTTCAGATGGTGTTAACGTTAGCTATGTAACGCCAATAGAAAACGGAATCTTCGTACGGACGTATGAGCGGGGTGTTGGGTTTACAAATGCTTGTGGTACAGCAATGACAGCTTCGGCACTAATCAGCTGTCTAGCAGGGCTCGTGCCTTATGGCGACGTAACTGTATACAATCCAGGTGGCATGGTGAAATGTGCTGTCTCTAAAACAGAAGATACTATTCGTCTTCAACTAACTGGTAATGCGACGTATTTATCAGTTGTTAAATTTAACTGGTCTAGCAGTGGGGAAAATAGCTGCATTTTATCTACTGAACCTTTGGATGAGCAAACAGATTACAAAGAATTTATCGAACAAGTTACAACGCTTTCAAGTCAATTTGTGTAACGGAAAGCGGTGCGTTAGATGCGATTGCCTTTTACTACAGAACAACTGGATTCGCTTTACAAATTGAGCTTTAGAAGGAAATGTAAAAAGTAATATCTAATTGCCTTAAAAGTAGGTATGACACATACTTACCGTGATTATAATTTGTTTAGTGACCTGGGTGTGGCAATAGAAACCGAATTGACGCCAATCGTGTTTGAAGGTGAAACATTTGTGCTAGCGGTAACGAAAAACGTCGCCGCTCAGAAGAAGACTATTTGTTTTATGAGTCCTTGGTCCAAAAATAGGGTCTTTAGGGAATTAACGAGCGAACTGTTAGTAAAAAATGAGCTGAAAAAACGGAGAATATTCTGGAAAGCTACGAGGATACTCTTAATTACGCAGCGCTTGTCGCAATATGGGACGTCTCTGGTACGATAGAATTCGTCAATGATGATTTTAATGAATTAACGGGCTATGAGTCTGAAGAATTAAGTGGCTTAACTATCTCTAAAATAGGAAATACAAAAATTTCTGCAGAACAATACGACGAAATTCACAAAGTGATTTAGCCTGGACAAATTAAAAGCTTGAAGAAAAGCGGTAACTTTTTTTGGGTAGATAGTACAATCATTCCTTTAGTGAATGCAGACGGAAAGATTTATCAAGTTTATCAATCTTATTCGATGTGACAGATCGAAAACTGCTAGAAGAGCAGCTTCATTATATGGCGAAAGCCAAAGGCAAGGGAACTTGTCATTTCTATTCAAACTACTGACTAAATCCCTGTAAATTGGTCAGACGAGAGTAAGAAAATGGATAAAATCACTTTAAATCCTGTTATGTGAATCTTTTCACGAAAATGCTTTGTTTTTCAACGAGGAAGTAGTAAGATTGATAGGGAATTTTAAACTTGTCCTGCCTAAGCGCCTTCTGCTTTAAGTCTAATGGGATGCGTGATAAAATAGGCAAGACATATACAAATAAAGTGACTGCCGTCAAACAACTAGTTGGAGGTTTTTTAATGTCTAGCAATTATTCAGATGCAAAATCACCGTGGAGCTCCATTACGGGTCCTAACTTGGGATACATAATGGAAATGTATGACCTGTATCAAGAATCCCCGGAATTGCTTGATCCAGAATACGTTGAACTTTTTAAGCAATACGGATCACCTATTGAAGTTACTGTAGGCCACCAATCTTCAGCTACAACAGCTGTAGATCCGAATAATTTTGAAAAGGTTTTGGCTACTGTTCATCTAGCAGAAGCAATTCGTGCACATGGTCATTTGGCATCAGATATTTATCCGTTAAATGATCAACCAAAAGATACGAGTCGTATGGAACCATCAACATATGGCTTGAACGAACAAGATTTAACAGAAGTACCTGTAGCGTTAATTTTAAATAATGCACCAAGCAATGTAACAAATGGCTTGGAAGCGATTAATTATTTGAAATCTCTTTATACAGATAAAGTTGCTTTTGAATTTTCACACGTAATTCAGCCACAAGAACGCAGCTGGTTGCAGGAGAAAATCGAAGCAGGAGAAGTTAAACCAACACTCGATGCAGATAAGAAAAAACAAGTTCTTGATTTGTTAACTCGCGTTGAAGGTTTTGAAAAATTCGTTCACCGCACATTCGTCGGACAAAAACGCTTTTCTATTGAAGGTGTCGATTCATTAGTTGTCTTAATGGATGAGCTAGTTCAGTTATCTGAATCAGCAGGCACGAAAGACATCATGATCGGGATGGCGCATCGCGGTCGTTTAAATGTGCTTACGCATATTTTGAATAAACCATATGAGATGATGTTTGCCGGTTTCGCGCACGTAGGAGACGATGCTTTTCTACCAGAAGACGGTTCACTTCAAATCACTAAAGGTTGGTTTGGCGATGTGAAATACCATATGGGTGCAGCTTATAAGTCTGTAAATGGAACAAGCGTAAAACTCGCGTATAACCCTTCTCATTTGGAAATTGTCGGTCCCGTTGTAGTCGGGCAAACACGTGCTGCGCAGGAAGTAACGGATGAAACCGGTATCGCAAAAATGGATCCTAAAAAATCCTACGCGATACTTGTACACGGGGATGCGGCATTCCCAGGACAAGGTATCGTAACCGAAACATTAAATTTCAGTCGTGTTAAAGCCTATCAAACAGGTGGTTCTATTCATATTATTGCCAATAACTTGATCGGCTTCACGACAGAGCAATTTGATTCGAGATCAACACATTATTCTTCTGATCCTGCAAAAGGTTTTGAAGTGCCTGTCATTCATGTTAATGCGGATGAGCCTGAGGCAGTAGTTGCAGTTGCTCGTTTGGCCTTTGAATACCGTGCGAAATTTGGCAAAGATATACTAATTGATTTAATCGGTTATCGTCGATACGGACACAACGAAATGGATGAGCCATTAGTGACGAATCCAACCATGTATCATGGCATTCATCAGCATGATACAGTTCGTGAACTGTATGGTAAACAATTAGCAGCTGAAAAAGTGTTATCTGAGGCTGATGTGAAGAAACTTGATACTGATACTCAAAAAGAAATGCAAGAAGCTTATGACAAAGTGAAAGAAAACAAGTCTGCAGAATTCCCGAAACTTGAAATTCCGGAAGCTGTTTTAAACGGTTATCCTGAAGTGCCAACGGGCGTTGATAAAGCTGTCTTAACTAAAATGAACGAAGAATTATTGACTTGGCCAACCGACTTTTCAACTTTTGGTAAATTAGCTAAAATTTTAAAGCGTCGTGAAGAGCCTTTTAAAGGAAAAGGGAAAATTGATTGGGCGCATGCTGAAACACTTGCATTCGGTACGATTTTGCAAGACGGCAACCCCATTCGATTGACTGGTCAAGATGCACAGCGAGGCACATTTGCTCATCGTCACCTTGTTCTGCATGATGATAAAAACGGCAATGAACTCGTTCCATTGCATCACATTTCAGATGCTAAAGCATCATTTGTCGTTTACAACAGTCCACTCAGTGAAGCATCTGTATTAGGCTTTGAGTATGGTTACAATGTTGAAAATAATAAAGCATTAGTTATTTGGGAAGCTCAATATGGCGACTTCGCGAATATGGCACAAATGATGTTTGATCAATTCATTTCTGCGGGACGCGCGAAATGGGGACAGAAATCGGGCCTTGTTATGTTACTGCCTCATGGTTATGAAGGCCAAGGACCAGAACACTCAAGTGCACGCCTAGAAAGACATCTTCAAATGGCTGCTGAGAATAACTGGACAGTCGCGAATCTTTCTAGTGCAGCAAACTATTTTCATATTTTGCGCCGTCAGGCTAAAATGCTTGAGGAAGATTCGATACGTCCATTGATCATCGTTTCACCAAAATCACTGCTGCGTCATCCACTAGTAGGTGCGTCAGTAGATGATTTAACAGAAGGTCATTTTGAGACCATCATCGAACAGCCGAATATGGGCAAAGCTGTGAAAAAAGTGGAACGTATTCTTTTTGCAAGCGGTAAAATGGCGATTGACTTAGCAGAACGAGTGAAAGACGGAACGGATTATGAATGGGCACATATCGTCCGCGTAGAACAATTGTATCCATTCCCAGCTGAGAAGATTAAAGCGGTTATCGATCGTTATCCAAATGCTAAAGAATTAGCTTGGGTACAAGAAGAGCCACAAAACATGGGTTCGTGGACATTTGCAGATCCGTATTTACGCGAACTGTCAGACGGTAAAGAAGTGAAATACTTCGGGCGCACGCAGCGTCAAAGTCCGGCAGAAGGTGACGGAGAAGCGCATAAAGTAGAACAAACACGTATTATTGACGAAGCATTAGCTAAATTGTAAGGATAATCTAAGGAGGAATTTTTTGTGGCAGAGATCAAAGTACCAGAATTAGCAGAATCGATTACAGAAGGAACAATCGCTCAGTGGCTTAAACAGCCAGGCGAAACAGTTGAAAAAGGAGAATTCATCGTTGAGCTAGAAACAGATAAAGTTAACGTTGAAGTTATTTCTGAAGAAGCTGGAGTGGTTCAAGAACTTTTAGCACAAGAAGGCGATACGGTTGAAGTTGGACAAGTGATCGCGATCGTTGGTGAAGGTTCTGGCGAAGCTGCAGCACCTAAAACTGAAGAAGCTCCTAAATCGGAAGAGCCAGCTAAAACAGTAGCTCCTGCAACTCAAGAACCTGTAGAAAAAGATCCAGCAGCTGAAGAGCAATCTTCTTCTGACCGTACCATTGCAAGCCCAGCAGCTCGCAAATTGGCACGTGAAAAAGGAATCGATCTGGCTGCGATTTCTCCAGTAGATCCGATGGGCCGTGTACGCGTTCAAGATGTTGAAGCTCACGGATCAAAACCTGTAGCTAGTACACCTGCTGCAAAAGCAGAAGCACCTAAAACTGCTAAACCTTCTTCTGATGAAGAAAATGGTCGCGTTGTTCGTGAAAAAATGACAAGACGCCGTCAAACAATTGCAAAACGTCTTCTTGAAGTAAGACAATCGACTGCAATGTTGACAACATTCAACGAAATCGACATGACAAATGTTATGGCATTGCGTAGCCGCAAAAAAGATCAATTCCTTAAAAATAACGATGTGAAACTTGGCTTTATGTCATTCTTCACAAAAGCAGTTACTGCTGCACTAAAAAAATACCCATATGTTAATGCTGAATTAGAAGGTACAGATGTATTGCTAAAACAGTTTTACGATGTAGGAATTGCGGTTTCAACTGAAGAAGGACTTGTGGTACCGATCGTTCGCGACACGGACAAAAAGAACTTTGCTGAAATTGAAGCAACAATTGGCGAACTTGCTAAAAAAGCTCGCGATAAAAAGCTTTCAATCGCAGACATGACAGGCGGTTCATTCACAATTACGAACGGTGGCGTCTTTGGTTCATTACTATCTACACCGATTTTAAATGGTACGCAAGTAGGTATCCTTGGAATGCACTCAATTCAAAAACGTCCAGTAGCTATTGGTGATGAAGTTGAAATTCGTCCAATGATGTACGTGGCTCTTTCATACGATCACCGTGTAATTGATGGAAGCGATTCTGTTGGTTTCTTAAAAATGGTCAAAGACATGATCGAAAACCCAGAAGATCTATTGCTAGAATCTTAATAAATGATGTAAAAGATGGTCCTGCATTGCAGGACTATCTTTTTTTTGTCATGATAAAGGAAAGAGTAGTTTAAAGGCGGGAATGTTCTATGGATATTTCATTTTTAATCGAATTGATACAAAAGCATGGATACATAAGCATGTTCATATTCAACTGGCTTCTGTTATTTGGCTTACCCGTTCCAAATGAAGTAGCAGCGGCTTTATCAGGCGTGTTAACAGAAATTAGTGACTTTAAGCCAACGTATGCTTTTTTATCAGCGTATGCAGGATTGATTACTAGCAATACATTTGCTTATTTTATCGGTCGTAGCTTAGGGCATCGCTTGCTAATGCGATTAAGCGGCACCCGTCTGAAGCAACCTATCAGTCGATTTAGTGAGTTTCTGGAAAAAAGAGGAGAATGGGCAATTGCTCTTAGTTTTTTCCTGCCGGGTATTCGTTGGGCCATGCCTTATGTTGTGGGGGCTAACCGCTTTCCGGTTATGCGTTATATGATGTTTGCCTATACAGCTGGATTTGTCTGGCTGCTCGTTTATTTTAATGTCGGCAGAACATTTCCTTATGCCTATGAGACAATTCTCGAGCACGTACAAGTGTTTCTAATTTTACTGTCGTTTGTTGTTGTAATGGTTGTGCTATTGCGTTATTTGTATCTTGCGAAATTTACGAAAAAGTAACAAGGATATCCATCTAGTAAGAGTCTGTTTGAAATTAACCTGCTTTTTCCTTATACTGAAGAGAGACAGATAGAAAAGGATGAGGACAATGATTCATAACGAATGGTTAGCAAAAGAAACAATCAAAACCGTTACATGTAAGCATACAGACGCAGCTAAATTTTTGGTTTCGAATGTACTAACTGCAGGTAAAGAATATGAAGTTAAAAACGAAACCGAAGAATTCATTTTTGTAGTGGACAATACCGGAAAAATTGGTGGGTTCTATAAAACTTATTTCGAATCATAATAGAATGATGAAAAGTCGATGGCGTACATCGGCTTTTTGTGTGGAAAAGAGGAAATCCTAATGTCATTGATTGAGCAAGATATTGCAAATAGACAACAACGAAATCATGAAGAATACGATAAATTGATTGGTAAGTCAGGATATATTGCACCGGACGACCATCTTTGGCAAGACATTTTATCTGCAATTGTGTTACGGAAGCCTGTTCTATTAAAAGGACCAACGGGCGCCGGCAAGACAAAGCTTGCAGAAAGTATTTCATCGCTTTTTGGCCAGCCGATGCAAAGTATCAATTGTTCCGTAGATCTTGATGCAGAAGCGCTTTTAGGATTTAAAACGTTGGTACAGCGAGACGGACAAAGCATCATCGAGTTTGTTGAAGGACCTGTCGTGACAGCGATGAAAAAAGGCCATTTCCTTTATATTGATGAAATCAATATGGCTAAAGCAGAAACTTTACCAATTCTCCACAGCGCCTTGGACCATCGTCGAATGATGACCAATCCGTTTACAGGAGAAGTGATTGAAGCTCATCCTGATTTCGGTGTGATTTCAGCGATAAATGAAGGCTACATTGGGACTGCTCCTATGAATGAAGCATTAAAAAATCGATTTATTGCTTATCCGATTCCATATTTAACGGGTCAGCAATTAGCTGACTTATGGGACCGCGAATTCCCAGATGCAGAAGAAAGTTTGAAATCGTTTATCCTGAATTTAGCAGAGGATTTAATGAAACAAGTAAAAAATGGCTTATTATCAGAAGAAGCGGCTTCGATTCGAAGTTTGCTAGATGCAACGGCTCTATCTCAACATATGGACCCTCTGCGCGCAGTACAATACGCCATTGCAGAAAAATTAGATGATGAAAGTGAACGTGATTTGTTCATGGACTTGGCTCATACTTGGAAAAAGTAGGTGGAAATGATGGCATCAGTTAACCGCTTTATTCAGTTTAATAATGAAACCATCGATACGAAATTGCTTCACCAAATGGAAATGCTTGCGGGTGCACTGGCCGATGCACCTTATTTAAAAGTAACAACCCGTAAACTAGTAGAGTTGCGACCGTCAGAAGCTGCTATGTCGATTAGTGTCTTTTGGCGTCATCGTTCTAAGCGAGTCGAACGCAACGGTTATTTATCGGATATTTATTTAATGGCGGGTGGATTTTGGCGTGATTTCAGTTTAGCTGCGTGGCGCGAGTTTAAGAAAAGTAAGACGACTTTGCCCAATTTAAGGGAACAATTACTGTTATGTGCAGAAGAATTTCGGTTATCTGAAAAGATCAAGGCGGCTCGACCAGGAACAGTGGCAGCTTTTGACATAAGAGACATGGTTTATAAGGAATACCACAAAGACCAATCCAAACAAAATCTTAAAAAAGGCTTTAAAGCGGATTTTTTGATCAATGCGGCCTATTTGCGTTTGCGTAATGTTGAAATAGAAATGGAGGGCCTGCCTCGGGCATTATCTTTAATTTGGACTGAATTGTATGATGCGAAAACAACGATGGATTCTATAAGAGTCGTAGATCAAATAATGGACCGTGCTGAATTTATGTTTGAAACAGACGCAATCCACAGCTATTATACATTTGGCGAAGCGCTGGAAAAAGTGCCACCTTTTCATTACCATGAAGGGATTGAAAGTGACAGAGCAGAAGAACCAGAAGAAATTGACACCATTGAAGAATGGTTTCAGTCTTGGCACCGAGAAACCGAGATGAGTGAGGCCTCTGCGATGGAGTTTGAGCTTGAACGTGGCGACTCGCAGCTTGCTGAAGGTGGCAGGGAAGAAGAGGGCACAGGAGACGTGGAACAGACGGCAAAAGGCGATTCAAGAGGCGAACATTTAGAAGATGGTGATGCAGATGACCGACAAATGACAAGCAAGCCTAAAAAAGCAGAAGGTCAATTTGGCTCAGCGAATGATCAAGTGGTTTATTACGAATCGCGGAGTCAAGTAGACGGCGATCATCGCTTAGAAATTGAAGACTGGCGTCAAAAACAAGCGCCTTACGTACGTGCGTTATTAAAAGAATTAAAAAAACGAATGACACAAAGGCAAGAGGGTGTGCGTAGTAATCTGAACGCAGGCAGGTTATCAAAAAAGTTAGTGCCGCTTGCTATCGAAGAACGACCCAAACCATTTTACCGAAAAACAGCACCTTCTAAAGAATTAGATGCGGTTTTTTGTTTGTTGATTGATGGCTCTGCTTCAATGCTTGATAAGTTAGAAGAAACCAAACAAGCTGTGTTGTTGTTTCATGACGTGTTGCGTGGCTTGAATGTGCCACATGAAATTGTGCTGTTTTATGAGGATGCATACGAAGCAAGTGATGCTGAGCAGCCGAACTATTTTGAGTGGATGCATAAATTTGAAGACCGCGGCATAGACCATGCTAAAGAAATCGCTTCCTTTGAAGCCCATGAAGATAATCGGGATGGATTTGCTATTCGCTGGATGAATGGTCGGCTAAAGCGCCGGACTGAAAAACACCGGTTTTTACTGGTCTTTTCCGATGGTGAGCCATCTGCCTATAATTACGCGCAGAACGGCATAGTGGATACAGCAAACGCTGTAGCAGAAGCAAAAAAACAAGGCATTGAAGTGTTGCATCTGTTTTTAAGTAGTGAATCGATTTCTGAAGAGCAGGCAGCATTTTATCAGATGATGTATGGCAATAAATCCGTTAGTGCCGATTCTTTAGAACAGTTTGTTGAACAAACGTTGCGTTTGTTGAAGCGAAGCTTACATTTGGTAATTCAGACAGGCTGAAGGCGTATAAAGCTAAGCGCAAGTGCTTTTTTGACTCTTTTTCGTATAATGGATTGTAGTGATTTCCAGTTAATTGGATATACTGTCCGACCAGACACAAATACTGTCGGGTTTAGCTGAAATACTGTCGGAATAGAGCCTGATACTGTCGGATTTAGATGAAATACTGTCCAAACGACCTTATAGAATAAAATGCCTCTGAAGCTTTAGCTTCAGAGGCATTTTTGTCAGTTGTTATTTGATTCATGACCATCATGAATGGCGAGCAATCGCTGTTTTAAATCTTCTTCCATGCGACCGATTTCAATCTCAGCAGCTTTCCGGTTTCTGCGACCTTCTGACTGGATTTTTAAGGTTTCTTCAATTGTTTCTAATAGATTTTCTTGTGTTTTTTTCAAGGTGTCAATTTCAACAATGCCGCGCTCATTTTCACGAGCTGTTTCGATTGAATTCATTTTCAGCATTTCAGAGTTTTTCAACAGTAAGTCATTGGTAGTTGCAGTGACTTGCTTTTGAGCTTCAACAGCCTTTAACTGTTTGTTTAAAGTTAAAGCAATGGCGATTTGATTTTTCCATAATGGAATGGATGTCATGATAGATGACTGAATCTTCTCTGCGAGCGTCTGGTTGGTTTGTTGAATCATACGAATCTGTGGCGCGCTTTGAATGGTAATTTGGCGTGATAATTGTAAATCATAAAGGCGTTTTTCCAAACGGTCTACATACTGAACCATATCATTAACTTCTTGATAAACCATTTGGTCCTGTGACATTTCTGCTTTTTTACGTAGTGCTGGAATCGTTTCGCTCATAATTTCATCACGCTTAATTTCTGCAGCAGCGATGTAGACATTTAATGCTTGGAAATAAGTCTTGTTTTGGTCATAAAGCTGTTCGAGCATTTGCACATCATCGAGAAGTCCACGTTTGGAATGATCCAGTTGGATGCTGATGCGGTCCACTTGACTACTAAGCTTTTGGTATTTCGTCATCATTTCTTGGATCGAATACTTAGCTTTTGAAAAAATCTTGCGAATTCCTGATTTTTTACTTTGTGTCAACTCTTCAGGATTCAGTTCTTGTAACTTTTTCATCAAATCATTTAACACATCACCGACAGGACCAATGTCCTTGCTCTGCACATGATCAAGCATTTTATGCGAAAACTGGCTGAGTTGGTTTTGAGCATTGGCACCATAAGTAAGAATCGCTTCATTGTTCCCAATAGGAATTTGTTTAGCAAGCTCACGCGCTTTCGCTTGCTCGTCTTTTGATAAACGATCCATCAACGTAACAGGACGTTCTTCTGCTATCTCTCCAAGTGTTTGTTCCTGCGTTTTCATTTGCATACCAAAAGGGGATTCCAATAAATCATCTAACTCACTTCGAGTTGAAGGTTTTTCTGTCATCTTCCACGTCTCCCTCATGTTCAGATTCTGGCTGAACGAGTAATTTCTGATTGTTATGCTGGTCGACAGCCAATTGTGCATAATCTAATTCCATACGCAATTTTTCAATGTCGCTGGACAACACACGTTTTAAATCCTGCTCCATTACTTTGTTAAGTGATAGCAGCATTTCCCGTGTGTCTTGCAAAGCAATGCGCATTTCTTGGTCTTTAACTGGTTGTCCAACAAGCAACGTATATTTTTCTGTCAATTCAATTGCTGAATCTAAATGAGAATAAAAAAACGGTTCAGCTAAATAGAACTTCCTTGGGTTTTGTTGCACGATGAGTATGATTTTATTGGCAATTTTCGTCATATCCATCAACTGCTTAAAAGAAGAAATCGAACGAACTTTATAATAATTGCCTTGCAACTGTTTGATTTTTTCTTTGCCTTCTTTTATTTGGGTTCGCACATTTTTTAACTCGCTGCGCGTCATGCCAAGACTTTTGGAGTCCGTAGAAATTTGAACTTGCTTAAGGGTGCTGTTGCTAGCGATATAAGTTCCGGCTGCAACTGCTCCAGAAGCAATCAACCCAATTTCTGCACCTAAATAAAGGACTGGGAACATCACAGCCATTATCGGCAGGCTCACGGATTGTCTCTTAATAAAATTTTCAATTGGCTTTAAGGGCTTCATGCAAAGGACCTCCTTCACTGCTACTTAATCTATACGTCCTGCGCATTGAAAAGTTTCATTTCACTGCACTTGCTACTCTATATTTTACGTGAAACAAGAAGTCAATACAAACTTTCGAAACTCGTAAAAAAATGAATGAAACACTTTACAAGCCTATTAAGATTTGGCACAATGCTAACTAGGGAGAAATGAGGCTGTTGCATGCATGACATTATTTACATAAGAGCAAATTTTGAACCGTGGTGGATGTTTGAGGGATGGCAAGATCAAATTATTTCGCAACAACAGTTCACTTTAGCGGAAAACGCTAGAAACTGCCTTGAAGAATTAAAAAAAGAATTCAGCCAACGATTTGCTGAAAATGAGCAAAGAGAGGTAGCTTTTTCCTGCTATTGGAATGAAGAAGAAGTAGAGTACTGTGAATCATGTGAAGAAGATTTGCAAATATTTCACGGCTTGATTTGGTTATTTAATGGGAATCCTCAAACAAGTTTTTAGATTTGTTTGACATTTGTAGTCAATTTGATATAATAAATGAAACAATATGAAATCTTGACCAATCACAGCTATTCACATATTCCCAAAAGTGATCAGCAAGTAATGGTACTTTAGGGAATATGTGAATTTTTTTATTGAAAAAGATTCCATATTAAAATTTTTCTTACTACAGGAGGTAATTTACATGCAAGAAGGAACAGTAAAATGGTTTAACTCAGAAAAAGGCTTTGGTTTTATCGAAGTTGAAGGCGGAGACGATGTATTCGTACATTTCTCAGCAATTCAAGGTGACGGCTTTAAAACGCTTGACGAAGGGCAACGTGTTGAATTCGAAGTAGAAGAAGGCAACCGTGGACCACAAGCGACAAACGTAACTAAAGCATAATAACCAAGAACCGCTCTTTCGGGAGCGGTTCTTTTTAATGGAATGAAAAAAGGTAATGTCCGTTAGCAATTGATTAGCTTTAATCGGTAAGGTTTTTATTAAGTGTCAGAAGGGTATAAAAAGATGACTGGATAAAGACGATATGGGAGGTTTTCAAAATGGAAGGCAAAGTGAAATCATTTGATGAAAATAAAGGGATCGGTATGATCCTAGGTGACAACGGGGAAGACTTTTTTTTCGAGGAAATGAATATTAACGTAGAAGGATTCCGAAAATTGAATCCAGGTCAACCAGTAAAATTCACCATTTTTGAAGGTGTAGCTGATAAAGAACGTGTAGCCACTAATATTACCTTAGTATTTTAATGGTTAACAGAATGCCCAAGGGGGACAAGCAAATGACGAATGAGTATTTGAAAAAACCGATGCCAAGTGAAGAAAAGCAGCATGACTTTTACCAGAAGTTACGGTTAAAAGTGCAGAACTGGGTAGATAGTAAACCGGGGGTTGTCGGAACAGTGAGCGGGTATGTTTTGTTTGCTCCTGATTTGTTCCATTTGTTAACGAGGTTAATGCTAGATAGCCGAATTGATTCGAAAAGTAAAGCGGCTATTGGTGCTGGGATTATGTATTTTATCGCACCCATTGATTTCTTGCCAGAGATTCTCGTAGGACCTGGTGGATTTTTGGATGATGTTGTTGTTGCGGTATTCGTTATCAATACGATGTTAAACAAATTCCCAACAGAAGTCATTACCGACCACTGGGCAGGCGACGAAGATCTATTAGCGCTTGTTAAAAAAGTATCAAATTCAGGAAACAAATACGTTTCCAAATTACCTGCAGGTAGATTAGTAAAACGTTTCACCAAATAAACAATAAAAAAAGCTAAAGATCTGTACAGATCTTCAGCTTTTTTTTGCCTAACAGAAAAAAACAGGCTCCCTCAGTCGTGCGAGAGGAGCCTGTTTTAAGTCAACTAAACGATTGATTAGTTTGCAATGCCTTGCGTTTCTTTCCATTCTAAATATTCATCGTAGCCTAATTGCTTATCAAGAATTGAACCGTCTTCACGGATTTCAATGACACGGTTTGCAACGGTTTGGATAAACTGATGATCATGAGAAGTAAAGACCATGGCGCCTTTAAAAGCAATCATGCCGTTATTTAATGCTTGAATCGATTCAAGGTCCAAGTGGTTTGTTGGCTCATCTAATAATAGAACGTTAGAATGAGAAAGCATCATTTTCGAAAGCATACAACGTACTTTTTCGCCACCAGATAAAACAGAAGGTTTCTTTTTCACTTCTTCACCGGAGAATAGCATTCTACCAAGGAAGCCGCGCAAGAAAGTTTCGCTTTCGTCTTCAGGTGAGTACTGACGAAGCCAGTCTACTAAGGATGTTTCGCTGCCTTCAAAGTAGGATGTGTTGTCGAGTGGCAAGTAAGCACGTGACGTTGTCACACCCCAACGGCTGTCGCCTGTTTCGGGTTGGTCTTCTTCAGCAAGAATACGAAGAAGCGCGGATTTAGCAAGTGGATCGCCAATCAAGACAATTTTGTCTTCTTTGCTCATATTAAAGCTAATGTTGTTTAACAATTTCTTGCCGTCTACAGTTTGACTAAGATCTCTAACTGTCAACACATCGTTGCCGATTTCACGGCCGACCGTAAAGTTAACAAACGGGTATTTACGAGAAGACGGACGAATATCATCCAGCTCAATTTTATCAAGCATTTTTTTCCGTGATGTCGCTTGCTTCGATTTAGATGCATTGGCAGAAAAGCGGGCGATAAAGGCTTGAAGTTCTTTGATTTTTTCTTCTTTTTTCGAGTTTTGATCTGATGCTAAACGCGTCGCTAATTGACTTGATTCGTACCAGAAATCATAGTTACCTACATACAGCTGAATTTTACCGAAATCAAGATCGGCGATATTCGTGCACACTTTGTTCAAAAAGTGACGGTCATGTGATACAACGATGACTGTGTTCGTGAAGTTCATTAAGAAGTCTTCTAGCCATTGAATAGCTTTCAAATCTAGATGGTTTGTTGGCTCATCCAGTAATAGAACATCTGGTTTACCAAACAAAGCTTGTGCCAAAAGCACTTTTACTTTATCTGACCCTGAAAGTTCAGCCATTGTTTTGTCGTGAAGATCCTCAGAAATGCCAAGTCCTTGCAAAAGAATAGCTGCTTCAGATTCTGCTTCCCATCCGTTAAGTTCAGCGAATTCGCCTTCAAGTTCAGCTGCGCGCATGCCATCTTCGTCAGAAAAATCTTCTTTCATATAAATAGCGTTTTTCTCAGACATGACTTCATATAATTTTTTATGGCCCATAATAACTGTTTCAAGGACAGCGTGCTCTTCGTACTCAAAGTGGTTTTGTTTTAATACCGCTAAGCGTTCACCAGAACCCATATAGACATTTCCAGACTGTGCTTCAAGTTCACCAGAAAGAATTTTGATGAATGTCGATTTACCAGCACCATTGGCACCAATTAATCCGTAGCAATTACCAGGGTTAAATTGAATATTTACATCCTCGAATAGTTTGCGATCACCAAAGCGAAGACTCACATCGTTTACTGCTATCATTTATACGTACCTCCCAAATTTCACAATAAGATTAGTATACCACGAAATCCACGGAAATCGATAGCAATCGCCCGTGGTCTCGGATAAACTAAAAATAGAAGCAGGTTTTATCTGGATTTGCGTTCTAAATAAGCTTCCAACATACCTAGCTCTTTATTTAATAAGTATTCCATCTGAACATAATCACGTCGACCGGGAATATGCTCTTGGGTCAGGCCTTTCATCGAATAGATAAAATAATAGCCACCAATTTGACGGAATAAAACGACGACATGAGGAAATTCATCGAAAATTGCTTTTATATTATAGCGCTTTGCGTAACTCCAATTTACGAGTTTCATTGACAACCCGCCTTTCACACCTCTATTTTAAATGAACAGACGGTGGGAACACAAGTTTGTATTCATTTATAAAATAAAGAAAGTTTGAGTAAAAAATAAAAATTATAGTAGGATTATAATAGAATTGAGTGAAGATAGAGAAATGATGCTGACCAACATTTTTTGAAAGGATTGCTTTCACATAAATTATTGCTAAAATTCTTAAAAGTTAGGCCTTTTTATGTAAATTTCATGATAACAGACTAGCATCGTTTATCGCAGTCGGTAACTTACCGAGTTTAGTAATTGCTATTTCGCTATGCGGAATTTTTCTGAATGCCTTGTTTATCATGTTTAGTAGAAAGCGATAATTGCTATCTTGTTTTTCTTATTGCACAATAAAAAAGATTAATCGATTTTTCCAGGTTCCATCTCAAACAAAGCTTTTATGGATTTAAATTGCATCGAAACAAGCCAAGAAAGATAAAGAGATATTAAAGGAAAGATGATACACCAGGACGAGACCATCGTAAATGACAATTCTGAATCTGGAAAAAAAGTTGTGAAATACCAATAATTATAGCTCAAAGTTAAAATCAATGTTGCAATCGGTCCAATGTAGATTCGTCTAGTGAAAATGGACAGCAAAATTCCGATTCCAATAACAATGATGGGAACGACTAGCAATTGCATAATGATTGGGTCAATAGATTCAATAAACTTCAATCGAGTACCTCCCTGAAAACGAAGAATAAAGTAAGAAAATCTAAATCAATTGTTTTATTAGTTGAATAATCAGTTTATTTTAATGGGTAAAAAAAGCTGACACATTAAGCGTCAACTTTTTCCCAAGTAGAGGTAAGAAATTCATCGCGACCAGATGCTGCTCGGTCGTTTTTGTAGTGTTCGGGATTTTTCTTGTGAAAGTCTTGATGATAATCTTCAGCTGGGTAAAAAGGTGTGGCCTCGCGGATTTCAGTGACAACCGGTTTAGTGAAACGTCCGCTGTCGTTGAGTTCCTGCTTTGACTTTTCCGCAATCACACGTTGGCGTTCATTATGAACGAAGATGGATGCACGATAAGAGGGACCACGGTCTTGAAATTGACCTTCGTCGTCTGTCGGATCAATTTGTTGCCAAAAAATATCGAGTAATTGTTCGTAAGAAAAGACATCAGGTTGGAAAGTGATTTCCACAACTTCCAAATGACCTGTTGTTCCAGATTTTACTTGTTCGTATGTAGGATTTTCAACATGTCCCCCACTATAGCCTGAAACGATCTGTTCAATGCCGTCAAACTGATCGAACGGTTTGACCATGCACCAAAAACAGCCGCCAGCAAATGTCGCTTTTTCCGTCATTTAATCGTCTCCTGTCAGCTTGATAAGAAGAATCTTACCACTCTAGTGGATTTCCGACAATGAAAATGTCTTCTCTATTAATACTAGCAGTGGAACGCTTCCTTTAGCTTACTGAATTTCGGTATAATAATGTGCTGATGGTGAACGACCGCCAAGTATATTCACGGAATGGGGACCAGCACTATTTATTTTATGTCCAGCTGCGCTATTTAAAAAATGTCGAAACTTAATAATCACGATAACGTCTTATTGACGTGAAAGTTTAGAAAGGAGTGCATTCCTTATGGAAGAAGAATTACAACCCATTAAAAGAAAAAGACGCAGAAAAAGAAGATTTCGACTGCGTGGTATCATCTTCCTGCTCCTGATTGTCTTGGTCGCTATTGGTACTTATGCATTCATACAATTTAAAAATGGTGAAAGTTTGGCAGATCAATCACAACAAGACCCTGTTATCTTCAATGAAGACGAAGCAAATGGAGAATATGAAAATATTTTAGTGCTAGGTGTGGATTCACGCGGGGAGGAGAAGTCTCGTACAGATACGATGATGCTCGTAACACATGACAAAGTGAACGGCGAAATTAAATTAACTTCATTTATGCGGGACATTTATGCAGATATTCCGGGCTATCAATCTTATAAACTTAATACCGCTTATTATTTGGGCGGTGTTGATTTACTTGCAGAAACGTTAAGAGGTATGTTTGGTGTAGAAATTCATCACTATGCACTGATCGATTTTTCGAGTTTTGAAAGTCTTGTTGATGTAGCTGCACCAAATGGTGTGGAAATTGATGTCGAAAAAGAAATGTCTGAACATATCGGTGTTTCTTTAACACCAGGTGTTCAAAAATTAACTGGTAAAGAACTTTTAGGATATGCTCGTTTTCGTGCCGATAACGAAGGAGATTTTGGACGAGTACGTCGTCAACAGCAAGTTATTACAGCGATGAAAGATGAAATGGCTAGTGTTACGGCTATTCCAAAACTTCCTAAGTTAGCTGGAGCATTACAAGGTTATGTCCAAACCGATATGCCGTTACTGGACCAAGTGAAGTTAGCGGCGCAATTAGCAACTGGAGGAGGCGGGGAAGTTGAACGATTGACTTTGCCGGTTGAAAACAGCTATAGCTATGGGAATTATTCTCACGCGGGCTCAGTTTTGGATATCGATGTTGAACAAAACAAACAGGCGTTACGCGAATATTTGTCGCAACCCTTAGACTAACTTTGTTATAATTATGCTAATATGAGACTATAAAGTTTATTCAGAAAAGAGGAAGCTTATGCAGTCAGAGGACAAGCCATCATTCTTTGCTACTAGTTATATTCGCTTTTTAGGGGGAAGAAACACCCTATTCACGCTAATTTCGTTGCTTTTGCTCGGATTGGTGGTATATATTTTTAGAGAAGTTTCATTCTTGTTTCATCCTATTAGCGTTTTCATGAAAACAGTCGTGCTGCCGATTGTATTGGCATTGGTTTTCTTCTATTTATTGCGACCGATTTTGCGTATGTTGGAGAATTTTAAAATAGCGCGTATTTGGGGAATCGTTATTATTTTTCTTGGCGTAATTGGACTAATCACCTTACTAATCGTCTTGGTTTTTCCTTTTTTACGCTCCCAATTTGAAACATTAATCGTTGATTTCCCAACATATTTTATGCAATTATTGACGAATGTAGATGGATTTTTGAGAACATCATTTGTCGGCGACTACTATAGTGAATCTAATTTCACGATTGATACCTTACTTGCTACGTTGCCTGCAAATATAGCAGATACGTTGCAAAATACAGTAACCAGTGTCATTACTGGGATTACGGGGTTAATTTCGACGATTACGGGCGTTATTTTGTCGATTGTTATTGTTCCATTTATCTTGTTTTATCTTTTAAAAGATGGCGAAAAATTGCCGGATTATTTCTTGAAACTTTTGCCGCCAAGATTCCGCGATGATACACGTGAAGTATTCGCAGAAGCAGATAAGCAACTAGGTGCTTATATTCAAGGTCAGTTAATTGTTGCATTTTGTATTGGTGTCATGGTTTATATTGGATTTTTGATTATCGGTATGGAGTATGCATTATTATTAGGAGTCCTAGCAATGGTTACGAGTGTTGTTCCTTATATCGGTCCGGCAATTGCTATTGCACCAGCTGCTATTATTGCTTTAGTAACGTCACCATTCATGCTCGTCAAGCTGGCGGTTGTTTGGACTGTTGTACAATTAGTTGAAGGCAACTTGATTTCACCGCAAGTCATGGGCAAGACCATGTTTATCCATCCAGTGACAATTATTTTCGTCTTATTAACAGCAGGTTCCTTGTTTGGCGTCGTCGGTGTAATTCTAGGAATACCGATGTACGCTTTAGTGCGGGTATTGGTTTCTCATTTTTATAAATTGTTTAAACGTCGCTATAATCGACACGAAATCAATTTAGAAAATCAATACGATTATACAGATTTTTAGTCGTGTTTCAAAATGATCGAATTGTGGTATATAAGTACTAACAAAAGTTGGGGGTTTCCACGATATGAAGTTTAAAGATTTTTTATCATCTATTGGCATTGGGTCACTAAAAGTGAATACAGTGGTTGAAATGCCACATTTAGAAGAAGGCGAAACACTGAATGGTACGATTTATCTTGATGGTGGGGACGGAGAACAGACAATTGATTTTATCGAATTGAATGTCATAAGACTCGTTGAAGATACACGAGATGACAGCGACTTTGATTTTTTTGAAACCATCATTGCGAAACAATCAATGGAGTTTGCAGGATCGGTCAAGTCAAAAGACACGGTCATGCAGCAATTTGAAATTGTTCCAGATGAGCGTTGGATGTTAGAACACCCAAAAGCTAAATTGATTTTACGAACTATTGTCCATGTCAAAAATGGCGTTAATGCAAGAGATGAAGACCTTATCACATATGGGCCGTTAGAGAGCTGAAATACAGCTCTCTTTTTTTTATGTAATGAAAGCGAAAGAATTTCTTAATTGAAAAGCAATACAGTCAAATGTGTTAATAATAATATTATGTGAACTCAAAAGAGCCTATTTATCCCATACAAATCAACTGAAAAGTTACAGAGGCTCTGTTTTTATTTACTATGTAAAATATTACATAAGGTTATTAATTGAAATTCAAAACAAAAAACATGCAATACAAGAAAGACGAAAAAAAGGAAATTCTCTTTAAAGAGATTTCCTTTTTTGAAAAGATTTTTAGCTCAACCAAACGCCGCCAAGACAGCTAATAAGTAAAATCGTCATAAAAACACCAGACATGAAGATATCTATGCGACCTAATCGAATGGGGCAGTAATAAGCGCTTCTAATGTTACCTGTAAACCCGCGTGCTTCCATAGCAAATGCTGATCGTTCAGCCTTTCTAACGGCTCCAGCAAGCATGGGAATTAACACACGGCGCATAGCTAGTATTCGTTGCCAACTGTATTTCTTCGTTTCAACAACGCGCAGTCTTTGAGCTTGTTGGATTTGTAAAAATTCTTCTTTCATAACCGGTAAAAATTGATAGCCGACCATTACACCATACGCAAGCTTCGGGGAAAGCTTTAACTGTTGCATGAGACTCATAATAAACTTAACCGGATCGGTCGTAAAAGCGAATAACAAAGACAAAGTCGAGAACGCCATAACGCGAAAAGCTAGTGACAAAGCGTATGCCCATTGTGTATCAGTCACATCAATTCCAGCAAATGACCAAATAACGGTACCGCCAGTATTTGCGCCGAATACGACAGTAGTCCATAAATAACCAAAAGCACCAATCGAAAAAGGGAGCATGAAGACCAACCATAGCTTCCAATTTGTACGACTCATTGTGAGTTGTAAAAGAATGATGCCTAGCCAAAACAACAGGGGCGTCCACGGATTAAAAAAGAACGCAATAATAAGCATTGAAATCGTCACTAAGATAAATTTGATTGAAGGATTCATGTCATGCAAAAGATTTTGCAAGGTCAGCCACTCCTTTTGGTGCTAGTAAATGGTGTAACGTTAGCAGTCTTTCGTTCTGCCATACGTCTTTTGCTGCAAATTTACCTGTCAGCTCGCCACCTTTAATGAGTAGCACCGAATCAGCAAGGCTCGCCGCAAATTCCATATCGTGTGTCACAATCAAAAGCGTTGTACCTTCCCGAGAGCGCTGGTCAATCAATTCAAAGAGTTCGAGCAGCGCGGCAGCATCCTGCCCAGAAGTCGGTTCGTCCATCAATAGTACTGGGCGTTTATCGGCGAGCATAGCGGCAATCGCTACACGGCGTTTTTGTCCGTGGCTAATGGCGAAAGGATGAGCGTTGTGAATTTCATCTAGACGCAAGTTTGTCATTAATCTATCGAGTTCTGAGCGACTAGAGGCTCCTGAATAAGCGACTTCTTGAGCGACTTGTTGCGTCAAAAACAAATACTCAGGAGATTGTGGAACATAGCCAATGCCTTTTGACTCAACAGTACCGGTCGACTTTTTGTAAATACCACATAGTGATTTGACGAGTGTGGATTTACCGCTGCCATTAGGTCCCGCAATAACGACTATTTCACCGCGTTCAACTGAAAAGGATAAAGACGACAGCAATTGGCGGTTGTTAATCGTGAATGACAGTTCTTCAGCTCGTAATGCTGTGGTCTCTCGTATTGCAGAATAGCGTTTGGGGAATAAAACCGGCTCTCTCTGTGTAAAAGACTGGTCCACTACTAGACGACCATCCCCATCCAGTTGGATTTCTCGTTCGAAAAAGGAACCCCAACTGCTTAACCTGTGCTCAACCGCAACAATTGTTAAAGAAGATCTTGTCTGTAGTTTCTCTAGCCAGTCGACAAATTGTTGTGCTGTATACGGATCCAAGTGAGAAAGCGGTTCATCTAGCAATAACACTTCCGGGTCCATGATTAACGCACAAGCAGTTGCAACTCGTTGTTTTGTTCCACCTGACAACGACTGAATGACGGCTTTTCGCAGATAGGTCAGGTCCGTCAATTCTAAAACCGCGGTAATGCGAATGTCCATGTCTTCAAAAGGTGTATGCAAGTTTTCTAACGTAAACGCCAGTTCTTCTTCAACGGTAGGCATGCAAAACTGTGAATCAGGATCTTGAAAAACTGTTGCAACGCGGTGATTGATTTCTCCAGGGGCATAATCACTAGCTGGTTTTCCGAATAGACGAATTTCACCGTCTATTGAGCCATCGCAGTTGTCAGGATACAAGCGATTTAATATATACAAAAGCGTGCTTTTGCCGCAACCACTGGGTCCAGAAATGACTAGCTTTTCGCCTCGACAAACCGAGAACGAAAGATTTTCTAAGGTTTTTTTAGAGTCTTCAGGAAAGTGAAACGACACTCCATTTAAAGAGAAAATCTCTTCAGGCATTGATATCACCTTTTTTCGTTCGGGCAATGGCGTAACCGCGGAGTGATCCGGTCGCAAGTAAAGCGTCTCCGATATACTTTCCACCAATACCCGCAATTATTGCCCCACTAAGAACGCGAATCGTAAACATTAACGCGACGAATGATGGATCCAGTGCTGCATAACCAGAAATGAAGTAGCCGTAAACAAAGCTGAAAACAGCTGATCCGATTCCTGCAAGCATAAGCACCAAAATAGTGAAATGCTTATAACCGGTTAATGCAAATGCCGCTTCAGCACCGAGCCCTTGAATAACACCAGATAAAATGAGACGCGGGCCGACAGCATTGCCAATTAGGACTTCAATTGCCGCAGCCATCGTTTCAGAAAGAAAGGCAGCACCCGGCTTGCGGATAATATACATGCAGATTATTGATACAATAAACCAAATACCGAACATCCATTCATAAGCAAGTGGTCCAATTACAGCTGCCCAAATATTCGCTGCGTGAACAAACAATAAATAGACGATGCCGAAAACGACCGCAAATAACGACATCAATACCACTTCTTTTAATTTCCACGACTTCAACATATTATGCACCTCCATGAGACGGACTATTGATGCTCATGGATATGGTCATGACCAAATGGCGATGTTTATCAGAGCGGGCATTGGTGAATGCTTCTTCATAAAAATCGAATACCTCATGAATATCGCCATGAATACCGCTTGCGTAATGCATGGAATCGTTGAAAACGCCTTGATGTTTAGCGCGCTCGACTTCACGGTAAATTACTGCCATGTAATCTGGATTGTTCATCGGGTATAGCGCAAATTGTGAAGATACGTATTGTTGTGTGTTGTCGGTATTTACTAGCACATCGTCTTTTTCTAAATAGACATCACCTGACGAATCACCAGGACAACCAATTGAAAAAGTGCCGGACAGTGCGACATGTTCGCCTGTCTTTGCCGTCTGCAAGGCTAGAGCTTTAGCGACATTAAAGACGTGAACTTGCTTGCCTCGTATTACTGTAGAGACGTCGTCCGTATGCATCCAAACGTTCGATGTGTCGGTATCGTTTAACGCCCTTTTAATTACTTTGATAAAATCGCCAGTCATCGGATGCAGTGAAAAGCGAAATCCAACGATTGGGCTCGTGCCGCATTGCAGTGAGTCCATGAATAATTCCTCCTTAAAAATGTGCACAAAAAAGACCGCATCCGTGAAGATGCAGCCATAGTCTACAAATAATTAATAAAAGAAATTATTTCAGAAATGCGCCGCACTTCCTCACGCAGGTATTATCCTGATCGAGTTTTGAGGGATCGAAGCTTGCGCTTGCATCTCAGCCAAAGTGGGCACCCCTAGTGCAGAAAACGGTATGCGGTTTTTGTGTTCGGGTTGTTCCCGATGAGTTTAGTGTAGAGGAAGTGACTGAGGAAGTAAAGAGGGGATTTGGAGACAGTAGAAGTGGAGAGAGGGGGTTAAGAAAGAGAAACAGGTGAAAGTCGCTCCGATCGCTTTGGGCATGGCTCTCGCACTAAGTCAGGAAAGAACACCTGTCTTAGTGCTTCCCCGAGCCCGTGGACGCGCCTCGCTTGGTAAGTTGATAGTAGGGGAGAAGTAAAGTTATTTTTTTGTGATTTCTCATGAGCTTATAGTTTGTAATAGCTTGCGAAAATCCTTCAAAGCAATTAGTTCATAGAATAACAAACAGGTTTTCAAAACTTTTACGAATGTTTTTTGCTAATGAAATATCGGGCAGCATCATACGTAGCTTTTCGATAGGATAGTATTAGTAAAAATGAAAATCACAAGATTACTTTGCTTAATACTTGTATAAAATGGAAGAACTGCACTGTGAGATGGAATTGGAATAAGACAAGCATCATTCTTCTATATTCTCATGAAAATTTTAAGCTTCTTTTGGATACAGTTTGCAAGAAAGAAAAACAATTTCCTCAAATCAATTTTTGCATGTGGTGCGATAATTTAACGATGGCTTGGTATGAAGAAGATTTAGATGACCAGGATCAATTAACTTTGGGTGTTGCACGGGATATTGAAGCTTAATGGGATGTGCATTTTTCTGAGTTTTATTCTCGTAAAAAGAACAGGCTCATGAAAACGGGCCTCTCCAAATTTGAATTACCACATGAATGGTTTGAAAAATGGACGGCTGAGTTAGAGGGGAAATAATCAGGGAATTCCTGCATTTGAATGTAACTTAAGTGCAGTTAAGTTACATTCAGTTTAATATGAGTTGCATTTTTAATAATTTATTATTGTAAATGGAGCTCCTAATCCACTGAGAGTGGCTCGATATTCTCCAGGAGTCAGATCATAGTTTAAATCTTCAACATTAAGTGTCATTTTAGTTGAAGTGCCTGGATCGTGAACTATTGCCGGTTCCGTAAAAAATTCTTCTTTCATTGGAACCCGAAACCATCTATCTTCCACCTTTTTTTCAAGAAATACATCAAGACCCGTGGAGTATTCTTGCGTACTGTCATTCGTAATTACAATTTTAATATTTTCAACTGTTGTTGGGTATTCACTTTTTTCTGTCTTAATCATTACACCTTTTTCTGATGTCGGGCGTTCTAAAGGGGCTTTATCGGAAAGAAGTGATTGATCTTCTGTGACAAAAGACTCTTCAAGAGCCGGTTGCGATTCAGCTTTCTGACAACCCGTCAAGAGTAAAAGGAACACTAAAATACCTAAAGTACCTTGTAAATATTTTTTCATGATTTTCCTCCCAATGTACTTAAGGGTCTGAGTAAAATTTACTCATTGAAGCAGACGGCTAGAATTGAAAAAAGTTTCATTAGTGGAATTTTAAGGGAAAATTTCTTGTAAGAGAAATCTGGACTTGAAAATCAGATATGAATGTAACTTATTAGCAAGTAAGTAACGTTCAAAATCCCTCCATTGCTGGAGGGATTTCTTCATGACTTCTTGTTTTTTAAGGGTTTCTTAGTAAATCGTCGTGGTGACCACAATTGCGCAAAATTAGCGTTTGTTCAGCTGTCTGGCTGTATTCCCACGAAATCCGAATATCCATATTAGCACTGGCTTCAAAGATGGCTTTTGTTCCTTCAATACGCTTGGTTCTCAGAGAAGGTTGAAAAGGTGGTGCAGCTGCCAAGAGCTTAAGGGCCTCACTGACGGCCTTTTGCTCATTTTTGTGAAACTTTTTATAGGATTTCTTAAATTTATTCGTGATTTCTAGTTCAAACAAGCAACGGTCACCTTCATTCCTCTTCGTCTAACCAGGCAAGCGCATCTTCTACCGCCAATGGTCCACTGGTTTGCCCTTTGTCGATCTCCTGTTGGGCTTCTTTTTCGTCTTGCTGCCACGTTTTGGTCCAATACCAAGCCTGGTCTTTAGCGATTTCAATCATGGGAATTAGAACGATCCGCCCGTCTACCACGGTTACTTTTAGATTAGTATTCGCGGTTAACTCCAGCTGTTCCAGTATTTCATTGGGAATCGTGATTTGACCTTTGTTCCGCAAACGGACATACTTACCCAATTCATTGTCTTGTGAATGTTCCTGAAGTTTTGGCATCCGATAAACCACCTTTCATTTTTGTATCACTTTGATGGAATCCAACTTTCTTACTTTCTTAAATATATACTTTTTTCTTTCCTAACTCAATTAAAATAATTAAAATTACAGATGAATAGAGGGATCAAAAAAATTAAAAAGAAGGTTCCTTTTTTGAAAAAGAACTTTCTTTCGGAATTCTTGGATGGGTAATCAACTTATCTTTGATTTTTAACAACTTCTCTTTCTTCAAAAAACTTTAGAATTGAAAAAGAAGTAGCTAACAGTACAGGGACGCCAATCACAATGTAAAATCCGTTTTAGGAAATACTATGTTGTAGAAATACATAAATAAAGTAACCCATCTCAATACTGCGATGTACTTCCCCAATGTTATGCCACCTTTTTTTACCAGATGTTTACCCACTTAAAATTCAAAACCTTGTGTAAAATATTAATAAAGACTGATTACCAGACTGCCAACAAAAGAGGCGAGTAAAATTTTCAAGTGTTCTTTTTGGTAAAGCCATTTCTCATGATTAAAATTTCACTTCCGATATTCAGAAGGACCATAAGAATTAATATGCTAAAGAAAATAATGATAAAGTGCATGTGTTTTCCTCATTCCAGTTTTATTAGTTTCTTAATATACTAATAAACTTCCAGGAAAGTTTCATTTTTTCTAAAAAGAGGGGTAACATAAGTGTAAATAAGTTACATTCAGAATACTAGTTTTCGTGAAATTCGACGAGTAACAAGAGGAAGTCATTTCTCTAGAAAAAATGATACATTCAATTCGTTATACGAAGAGGTTTTAAAATCTCAATTTTAATTTCTTTTTAAAAAACTATTGGATATTTGTTTTTTTTAGAAGTTGATATAATCCGCTAAGATTATAGTGGAAATTGTGAATAGTATACTAAAATTTTTGAATCCGATGAAGGGATTGAGCAGAATGGAAGAATCGTTAAAAGCTGCTTTGGAATTGCGCAGGGATGGTAACCTACTAGATTCAAATCAGCTTCTTCAGAAACTTGTTTTGCAGCATCCAGAACATGCAATGCTGCATTATGAACTTGCATGGAGCTTTGATATTTTGGCAAAACCAGAGAAAGCGATTTCTTTATACCGACAGGCAATCGAACTGGATTTGCCCATAGCGACAGCGGTAAATGCCTATGCCCAACTCGGCTCATTATACCGATTAAAGGGGCAGTTTATGGAATCTGAAAAGATTTTAATGGAAGGGATGCTGCGATTTTGGGATGTGGGTCTTCTTAAAGCCTTTTATGCGTTTACCATGTACGACTTGGGAAACTCGGGAGAAGCGATGCGTTGGATGACAGACGCTCTTTTAGATTCCTCCACGGATTCCGAAATTTTCTTGAACCAACGAGTGATTAGTTATCTAGGAAGCAATCTGGACGTTCAACATATCATGAAAAATTTTGTTGCAAATGTTCCTAATGAAGTTGAACATTCAGAAGATGGGAAACCGATTGTAGAAAAAGTAGAGACGGTATTAAAAGTTTTTGAACCGACATATTTCCACGGGGGCTGGGTATTCGAATTTGATCGGTATGACCTTCATTTTACGGATTCGAATAATGAAATTCGACGAGCAGCAATTGCGGCTTTTGCTATCATGATCGGTATTTGGGAGACCGGGAGTGCCCAGGCGTTCGTGCCGCAGCATGAACGAAAGTATTCAGGTGATTACAATCCATTTGAACCTCATTTCGAGCTAAATGGCTATATCAGTGCTTTTTATTCTAATTTCAATATCCTTCAGCAAGAATTGCCAATTATGACAGCCTATATTGTTGATTGTCTAGGCGCTATTGATGAAAGAAGTAAACTTGGACTGGATCAGGAATTCCCAGAAATAGACACAATCCTATTTATGAAATTCCGGCAAGAAATTCTTTTACCTAACCGGCAATTGAAGAAAAAACTTCCTCCATTTGATGATTTCCTTAAAGAAATCGGATGGGATCTTTCATAAAGTACATGGTAAGGTGATTTTTAAAGAAAAGCCACAAAACCGAAATGCTGTATTATTTTAGCTGGTAGGTGTACAAAAAGGAAGTTCTTCAAGGTTTTTGCTTATGGACACGGGGCGGAGAAAGTTCTAATTATGTAATAGTAGATTTTATGAAATGATTCTCACCCATTTACGTATATGAATCAGAATGATTTATTTAATGAAATAACAAGAGAGAGTTTAGTTTGAAGCAATTTTTATATTATTTTATTTGGACACTAGCTATCATTTTCCATTTACCGCAGCTTGTTTAGGCTTTAATATAGGAAAGATCGTTAGAATGAGCAATTTACAAAGGTAAGAAAAACGGAAATTTTCCACTAAATTCCTTTCAGAAGATAAATCTTGTGTCTGAGATTTATCTTCTGAGAGGTTGTTTTTTTCTTGAATGATAAACTTATGCGCTTCGTTACGTCTTAGAAGCATGTAAGAAAGTGGGTTTTGAATAATTACGATTTCTCGTAATGAGATTCCGTCTTGCTGGCTGACAATCAGTAAAAAAACCTAATGGACTAAGCTACTAGATATGGCCGCTGGTCTGGATAGTCTATAACAGGAGACGTAGAATAGTCGACAATGCGTGAAGAGAATAGGCTATTAATCAAAAGAGGCATACCTTTTCTGCGGAGGGAAGACAAGGAGATGGTAATTGTGCAAGAGAATACTGTTGGGAGTTGCTGTCGCTCTTTTGGGTAGGACTCTCGCGATGTGTTACCATTTAAACTAGATCTTTTAGAAGCAGGTGCTGTCATGGAAATTATTTTGTGTATCGTCATCATTTTAGGAGCTTCGGTATTGCAGACGAGCACGGGGTTTGGGTTCTCGATATTGGCGACGCCTTTTCTTTTGCTGCTATTTAGTGTTACTGATGCCATTCAGATCAATTTGATTCTTTCGCTCGTCATTTCAGGAGCATTAATTTTTAAAATTCGCTCTGACATTGTATGGACGTTTTAAAAAGACTGGTTGTGGGAAGTGTCGTGGGAATGCCAGTCGGAATCGTTATTTTTCTGGCAGTTGATTTGGAAAAACTGAAGTTAGCAATCAGTCTCATTATTTTGTTGCTGACGGTGCTGTTGATTTTGTCTTTCCGGATTAACCAGACCAACAGAAGAGACAGGTTTTTTGGCGGGTTGTCTGGCAGTTTGACAACAAGCATTGGTATGCCAGGGCCACCCCTTTTGCTGTACTTTTCAGGAACGAATATACAAAAAGAGAAATTACGGGGAACGACGCTCGCTTTTTATCTGTTTATCTATTCGATCAGTCTCTTATTGCAACTTTATTTTTCTGGTACAAACAAAACTGTTTGGATTTCAAGTGGTTTAGCTATTCCGTTTGTATTGGCTGGGTTGTATTTAGGGCAGCTCTTATTCAAGTGGATTGACCAACGTACATTTCGTTTTGTTACCTATGGCACCTTACTGTTTACAGGGTTGTTTTTACTGTTCGATAATTTAACTTAAAAAGATAAGTATTCCATGTTCCGGATATCGATCAAGTCACGGATCAAGAGGTGTACAGCCAATTGCTGGATGAATTCCAGATGTGGTTCAAGAAAGCAAAAGAAAAGCGGATTCTGCGTTAAGCAAAATAAAAACCAAAAGCCCCTTAGAAAATCAACTGATTTTCTAAGGGGCTTTCTTTTACCTGGATAAGAATTTCTTATTTTCGCTCGAAATTCGCTTTAAAGTTTTGATTGGGAGACGGTTCGGTAGTACGCTTGATGGCAGGACGTGTTAGTGAAAACACTGCGCAGCCGAGAGCGACAAGAACAATAACAGCGCCAACCCACGGCATACTTGAAACTGAACCAGTTTGAGTCAAAGCGATTCCACCGATTGCCGAACCGAGCGCGATACCTACTTGAAGTGCAGAATTATTAAAACTTTGCTGAACGTCAGACGTTGCTGGATCCGTTTCAATCAAGTAGCTTTGCTGAGCAGGTGCAAGAGTCCAACTGAGCGCTGCCCAAATGATCATTACCGGTAAGAAGACGATCAATGAGAATGTAGTGAACGGAAGGATAAACAACACGATCGCAAACGCAGAGATCACAAGAATGATACTCTTTTTCGAACCAATCGAATCAGATAATGCGCCGCCAATTGCGCCCCCACTTACTGCCGCTATACCAAACAGTAAATAACAAATACTGATCCACGTCGAGTTTAGCTGCAAGTTCACTTCTAAGTAGGGTGTGAAATAAGCATAAACGGTATAATGCCCAGCCAGCATAAACAAGGTTGCAAGGTGTGCAGTGCCAATTTTTGCGCTCGCCACTGCTTTTAACTGCTGTTTAAGTGGAACTGCAGTGCCACCAGGAATCGGTTGGATGTAAAGTGCAATCAGCACCATAGAACCAATTGACAACAGGGCGATACCAAGGAAAATAAACCGCCATCCAAAAGCGTCTGAAATGAGAATTCCGAGCGGCACACCAAGAACCAGTGAAGAACTAATGCCCATAAAAATAAAACCAATTGCTTTGGCACGATAACGTGGTTCCACAAGCTTCGCAACAATGGTTAGAGACAAAACGACGATAAGTGCTGTACTCGCTGCAGTGATCACGCGTGCAATCATCATCCACGTAAAGTCAGGGCTGAAATAAGTTAGTAAGTTACCAAGAAAAAAGACAAACATGGAAACTAAATAAACTTTTTTTCGTTCAAATTTGCTAGTAGCAACAAGTAAGACAGGACCGGCAATAGCAATAATCATGGCGAATACGGTAATCAGCTGTCCGGCAGTTGCTAAAGATACATCGAATTCTTCCGCAATTGTCGGCAAAATCCCCCCCACAATTAATTCGACAAGTCCAACAGCGACGGTAGACAAGGCTAAAATATACACTTTTAAATTCATTTTCGTACGCTTCCTTTCTTGAGTACATTGATCAAACTTCCAAAGATTTTTATAAGAAAACATAAAAAAATCCTGATTACAAAAAACGAACAAGTCGTTTTCTGTAATCAGGATTTTTCGGCTCCTGGTAGAGACCCCTAAGCCATACCCTTAAGGTTATACAGATGCATATAATAAGTACGTTAAAATATTACTACAGTTTAGAAGTTTCTGCAAGTATGCTAATCAAAAGCTCGAAATCTATAATGAAAATAATTATTCAACTATATATGTTGAACTAATAAACCTATAGCAGTCGATATTCCGCAAAACAGCTCGCTTGCCGGGGGCTCGCGCTGAACTAACTCGGGCTAAACACCCGAATGGATTTCAGCACTTCGCTTGCTCCCCAAGGCGTTTTCGCTATTTTGTTCCATCTCTTCAGAGACACTTCCCAGCAAAGGCTTGTCCATGGCGCCGAAGCGGCATATTTGTTGGATTCTTTAATTCAATTTATATAATTTAAAATTACATTCTCTAGATGGTCACTATGTGCTATTATATGTAAGATATTCCAATTTGAAAGGAAGTATACGATGAATCAGACGAGTATTCAGTCAAACAGAGAAACCGCGTATTTTATTATTAGCTTAGTTTTCAGCATTGTTATTTACGCACTAGCAGCTGTATCGATTATCGGTATTGCCATTGCCTTAACCATTTTTATCATTTTACTTTTCACAAACGCAATTATGCTTGGTTCGATTCGCGGAAATGGAGTCCGGATTCATGAGCGGCAGTTTCCAGACGTTTATGAGCGTGTCCAAGTTTTAGCGAAACAAATGGAACTGAAAAAAGTGCCGGATGTTTTTGTCATTCAATCGGAAGGGGCACTTAATGCTTTCGCAACTCGTTTCTTCGGTCGCGACATGGTCGTTTTGTATTCTGAAGTGTTTGAACTGGCACGCGAGCAGGGGCAAGAAGAGTTAGACTTTATCATTGCTCACGAACTGGCACATATTAAACGTCGTCACGTTTGGAAAAATCTATTAATAATGCCGGCTGGTTTTATTCCTTTTCTTGCTGAAGCATATAGCCGTTCTTGCGAATACACGTGTGATCGCCACGCTGCGTTTACGATTCAAAACGCATTAGCTGCGAAACGTGCATTAACGCTTCTTGGAATTGGCAAGAAGACATATGTAGAAGTAAACGAAGATGCTTATTGCGAGCAAATCGCTACAGAATCAAACGCTGTTGTGTGGTTAAGTGAAGTGTTATCGACGCATCCTCGCTTACCAAAACGTATTCAGGCTATCAGCCAATTTGATAATAAGGATGCCAAGTTTTACGAGCCTGCTCACGGCAAAATCGTTCTGGGTGCTGCAGCAATGCTCGGTGTGCTCGGTGCTGCTTACTTGCTGACGGTTGCTCTTTTTGCAGGAAGCGCATTTGCGTTTTCACAGTTTTTGCCAGATTTTGAAGATGCTCTTTATGAAGAAGATTACGCAGTAGAAGGCCAAACCGCTTTAATGTCTGCTGTTTCGATGGGTGACCTTGCAGCAGTTGAAGAAGCAATTGCAAATGGGGAAGAGTTGAATGCAAGGGATTCTGAAGGAGCAGATGCCTTGATGTACGCCACTTATTCTGGAGATTTGGCGATGATGGCGTATTTATTAGATGCCGGAGCAGATGCCAATACGGCCGATGACTACTCAACAGCACTTGGAACAGCTGTGATCTATGGTGAAAATGAAAGCGCATTGCTGCTAGTGGAAAACGGAGCAGATCCTGCATTGCCTGGACCGGACGGCTTGAGTGCAATCGATCATTCGGGAGCTGAGAGTAGAGCAGAGTTTTTGGAGATGTTGGAAGAAGGTATCTAAACTAACTTGGTCTTCAGAAATCACTTTAATAGTTTCATTTCTCAAACTAGATAAGTTGAATTAAAGAAACAGCTTTTTCAACTCAATGAGGTAGAGAAACGAAGAAATCGCTTCAGACGGACGCTTTCCGCGGACGAAGCGGTGAGCCTCCTCGTCGCAAGCTCCTGCGGGGTCTCATCACTCCGTTTTTCCGCAGGAGTCGCCGTCTTCCGCTCTTTCTTCTAGGGCTCCTTGAGTAACAAATCATGCGGAATCATATATTCAACTTATATAGATCATATTTTAGAGAAACCAAAAGAGTGAAAAACTTTTTTGGTTTCTCTTTTTTTTTACACAGAATGAACTTGTAACACGTAAAACGTCATTTTTTCTATATCTTTAATTGTTGGTAGTATTAGGAACAAAAGCACGGTAATAATGCTGTTAGTGTTATAAAATCTCTATACTGCAAGTGTATGAAAGAGACATCATCTTCTTGTCGATGGTGACAGCACCAAACCGAAGAGTTATGTTTTTGACAAAGACTTCCGACAAGCAAAGATGTACTGTAGCTGCCAGCCGTGCGAAAAATCAAATGAAGTTGTATCATTCAGTGGATTTAGAAGAACTTAATTCCATGGATTTACGCTATAGTTTATTAAGCTATTGCCAAAATCCAACCCGTGTTAATACGGAAGTACAAAACCTGGAAGAATTATGCGACTCGCCTTTCGAAGTCGACGTTCTTCGCATGATTTTGGCAAAAGGCTATAAAGTGACGCCACAGGTCAAGGTCGGCCAATACCGAATCGATTTGGTCATTGAAGGACTTCGTGACCGATTAGCCGTTGAATGTGACGGAGAAAAATGGCACGGTCCAAAAAATTCGAAGAAGACATGAAGCGCCAGGAATCTCTAGAACGTTCAGGTTGGAAATTCTGGCGAGTGCGTGGCAGGGAGTTTTACTTTGATAAGCCGAAAGCGCTGGAAAGTCTTTGGGCGCAGTTGGATAGACTTGGGATTGAGCCAGTGAGGGGTCATCAGTTAATTAAGTAGTGGTTTTGAGTTTGGAGAGAAGTCTTTCAGTTAAATGAAAGGCTTCTTTTTTATTTTAAAAGCCAGTTTTAATTATATAAAGCTATGTTAAATGAAACAGCGTCTATAAATCTTTTTCATAGCATTGCAAATACAAATTTTTCATAAATTTATAGGTATAAAGATTAATTTAATTGAAAATTTTAGGATTTTAATGATACTATAAATATACAATAATTAATAAATCGATAAAATAGCCTAGTTAAATCTAAAGGAGGATATAAGATGTTTGAAGCACTTTATGAGGGGGAAAGATTTAATCTTCAAAGTTATAAAATTATGGAAGGCTCGGCTAAGGAAGAAGTGAGGAGGCTCAAGAAAGCTGCGGATAAAGGTGCATTTACCTGCCCATATTGCAGTGGGATTTTAAAGTTAAAAGCTGGAGATGTATACGAAAAACATTTCTTTCATCCGAGCAATTCTTGTACTATTTCAGAAGCCAGCGAGACTTACCAAAAACAAATAAAAAGGGAGTCTAAGAAACATTCAGTAATGAAGGAAATCATATATGATGAATTGAAAACGCAAGAAAAGATTAATGACCATCTCCATGTAGAATATGGTTACATTGAAAAAGCAGATGAAAAATGGAAATACTATCCTGACATTATAGTCGGTAATGATAAAAATGAAATTGCAATTACTATATTGACTGATGTTACTGCTATTCAAGATTCAAGACTTGTACAACAAATAAAAAAAAGAAACGAATATTTTAAAACAAAGAACTTAAAGCCGATTTGGTTTGTTGAAGAAACTGAGCAATCTATTGATATGGAGCGTCGTGTTATACACTTGTGGGAAGCAGAATTAGATATTGCTGTAAAAATGGATGAAGATATAAAATGGGAAGAAGATATTAACGATTTAGAAATTCAAAATAATCTATTTGATATTTTTAACTACCATTATCAAGGTATTCCAAGTAACTATGAAGCGTTCAGTTTATATTACGTAAAATCTACAGAAACAAATATCACTTTTACTGTACAGCGTTTTATAAAAGATCAAAAAAGTTATCCATACAGAGCTTTTGCGTTAAATGATTCTTATGAGATTAAAATGTCTACCGCTTTGTTGGCTGATGACACTATACAATTAAGCGATCCACTTATAGAAGATCAGCAAAGAAAGCACTTTTTAAAAGAAGCACGTATAAGAGATAAAGAATACATACCTTTAGCAGCAGCGGGATTAATAAATATAGATAAATCACAGGTTAATAAACTTGTTAATATTACAAAAAAATATGGCGAATATGAAATTCCTGAACTAATAAATGAATACATTGGAGAAGTAAAAGAAATTTCTGCAAGCAACGTAAGTAAATACTTAGTTGAAGAATGCGGAGCTCCATCAGATACTTTTGCTACAGGTAGATATCAAATCTATAAAGATGTCTGCATCGCTTTAAATGATATTGAATCTTCCGGAAAGATTAAGCTGGTCAAAAAAGACTATGTGAATGATCGATTCTATGAGGTCATTAATAATTAGAAAACGATAGGATTGATCATCAAAAGTATTAACCCATATAATTTCAAAATGACTAAAATTTAACCTATGTAATCTCTCATGAAGAGGTTACATAGGTATTTTAGCGTGAGAACGAACTGTTATTGCAATAACTTAAAACTAAAGTAAAATAAGAACTAAGTATAAGTTAAATGTGAGGGGAACTATGTGGAGATTAAAATGTTTTACCGAACACAACGAGATCTGGCCACAGCGTTAAATCAATTGGTTGATGCATATTGGAAAGAAGAAATTACAGAACATAAATTAATCATCGGACTAAAAGATATATACAAGAATAATCATGAAAAATTGTTGAAAAATAATGATTTCACAAAAGTAATTCAACAACAATGTGGAAAAAGAAGATTAATCATCGTTCGAAAAGTATTAGATATAAATTAAAGAATTGAATTAATGAAAGGCTTGATAAGTATGGAAACAAGACTAGAATATACATCTGCTTTAACAGGAGCAGCATTCATGTTTTATGAATTTAAGCAGGTGGTGATACTTAAAGAACAAGGGTTGTCTGACAAAGAAATACGTGCGAAAGTTATCACTGAAAATATATTTCAACATGAAAAAATTTCTAGTTTAAAAAGAGGACTTCCATATATATTAAGACGAGTTAATGTGCTAGATGAAAAATTACGTAGTATGGTAATTGAAGAAGGAACTGAGATTGGGAAAATTATTAATCTATATGCGATTATGAAAACAAATCGCCTTTTCTTTGAATTCATGGAAGAAGTAATTTATGAAAAATTACAGTCGAACAATTATATTCTTGAGAAAAAGGATTTAAACATGTATTTCACCGCAAAAGCGGAGCAAAACGAAAGTATTGCAAGCTGGACAGAAGCAACTATAAAAAAATTAAAACATGTACATTCAAAAATACTGATTGATGCCGGCATGTTAAAAGACATGAAATCAGGCGAGCTGAATCGAATTATAATAGATGATGAAATTAAAAGTCATCTGATAGAAATTTGTGACTCTAAGTATCTACAGGCAATGGGGGAATAGGAGTGGGAGCATATGTCTAATCTAAATAGCAGACTCGAAAAAATTATCCCTAAAATCAAAGAAGATAAATTCATAGAAGGACGAGGACTGGGAAATGAGATAAGTTTCTATGTCTTCGATTATAAACCGGAAGACGAACTAGCTGTCCGGGACTATATAAAAATCATCAAAAAAGAGTTCAGTTACGAAGGTTCAAACAGAAAGATTATTGAATTCGATTTATATAAAATGCTGTTGGACATTACAAAAGATAAAAGAATCTTTGAACGCATTTTTGAGATGGAAAAAAAGCAGGGTAAAGACGCCTTGTTCAAAGCTTTGAGAACTTTTGCAAATCCGCAGATATTCTTGCAAAGAATTAAAGAACAGATGGACGGACACAACATCGTCATTATTACTGGCGTAGGAAAGGTCTTTCCTTTTGTGCGCTCACATAATATCTTGAACAATTTACAGGAAGTGATTGATAAGACGCCAGTCATTATGTTCTATCCAGGTGAATATAGTGAACAAGATTTGCATTTGTTCGGCAAGTTTAAGGACGATAACTACTACCGTGCATTCCGATTAGTCAACTAAATAAATAGGGGGTTTATCCATGTTATTGAAGGACATGTTTGAAAAAAGTATAGAACGTGATATTCGTGGAGTCATAAAAGTGGCCCAAACAGATAATGATAGCATTCAACAGGAATTGGATGAATATGTTGTTACTCGGGAACTTCAGAAACACCTATCTAAATTTTACGAGAATTACCAAAAAGGCGTAAATGGTTCAACCGATAAAATGGGTGTTTGGATTTCTGGGTTCTTCGGATCAGGTAAATCGCATTTTCTAAAAATACTGGCTTACTTACTAGAGAACAAGGAAGTAGAAAATAAAACTGCAGTTGAATACTTTGATGGAAAAATTCAGGACCCAATTGTACTGGCGAATATGCAGCGTACGGCTGGTATTGAAACAGAGACTATTCTCTTTAATATTGATGCAAAAGCACAGCTGGACAATAAATCAAAAGAAGATGCGATCTTGCGTGTCTTCATGAAAGTATTTTATGAACACAGAGGTTATTACGGAGATATTTCAGGAGTAGCTGAAATGGAAAAATACTTGGACAAACAAGGTACATATGAAGGGTTTAAATCTGCCTTTAGAAATCTGGCAGGCGAGTCATGGGAAGAGCGGAGAAACAGTTTTTATTTTGATAGAGATTATATCGTTACAGCCCTCTCCGAAGCTACAGAAATGACAGAAGAATCTGCTGGTAACTGGTTTGATAATGGGGTCAATAATTATGAAATCAGTATTGAAAAGTTTGCAAAAGACGTTAATGAATACATCGAACAAAAAGGCCGGAACTTCCATCTTATTTTCTTAGTGGATGAAATCGGACAATACATAGGTGACAGCAGGAGCCTTATGTTAAACCTTCAAACACTTACAGAAGAACTAGGTACACATGCTAGAGGAAAAGCATGGGTTATCGTAACTTCGCAGGAAAGCATTGACAGTATTGTCAAAGTAAAAGGCGACGACTTTTCGCGGATACAAGGGCGCTTTGATACAAGACTTTCCCTTTCTTCCATTTCTGTAGATGAGGTATTGAAAAAACGGATTCTATTGAAAAAGGATTATGTAAATGACAGATTGAGATTACTTTATCCTGAAAAAAGCGCCATCTTGAAAAACTTGATCAGTTTCCGTGACAGCACCGCTGATTTGCGTGGCTATGACAACGAACAGGAATTTTCGGATGTCTATCCATTTGTTCCTTATCAATTTAAACTTCTGCAAAACGTGTTCGAGCAGATCAGAAAACATGGATCTTCAGGCAAGAGTTTATCTGAAGGTGAACGTTCGATGCTATCCGCTTATAAAGAAACCGCATTACGATATAAAACCGAAGAAGAAGGCTTGCTAATCCCGTTTCCCGCATTTTACGAAACGGTTAGAGAGTTTTTAAATCCAACCATTTCACGTGTTATCGAAGGGGCGTATGAAAACCCTTCATTAAAAGACGATCCTTTTAATATGGAGCTATTGAAAGTCTTATTTATGGTCAAATACATCAAAGAGCTGCCGGCCAACATCGATAATCTTGCGACATTAATGATTACAAATATTGACGAAGATAAATTGGCATTAAAAGAAAAGATAAAAGTGTCATTAAGAAAGTTGATCTCAGAAACGCTTATTCAGAAGAATGGTGATTTCTATCTCTTCCTCACAGACGATGAACAAGACATTAACCGTGAAATCAAGGCCTTGCACATTGAAGAAGATGTTATTAAAAGAGAGTTAGCGACGACTGTTTTCCAAGATTTTTATGATGAAAAAAAGTATCGTTACTCTAATGAATATCTGTTCTCTTATAATCAGAAAATGGATGAGAAAAATTACGGAAACCAATCTTCAAGTATTGGCGTCCACATCATATCGCCTCTTTCCGATCATTATCAAAAATCCGATCAAGAACTGATGATGATGACGAGTGGCAGCGGTGAATTGGTCGTTAAACTGGGTGGCAGTGAGTTGTATGTAGAGGAAATAGAAGAAGCTTTAAGGATTAAAGATTACAAAGCAAAAAAGAATATTACGCAACTTCCCGAAAATATTCAAAATATCTTAAATAGTAAACAAACAGAGATAAAAGAGCGGACACGCAGAAGCCGTGAGTTGTTAGAAGAAGCTATTAAATACGGATCTTTTTTCATCAATGGCGACAAAGTGGAGATAAAAGGTTCCTCTGTTAAAGAGAAATTTAATGCAGCTTTTAAAATCCTTGTTGATAACATCTATACGAAACTCGGTTATGTAAAAGAACATTTAGAAAACGAAAGAGGACTAATTCATATCTTGTCACCAGGTAATGAGCAGATGTCTTTTGGAGAACCCCAAGATACCTATGCGAATAACTTGGCTAAAAAGGAAATCTTCGATTTTATCAGCTTACAAAGTGACATTCAAAAGCAAGTGCGTGTGAAAACACTCTATGATCGATTCCAGGAAAAACCTTATGGTTGGAGACCTTTAGACATCGCAGCCATGATTGCAAAGCTATTGAAGGACCAAGCCATTCGCATACGCTATAATGCGGAATATTTGGAGCCGGACCAGAATACCAATACCTTGATTTCTGTATTCACCAAAACGGCTGACTCAGATAAAGCCATCGTCCTTAAACGTGCGCATGTAGATGAAGATCTAATTCGTGCAGCAAAACGAGTTGCAAAAGAAGTGTTCAACAAAGTTGATTTAGCAGATGATGAAGACGGTTTAGTAAAAGATTTAAAACTACTAATTGAAAAACAAATCGCTGAGATTAACGATTTAAAAGCCAAATACGAAGGCAAGAAGTACCCTGGGAAAAGCCTCTTGAATAAAGGCCTTGAATATTTCGATCAATTCCATAATGGATTAGATAACGCCTCTTTCTTTACTAAGTTAAAAGAGCTGGAAAAAGACCTTGGCTATTGGGAAAAAGATATAGTTTATGTAAAGGACTTCTTCGCAAGCAATCAAAAAAATATATTTGATAAAGGACTAGTGCAATTTGCTAAATACGAAGAAAACAAGGCCTATTTAGGCGGTGGAGAAATCGAAAATGAAGTAGAAGATTTGGAATCGATTCTAGCAGATCCACTTCCTTATAGAAAGATTAAAGATATTCCTGAATTGGCGCACATAATCGATAATCAAATCAAAACGGTTTTGTTTGAAAAGAAAAACAATGCTAAAAATAAGATTATAGAAGATCAAGAAAATTTAATCTCGTTTGCCAGCCAATACGGAGTAAGTGATGAAACAAAACAGCAAATCGATAAATTTTATTCTCATTTGTTGGAAGTTCTAGAGTCTTATACAGACATATTCAAAGTGGAAGCAACCATTCCAAGAAGTACAAACTTTAAAGAAAAAGAAGAAAGCAGCATTAACAGAGAAATTGGAGAATGGTTAAGAAAAAAACAGGAAGAACAAGAAGATATATCTATTAAAGAGGGAGGAGGTTCACCATCTACTCCTATTCAGAAAAGATTTATTAAATCATCAGAATTAGTTAGTCTTACACCATTAACTACAGAAAATGAAGTAGACGAGTATATTAAGAATCTATCTCAGAAACTAAAAGAAATCATAAAAGATAATAAACATATAGAATTCCAAAAGTAAGTGGGGGAAAACAGTGAATAAACCAGCGTTGAAAAAGTTTGCTACAGAAGCCAGAAGAGAGCTGCTGGAACGAGTGGAACTTCAAGCAAGAAAAGTCGGTATCACCTCTGAAGGCATACAAAAAGTAGCGATTGAAAGCTCGGATGCAATATTTGTAGACGGAAAGCAGCTTAGTGAAAAAGAAAGAGTTCAACGTAACAAATTAATAAATCGTATTCGGGAAATTGGTTTTGACCGAGTGATGGAAGAGGTTTCTTATACATGGTTTAACCGTTTTACAGCTCTTCGTTTTATGGAAGTTAACGATTATCTTCCAACCAAAGTAAGAGTATTATCTTCCTCTAATATAGAGAGTAAAGAACCGGATATGATTAAAGAAGCTCTAACGCTGGGTTTAGATTTGGATAAATAGTATGTGTACGATCTGAAAATGAACAATAAAGATGAAGAACTTTTCAAATATCTTATTATCAAACATTGTAATGACTTGAATCGTTATATGCCATTTATGTTTGAGACGATTGATGATTATACAGAAATTCTTTTTCCTGAAGGGTTACTTGGGACTAATGCATTTGTCCATGAACTAACAAACACAGAAATTCTTCCTGAAGACAATTGGAGAAAAGTTGAAGTAATTGGTTGGCTGTATCAATATTATATTTCAGAAGAAAATGAGCGTGTAATACAAGCGAAAAAACGCTATAAAGCAGAAGAACTGCCTTTTGCTACACAATTGTTCACTCCAGAATGGATTGTTCGTTACATGGTCCAAAATGCTTTAGGACGTTACTGGATTGAATCACATCCTGAAGATCATGATTTAGTTGAAAATTGGGAGTTTTATTTAGAAAACCAAAACGTTGATCCTACATTTAAAGAAAATCTAGCTCTCTATGCAAACAAAAAATTAAACATTGAAGAGATAAAATGCTTTGATCCTGCTATGGGAAGTGGACATATTCTTGTTTATATGTTCGACGTTCTATATGAAATTTATAGCAAAGCCGGCTATATTGAGAGAGAAATTCCTAGATTAATCATTGAAAATAATTTGTATGGTTTAGATATCGATATTCGCTCGTATCAACTGGCCAGCTTTTCAGTTGTTATGAAGGCATTGGAATATAACAAACGTTTCTTGCAAAGTATTGAATTAGAGGGTTTAAAAATGAACCTAGCAGCTCTACAAGAGACAAATTCACTAACTGATGAAGAAATCACATTTTTAGCGAATGAATCGTTAGGTGAAAATTATGAAAACATGAAAGACTTTATAGAACAATTCCATCATGCTAAATCAATTGGATCACTAATAAAATTAAAGTCTTTCGATAAAGAATGGCTAAACCAGCGAATGAAAGAAATGGAAGAACAATACGGGAATCTTTTCGAAATGGATATGAGAAATAGGTTGGTCCCCTTATTCGCTAGTTTGATTAAACAAGGTAGTATTATGGCCCGGCAATATGATATCTTCATTACTAATCCACCATATGCTGGGAACAAATATGTTACAACAGAAGTTTCAAACTATTTAGCTAAAAATTATCCTGAGGTTAAATCAGATTTATTTTCAGCATTTATCGAGTATAGTTTCTTTGCAACAAAAGAAAATGGCCAGATTGGATTCATGTCTCCCTTTGTATGGATGTTTATATCTTCCTTTGAAAAGTTGCGGGATAATATTATTACTAACCGAACCCTTAGCAGTTTAATACAACTAGAGTATTCAGGTTTTGACGGAGCGACTGTTCCAATTTGCACTTTTACCTTGAGAAATTATCATAGTGGGTTTGAAGGTGAATATATAAAACTTTCAGATTTCAAAGGTTCTTTGAACCAACCTATTAAAGTGATAGAAGCAGTTAGTAATCCATCAGTTTCCTATCGCTCATCATTTGATCAAGACAATTTTAGTAAAATCCCAGGAAGTCCAATTGCTTATTGGGTAAGTGAAGAAACAATTAAAGTTTTTGAAAAAAATGATTCTTTGGGAAATATTATAGAGGCAAAACAAGGCTGTGCAACTGCGAACAATAATAAATATTTGAGATTATGGTATGAGTGTAACTTTAATAATATTGGATTTAATATAGGTTCTAGACAAGAATCTAAAGAATCTGGTAAAATGTGGTTCCCGTACAACAAAGGTGGGGCTTATAGAAAATGGTACGGAAATCAAGAATATGTAATAAAATGGGGAAATGATGGTGAAGAAATTTTCAATGATAAAAAAGCTGTTGTAAGAAATCCGGGTTATTATTTTAAGGAAAGTGTTTCGTGGTCTGATATAACTTCTAGTAGTAGTGCTTTTAGATTTTATGAAAAAGGATTTATATTTGACTCAACAGGCCATTGTTGTTTTGCAAATGAAGAAGTGGATGTTTATCAGATACTGGCAATCTGTAATAATAAGTTTTTCGATTCTATTATTAAAATGCTTAATCCTACATTGCATTTCCATGTTGGGTATTTCAAAAATCTTCCAGGGGCTATATTAAATGATAATGAATCAAAAGAAATAGTTAAACAAAATATTCAAATATCCAAAAGTGATTGGAATTCGAAAGAAACATCATGGAAATTCGAAAAAAATTCTTTAATAAAGTTTCCCTCAAAAACAATGGAATCTTCATTTATCTATTGGGAAAATTTCACTATTAAACAATTTAATCAACTTAAATCAAACGAAGAAGAGTTAAATCGTATTTTTATAGAAGCATATAATTTGAAGAATGATATGAATTCTGAAGTTGAAGAAAAAAATGTGACTATAAATCGGGCAGAATTCAAAAAAGAAATTAAAAATTTTATATCGTATGCAATAGGATGTTCTTTTGGTCGATATTCGCTTGATGAAGAAGGGCTAATCTATGCAGGTGGTAAATTTGATTCTTCTCGCTATAGAAAATTCTTAGTAGATGAAGATAATATCTTGCCTATGCTTTCAAGATCATATTTTGAGGATGATATTGTTGCAAGATTCATTGAATTCGTTCGTGTAACTTATAGTGAAGATGTACTTGAAGAAAATCTCAATTTTGTTACAAAGGCACTTGGTAGACGGAGCAATGAAACTGTAAGAGAAGCCTTACGTCGTTATTTTTTGAATGATTTTTATAAAGATCATCTCCAAGTCTATAAGAAACGTCCAATTTATTGGCTATTCACATCCGGCAAAGAAAAAGCATTTAACTGTCTCGTTTATATGCATCGATATGATAAAACAACACTCTCTCGTATACGAACTGACTATTTACATGAAGTTCAAATTCGTATGGATTCAGAGAAGAAGGATTTACTGAATATTATTAACGGAGATTCTTCAACAAAAGAAATCAGTGATGCTAAAAAGGAACTAAAAGTTCTAGACAAGAAAATCGATGAATTAAAAGCTTACGATGAGAAGTTACACCACATGGCCGATATGCAGATTGAAATTGACCTGGATGACGGTGTTGTTGTCAACTATGCGAAGTTTGAAGGCCTGGTTGCTAAAATATAAACAAACAGAGATACATCAGAGATTTCTGATGTATCTTTGTTCTATAATGGAAAGAGAAAGCAGGTGACTGCCATGAACATGGGACAAATCGTGTCTGCGCTATCGGACATTTTTAATGCACCACTAAAAGAAGAAGAGCAGCGCAAGCTTGTTTTTTGGGTGGATAAAGATAATGAGTTTACTGAAGAAATTGAAACTCTTGTAATAGATAAGGCGAAAATCCATACATTGACTGATCAAAATCAGTTTTATACAAAGTATTTGCTGGAGGAAGAAGATCCAACTTCTTCATACCTCATCTACACAAATTTGGACTTAACGATTGAAGACAACTGGCTGGCTGATACGGTCATGTATTCGAAAACATTTTATGCAGATCGCATATCGCTCATTTTGAGTGATTTACATATAGAACCTTCCTTACGCGCAACGGTGAAAAAATACGAACGTTTCTTCAATAACAAAGATCGTTTTAGAAAATTCTCCGCTTTTGGCATTGGTTCATTTACAGAAGAACTGATCGAACTGTCGATTATGAGTGTCTTGTGTAATTTGAAGACGCCAAATTTTGAAGATGTCTTGAAAACTATCTTAATGGACACTTTAGATGATGCTGAAAATAAATACCTTTCGCTGATTGAGCGGTTCTTTGACTTGGACGTTTTCTGGTCGTCCGTAGCGAATTACTGTGGATATGAGCAGGAAGTCAAGACCTTAAAGAACCTATTTATTCATCTATCCATAACGGCATTCAGCCACTCTGTCGATGAAAAATATTTGGCGGAGTTGAATGACTTTATTGCGAAGCGCAGTAAAACCAACGCTTTGGTCTTCGTCGATCATTGGATGCATCACAAAAGTGATTACGTTAAATTCAATGACTACATCGAGATGGTCGAGCAGGAAATCAATCTGCCAAAAGTGATCCAGACGATTCCGTTGGACCAGTTTAAACAAGCGGATATCTTTCCTTATATTGACCGGGCAATCATTATCCATATTGCCAATAGCCTTTTAGAAAAGCTGGAAGATTACGAGGAATACAAAAAGCTGATCAAACTCAGAAGAGTGAAACATTATTATGATGACTATGAAGCCGTTTATGAGGCCTTATTCTATACAGTAGAAATGCATGAGTTTTATAACAATCACAAACAAGGTATCCCACAGTCTCAAGCAATAGATTTATATGAAGCTTATCTTAACGATTATCATAAAATGGATACGTACTACCGGAAGTTTTATGTGGCTTATGATGACGAAACCGATCATGAATTGTTGAAAAAACTTAAAGACATGGTCGAAAACCTGTATACAAATTGGTATATGGGGGAGCTAAGTTCCCATTGGTCACAAGCAGTACGTCCGACATTAACTACAGATTGGTCATTGCCGGGAGTCCTAAAACAGCAAAACTTCTATTCTTCTGTCATCGCTCCTCATATGCGGAATAATGAACGAGTATTCGTCATTATCTCGGATGCGATGAGATATGAAGTAGGGGTTGAACTAGCGGAACGCTTAAATGCCGAAACTACCGGGATTTCTGAAATCCAAAACATGCTTGGCGTTGTGCCTTCAGTGACAAAGCTTGGAATGGCCGCTCTTTTACCTCATCGGAATTTAGATTTTGATGCAGGCGGGAAAGTGCTGGTTGATGGCAAAGATTCGTCGGGGCTGGAGAATCGCAGAAAAATCATCGAATCTCAAATAGAAGACAGTACTGCATTTCATTTCCAAGATGTCTTTTCAATGAATAAAGCTGCGCGCAGAGAAACCTTTAAGGGGAAAAAGCTGGTTTACCTGTATCATGACACGATTGATGCGATGGGCGATAAAGCATCAACAGAAATTTATACATTCAATGCAGTGGAAGCTGCCTTGAACCAACTTTATGACTTAGTGAAAATGATCAAAGATGATTTAAGCGGAACGAATATCTATATCACAGCTGATCATGGCTTCTTGTATCAACGTGATGCTTTGGAAGAAAGCGATAAGATGGATAAAGAATCCTTGGATGCATTGGAAATCAAGCGTCGTTATATCCTGGCGAAGGAAAAGCGGGATGTATCCGGTCAATTAGCGATTGATCTATCATCTGTAGTGAAAAACGATCAGCAATTGACAGCGTATGTACCGAATGCAACGATCCGCTATAAAATTCAAGGTTCGGGTGTCAATTTTGTTCACGGTGGAGCAAGCTTGCAAGAAGTGGTCATTCCGCTCATATCGTTCAAAAACAAGCGGACGGGGCAAAAAGGTTCGCAAGCCATTCGGAAGATCGACATTAAATTAACGAATACGACAAGAAAAATCACAAACAGCATCTTCAATTTGGAATTCTTCCAGACAGAAAAAGTCGGAGACAAAACGGCACCACGGACCGTCGCGATTCATATGACTGATGAAGAAGGAACGATCTTATCGAATGAAGAAACGATTATCGGGGATCGTCCTTTTGAGAATCCGTCTGATCGCACATTCAAACTTCGCTTTGTGTTAAGAAGCATTACCTACGATCGCAACAAGAGCTATTATTTACTTATTAAAGATACTGAAACAGGATTGGTCACTGACAAAATACCTTTTACCATCAATCTTGGGATAGTGAGTGATTTTGATTTTTAATAGAAGAGGTGTGTAAATGGAAGGGAAAACGGAAGTGTCTTTAACAGTTGATCTGGATAAAAAGCTGAATCACACATTTGCGGGACGTGTGGTTCGAAAAGACTTGACCAAGCTAATCAAAGAAGGCGCCAATGTGCCGGTCTATGTGCTGGAGTATTTACTCGGCATGTATGCAGCGACTGATGATGAAGACAGCATCAAAGAAGGCGTTGAACGTGTTAAAAAAATCCTTTCAGATAATTTTGTCCGTCCGGATGAAGCGGAAAAAATTAAATCTCGCATACGCGAGCTGGGCCAATACTCCATTATCGATAAAGTCTCCGTTGTTCTGAATCCGAAGTTGGATATTTACGAAGCTGAATTCTCCAATTTAGGCTTAAAAGGGGTGCCAGTCGGCTCCAATTTCGTCAAAGAATTCGACAAGCTATTGGTCGGGGGGATTTGGTGTATGGTGAAAGTGGATTATTATTACGATGAAGAAGCACGTAATAATAATCCTTTCAGCGTCAGCAGCCTGCAGCCGATTCAGATGCCGAATATGGATATCCAAGAGATTTTCGAAGGCAGAAAAGAATTTACTAAGGATGAGTGGATTGATGTCTTGATCCGCTCGACAGGCATGGAGCCGACGCAATTGGAAGACCGTGTTAAATGGCATTTGTTGCTGCGTCTCGTACCTTTGGTTGAGAATAACTACAATATGTGTGAGCTGGGGCCACGAGGTACCGGGAAGTCACATGTCTATAAAGAAATTTCACCTAACTCTATTTTGGTTTCAGGTGGGCAATCTACAGTAGCCAATCTGTTTTACAATATGACATCCCGAAAAATCGGGCTTGTTGGCATGTGGGATTGTGTCACGTTTGACGAAGTGGCTGGCATCCGTTTCAAAGACAAAGACGGTATTCAAATCATGAAAGACTATATGGCATCGGGTTCTTTTGCTCGAGGCAAAGAAGAAAAAAATGCCAGTGCGTCAATGGTTTTCGTCGGAAACATCAACCAAAGCGTCGATGTTTTATTGAAAACTTCTCATTTGTTTGCACCTTTCCCTGAAGAGATGGCAAATGACTCGGCATTCTTTGACCGTATGCATTATTACCTGCCAGGTTGGGAAATTCCGAAAATGCGTCCGGATTTCTTTACGGATAAATACGGCTTTATTGTGGATTATATCGCGGAGTTTTTTCGGGAAATGCGCAAACGTTCATTTGCCGATTCGGTAGACAAATACTTTAAATTAGGGAATAACTTGAACCAGCGGGACACTATTGCGGTCCGTAAGACCGTATCTGGTATGGTCAAATTGATTTATCCAAATGGCATTTATACAAAAGAAGACATCGAAGAAATCTTGAAATATGCTTTGGAAGGACGCCGCCGCGTCAAAGAGCAGCTGAAGAAAATCGGTGGCATGGAGTTTTACGATGTCATGTTCTCTTATATCGATAAGGAATCATTAGAGGAAGAATATACATCAGTGCCAGAACAGGGCGGCGGCAAACTGATACCTGAAGGCATGGGCAAGCCGGGCCATGTGTACGTGGCTGGACATGGGCACTCAGGGATGATTGGTGTCTATAAACTCGAAAATGAAGTGGTGAGCGGAACAGGGAAGTTTGATAAGTCTGGTGTAAGTTCTTCACGAGAGGCGAGGGAAAGCTTAGATACCGCCTTCCGTTTCTTTACAGCCAACAGCAAAAGCATCAGTAATACCATCGCAATCAAAACGAAGGATTACCTGATGCATATCAGTGATCTTCAAGGAATCGGCCTTACCGATGAACTGGCAATCGCGGAATTGATCGGCCTGTGTTCAGGTGCACTCGATAAACCGGTCCAAGAAAGCACCATCGTCATTGGGAACATGACCGTTGGCGGAACGATTGCGAAAGTAGAAGAGTTCGCCAATGTATTGCAGGTGTGTGTAGATGCGGGAGCCAAGAAAGTCTTGATCCCAGCTGCATCGGTCATGGACTTGCAGACGGTACCGCCTGACTTGTTGGTGAAAGTGCAACCTGTGTTTTATTCGGATCCTGTTGATGCGGTTTATAAGGCTTTGGGGGTAAATTGAATTATTTCAATTTAAGAGGGAGGGATAACACTGATAAATAAAACGAGAATATTCATCAGCTCTGCTTTTGAGGAAGATTTAAAGAAACCAAGAAAGTTTATAAAGACCCATCTAGAAATTAGCGGACATGAGGTGCCGATTTTTGAAGATGGAGATTTCGGATCATGGGAAAAAGATACGTTGGAACAATGTTTGACTGTTGTAAAGTCGAGCGATGTGTTTGTTCTCTTGGTTAATAAAAAGGCTGGTGCAGGTCAGCAGTTGTTGCAAGGAAATGTTACTCCAACATATTTAGAATACAAAGCAGCTTTAGCAGAAAAAAAGCATATATTAACGTTTGTTACCCCTGAAATAAAGAAGAATTTCATGTATCTCAAAGATGATTTAGAAAGAATAAATCAGGAGTTCTTAGAAACTAACCACCGTTTACCGGATTCACCATTTGATCCGTTTGAAAAATGGATAGAAAAAGAATTAAATGATGGTGGATTTATTAGTAACTTTCTAAAAATAGCAGACCCTTTTGTATGGGCCTTTCTTTTCGATGTTTACAAAGATAGAAATTGGCTTTATGAATTTGATATTTCGGAATCAGAAAAGAATGCAATAAAAATATCCGAATTACTAAGCACTTCGTTGCGTTCAGTTGTAGATTTAATTGCCAATAGGGAAGTTTTAGAACAATTACAAAATCAAACTTCTTATTTATTAAATTATGCAGAACAGAGTTTAGAAATGTTGAGCGAAAGAAACCTTATCACAAGAAATGGGAAAAATGATTGGTCCGAATTTTTAACTCAAGCAATTTTATTCTTAAATAGACCTGCGAATATCATCCAGGCGGCTACTTTTAATCCAACAATAGTTAATACTATTACAGGTTGTTTTGCTGCTTCGCTTTATGCATACGATCAAGAAGATAGTCTAATGTGCATTGGAATTGCTGGTGATATTTCTGCTCAGAATGCATTTAAATTAACTGAAAGCAATGTTTTCGTAGTAGACGCATACACTAAGAATGAAAAATTAATTGCATATCGGGAAGAAAAACAAACTCTATATATTACCGAGCCTTTGGGTGAATCGGTTCTTTGTCTCCATTTCTCATTAGAGGAAAAATGGACAGAAGAACAGGTCATAGCGTATGCAGAAGAGATAGAGCATGCTATAATAAATAAAAATGAATATTTTTTAGATTTTATAAGGTTATTAATAGGAGGGAGAATATGAACAAAGAAACTGTCAATTATAAAAGTTCAGGATCTGTAGTTGTTAAACGTTCCCCTGTAGTAAAAATTAAAGGCCATAAAAATTCTGCTGACTTTCATAAATCAGTGTCTCAAAACATCCACTCTTTAAATAGAGTACTAAAAGAATCTAATAAAATTATACCAATTACTAATAATGTGATAAAAAGTGAAATTTCTAAGTAGCTATTTGTACATTTTTCTTACTATCGAAAGAATTCTCATAGCCTAAAAGCTCCTACTGGAAACGAATTTTTTTCCAGTAGGGGCTTTTTTTTTGATTTTAGAGGAGTTGTGGGGAGCTAATATTCTTTCAAAAAGACCAATTGTTAAGTAATGAAAAATATTCTATAATACAGCCATCTATCAAATTTCGATATTACTTTGCTCGTCCATATACTTCTGTGTAAGCGTCCAATAGGTTCTTTCCAACGTTAGTTGAATTTGCGGACTTCTAGTAATAGAAGCTTATTTCGTAGAAGAGCGAAACTATTGCGGTCATACATGATTCGCTTGATGGTTTTCAACTTATTGACACTGCCCTCAGCTAATCCGTTACTATAGGGAAGTGTACAGGCATTTTCAACTGCCTTGATATCTTTTTTCATTCCATTTAGGAAACTTTTCAATTCAGCTAATTCTAGGCTTTCCGTCTCTGCAATCCATGTATGGAGGATCTCTTTCTTACCTGATTTAAGAATCTTTTTGAAATCCCAAATTAGATCGAGTAATGTACCGATCAATGGATACTGCTGAATACTATTTTCAACTTGTTCAAAAGAAATATCTTTCACTTTGTTAAGTGGCTTGTAGAGTAACTTTATTAGCCACTTTCTCTCAATAACCTCTGTGGCATCAGTAGAGGCCTCTTTTTTAAAATCTCTTCCCAGCCTTTTTTCTTTCGCAATGAATTGTCTAATCGCCGCTTCTGAGCCCGTGTATCCTTTCTGACGAATGAAAGCATGGATTTCTTTATATGTGGTTCCTTTTGTCCGCAAGGTCAGCACTTCATTTCTGAAAGGAGATAATTTCCCAGGCCGCCGTACGCCGTATTGACCATTAATTGGATTGAAATCAGAAGCTAAATAGTTGGTTATGGTCTTATGGGTATAGCCTGTTTTGTCGACTATCTTCCGCGTGCTGTAACCCTTTTTATGCATACTTCTTACTTCTTCAGCTTTCTCCATGACTTTGCGGATAGCTTCTTGATGTTCGCGGCCACGTTGATCAGCTGCATCTTCCGGGATGTCTTCTTCACGCATGTTCATATATTTACGAATGGTCTGAAGGCTGAATTTTGTTTGAGATCGGATATCTTGCAGGGTGCGTCCTTCGGACGCCAAAGATTTAACCAATAAAATTTTTGTGCGTCTTGAAGGGGTATGAACGAGTAGTTCGTTCATCGCATGCTGTCCCTTGGTTAAGGGGATAATAATCCGTCCAGCTACCGTGTTCTGCATACAGAGTGTGAGAGCATCGATCAACCTTTTAATCAAATGAAATCGATCACTGATATGATGGGCGTCGGGATGAGCTTGCCGAATTGCAGCAGCATAAGCCGGAGAACCGTCCCTTGAAACAAATTGGATATTGGGAAATAGCGAAAGCCATATAGCCACGTCTTTTCTTTCTCTTGATTCAATCAAATCAATGACCCGGCCATTTTTCAGATCTATCATGAGTGTTCCATAGTTTTGTCTTTTTTTTAGTGCGAAATCATCAATACAGATGGCTTTAATCGCCTCTTTATTGATCGGGATAATGCTTTTTTTTTTGATAATTACAGATGGTACTCTTTTTGACATCGACTACATGTTGCGATAGATAGGCCGCGGCCGAAACAGAACTTTGAGTAAGGGAAACCTCAAGTATCGTTTCTTTCAGTCTCTGAGTTTTCTTCGCATTATGGTCTATAAAATGAAAAGTTTCGGCAAATGTTGTCCGGTGACAGGCCATATTATCGCAAAACAGTTTCCGGTTCAAAAGTGTAATGATTACCTTTTTATCTTGAATGGGTAAATCTTGAAAACTTCGGCTATAACGAGAGTGAACGCGAGAAGAAGTTTGTTGGCAAGAAGGACATACACATTCTTTTCGGGTAGAAATCACAGAAAAACGAATAATATCGTCCGAGATATCGATACCGCTACAACTTAGATGTTCATCCAGTAATGTCATGAGTTCTTCCACAGGGCATCTCTCCTATGATTTTTTCTCCACTATAACAGAATATACCGATAATTCAACTAACAGTGGAAAGAACCTATTGGACGCTTACACTTCTGTCGTATTTCCGCTAAGGTTTTCCCTGATGCTTCATGGACAGCAAATACATAGGTTTGGATACTAGACCAGCCATATAGACCTTTTAACCATTTTTGCATAGAGGAAATCTCCCCGTTAGTTTCAACCAGCCCATTGTCCAGCAATATCGCTGTCTCAGAACGATCTTTGGCTCTGATGGTATCACCAGGCTTTACCACACCCCATTCAAGCATAGCGTCTATCTTAGGTAATACTCGCTTGGTCAATCCAGATTTCTGTTTTTTGGTTGAAATGCTTTTCTCTAAGAAGTTTATATAGTAATCGGTGTATTCATTTAACGGCAAGATCTTGGCAACATCTTGGCAACATTCAAAACAATTGATCCCTGAATTCTGTAAGGGATCAATTTAAAACAGCTGATGTCCACGCCGCTGTCATTTAACCACGCAACTGCTGATAAAGTCTGTTCATCGAAATCAGAAGCAACCAAGACGATTTTCTGTTTTTTGTTAAATTGTTCGATTGCTGAATTGACTTCCAAGAAATTATTTAAAATTCTTGTACCCAGTTCACTGCTTGTCAAAGAAGGATAATCATATTCAGACCTATGTTTTTCAACATAGGGACTGAAAACTTTATTCACTAGATCCTCCATGTCCACGATGGTGGCATAACTGGCAGCATAGCGAATAGCTTAGAATTCAAATGCTTCTTTACGGTTCTCTATATCTTTACGGTCTCGCTTGATTTCGATCACCACGATATTGCCCTTATCATCTACGGCAGTCAGATCGCTTCGTCCGTTCGAAGCGTTGCGGACTTGCTGGCCAACAACAAGCATAGATTCTTCCTCATCGCATATCATTTCAATGTTTTTCCTCAGTAATTCTTCAATTTGATTTTCTGTGATATCCAGTTCTGAAAAACTGATTGCTTCAATCTTTTCTGAAGTAGAACCTGAAATTATATACATAGGCATAAGTCCTTTCCTAAGAAATATGGAAAAATAATGAATTGATAATTTTGAATTTTTGTCAATAAGACCTAGGGATATGTTACCATTTACTAAAATACATAATAAAGAATTTCAGCTTATTTATTTTAAAAACATAAGAGAAGGTAGGACTTTCCATGTCATTTCAGACACCCATTACAATTAAAAAGGCAGTAGACAATATACATAAAAACAAATATCTTCTACCGGCGATTCAAAGGGAGTTTGTTTGGGACACCGCTCAAGTTGAGAGACTTTTTGATTCATTGATGCAAGGCTATCCTGTAAGATCATTCCTTTTTTGGAACGTTGAAAAAGATAAAAGTAAAGAGTTTCAGTTTTACGAGTTCATTCGCAATTATCATGAAAAAAACAATCGTCACAACCCAATTGCGAGCGTCAGTGGACGGGATGATGTAACAGCTATATTAGATGGACAACAAAGATTAACTTCCTTGTATATAGCGCTTAAAGGGTCCTATACATATAAATTACCTAGAATGAGACGCGAAAATCCACTGGCATATCCTACGCAGCATTTATATGTTGATTTGTTGGGCCCTTCTGAGGAGTACGATATCAAATACGATTTCCGATTTTTAACGGCGGAAGATGCAGTTAATGAATATGAAGATGCGTATTGGTTTAAAGTTTCAGACATCTTAACTTTTAACGATACTTATGAAATTGCTCAGTATTTGATTGAACATGATTTGAGTTCGATTGAAAAAGAAAAGGCACTGTTTGCGAATCAAACATTGCATAAGCTTTATCAGTCAATAAATGAAAAGCCTAATATCAATTTCTTTTTAGAAGAAGAACAGAATTTGGAGAAGGTATTAAATATTTTTATACGTGTTAACAGCGGTGGGACAAAGCTAAGTTATTCTGATTTGTTGCTTTCGATAGCGACTGCTCAGTGGAAAGACAAGGATGCCCGACAAGAAATAAATTCTTTCGTGGATGAGATAAATCAAATTGGCAACGGATTCAATTTCAATAAAGATTTCGTTCTTAAGTCTTGTTTAGTTCTTGGCGATTTTAGAGACATTGCTTTTAAAGTCCATAATTTCAATAAAAAAGCTATGAGGAAAATTGAAGAAAACTGGGATGATGTTAAAGAGGCAATAAGACTGGCAGTCAATTTAGTATCTAGTTTTGGCTATAATCAAGAAACTTTGACTTCCAATAATGCCATAATTCCCATCGCATACTATTTGATGAAGAAAGGATCGCCACATCAGTATTTGCAATCTCAGCTGTACAAAGATGATCGGCAACTTGTTAAAAAATGGCTTGTACTAGGGATGTTAAAACAAGCCTTTAGTGGACAACCGGATAATGTCATTGTGCCGATTAGAAAAATCCTAATGGGGAATCATAACGAGTTTCCCCTGAAACTTATTATTGAAAAATTTAAAGGTGGCACTAAATCGTTCACTTTCAATGAAGATGAACTTCATAATTTACTTACTTACAAATATGGTCAAAAGCAAACTTTCTCAACGCTAGCACTTTTGTATCCGAGCTTAGATTTTAGAAATATATTCCACGTGGATCATATATTTGCAAAGAACTTGATGAAGAAAAAGAATTTAGTGAAAAGCGGTATGAGCGAAGATGACATCAATTTTGCGATTGAGAATATCGACTCGATTGTTAATCTTCAACTGCTTGAAGGAATACCTAATATAGAAAAATCAGATCAGAATTTTGAGGAATGGATCAATAAAGTCTACAAAGATGACCAATCTAAAAATGATTATTTCAATAAGCATTTTATACCTCATGTAGACTTAAGCATTGTTAATTTCAAAGAATTCATTGAGCAAAGAAGAGAGCTGCTTCTCCAAGCTTTAAAATCAAAAGTTAGTCAGTAATAAAAATGCTGCAGAGTTAGAAAGAAATAAAATGTCACAATCAAAAGAGTCTGCTGAATGCTTCTAAGAACTAAACTATGGGGGTATTTTTATGAAACCAGTAAATTCAAACCCGCATGAAGAGCGCAAAAAAAGAGTGCAATTTGCTGTTGGCTTGGCTGCTATTGATGGCGGAAAGCCAACGACGTATACGCAGAATTTGCTGGAACAGTATGAAACTGGTGAGGTAACTGCCAACCAAGTAAAACAAGCGATCATTGAAAAATATACTAAATGACATAGCAGCTAAATAACTATCTTTATGCAGCCATCTTTGAAATCTTTTGATTTCGAAGGTGGCTGTTTTCTTTTATCCCAAAAGGGCGATGAAAGAAAAGAAGAAGTATATCTTCACTGAATAGTAGGTATAATAGATTAGTGAGAATTTACAATATTCTACTATTATAGATCAAAAAACCAAAAATCTTCAAATTGAGAGGTTTGTTTACTTAGTGACGATAAATATGAACTTGAGGAAAGTGGAAGCGACCGGCTTGAAAGAAGTATCCAGATCAAAGCGCCGAGGGATGTCGTGGCACAGGCATTGGATTATGCGTCATGGGTGAAAGACCTTAGTTATAAAGAAATCGAGTCTATTGTTTTAAACTATTTGGACAAAAGCCTGGCAGATGCATTTGCTGAACGGGTTTTAACGTCCTTGCCAGAAGAGCTCAACAAAGAGCATAGCATTGTCATTATGGCATCTGAGTTGGATGCGTCTTCAGAAAGAATTGTCCTCGTCGGAGATGGAGAGCACCGAAGCTGGGAAGACTGCAGAAAATACGGCTTTATGAGTGCTGGGTAGGGAAAAAGATACAGCAGTTCCATGAAAAAGTTAAAGCCTGGAGATCGCATCCTTGCGTACTTAAAAGGGCACGGATACGTTGGGTCCGGAGAAGTAACGTCAAGTGCGGTGATGGTAAAGGATTTTGAAATCGATAACGAAGGTTCGTTGCTTTTGGATCAACCGTTAAAACAGCCGAATATCGAGCAAAACAAAGAGGATGCAGAACTCGCAGATTGGACAGTTGGTGTTAAGTGGCTGAAAGCCATGCCAAAAGAAGCTGCGGTGACGATGCCGGGATATTCGCAAACCCAAATGTCGTCTGTAAACTGAACCACCAGCCAACTATCGATTTCTTGACTCCTCATTATTCTTTATAATTAGAAATAAGTCTGCACTTAAAGAATTTAACGATTAAAATAATTAAGGAATTTGGTGAGATTGATGACTTCTACAAAAAAAGATTTCACGCAAAAACTGGAAGAAATAAAAGCCGATGCGAAAGAGAATGGTATATTGCATTTAATCGTTACTTCAAAAAATTTGCATAATTTTCGACAAAAGTAATTTAATAGCTGGGTTAGAGCAGGATACAAGTGGGCTTTAACTCATTAATCGAAAAGCATGTAAGCTTTCTGTTATAGTCTATGTTACGACGATGCTGCTCGATCTAGGATACAAACTACTGCATGATAAAATATCGCTAAGAAGCGTTTCTCCACTGGCTTAAAAAGACTACTAAGAGAGGGAATGACGGTGCTTCTAGATGCGATCGGTTCGACGATACAGAAAATAAGAAATGTGCAAGAAAAGTGCGATGAAAGAACAACGCGCAGATAAAGTACTGGTTGTCATTGCGACAAATGGCATGGGAAATTTCAGCAGTGAATATATGTTTAAAAACATCCATGAAATGAGCATGATGAAGAAAAATCAAGTCTGTTTGGAAATCATCTTTCATGGAGCGAATAGTGACACGGTCGACTTCCATGTAAGCGCTAAAAGAACTCAGTCAAAATATAGTGTATAGAGTGAGTCTGTCACTTCTTATCGTACGAGAAAAAAGACTGTGAAAGTGACTATAGTTCTCGCGCAAATAAATAAAAAATTCTTGTGTAAGGTCGACGTTCAGTCATGAAAAATAGCCAGAACAGAAAATTCATTTCTGTTCTGGCTAGTAAAATTCGTTAAATTATTCTTTACGAAATACCCAAGCACGCTGAGCCACAAAGCCAACGATAAAGAGAATGGCATCCACACCAACTTTCAAAATCATTTCTCCACGTCCGAGCCACTCGGCATAAAGCAAATGAACTGAACCAGCAGAAGTTAGCATGATAAACGCAGCCAGTATATAATAACGAACAAGCGACTTGCTGGATCCTTGTTTAAAGACTTTATTGCGGTTGACGTAATAATTAAACAATGAAGACAAAATGCGTGCCGCAATGGTTGCTAAAATAATGAACAGCTCTGGAGCGGGATCTTTAAGCAGTTGGATAAACACCCAATAAAGTCCGATGTCCAGTGCAAAAGATGCTCCTCCTGACAACCCATAAAAGATAAATACTTTATAAATATGGTAGGAATCTCTCAACGGGTGGAAATGGGAGGTTTGGTTGTCATCTAAATAGATGGTGTCAATTGTCACTTCTCCTACACCCATCTTATTTTTTCCTAAATACGCCAACACATTCATTTCATATTCAAATCGCTCACCGATTACCGTAAGCATTTGGGGTAGGTAGTTGACCGGAATGCCTCTTAAACCGGTCTGTGTGTCAGAGAGGACAACGCCGGTTGAAAGTCTAAACAGCAACCGCGTAAAGCGATTGCCAAATCGACTTCTAAATGGAATGTTTTTTCCAGTGAAGTCTCGAACACCAAGCACAACTTGATCAGGTGTCTTGAGTAAATATTGCGCTAATTTTACCATGTCATTGGCTGAATGCTGACCATCTGCATCCGCTGTGATGACAGCTTTAAATGGAAGTTTCTTTGTGAGTATGTAGTGAAAAGCGGTTTTTAAAGCGCGCCCTTTTCCTTGGTTAACGGCATGGCTCACTACCGTTATTTCTTTATGTAATTCCAGTGACTTAAATATAGTCGAATATTCTTTGCCGCTGCCATCATCAATAACGATAATGTTTTGGAAACCAGCTTCGATTATTTGTCGGACTACATTCAAGCATTTTTGATCTGGTTTATATGCAGGAATAATAATAGCGAATTGTTCCACATAGGGCCTCCTTTCTGTTTTTGCTAGCCCGTGAAGTTTGTCATCAAGCGATTAACTCAATACTTTGACACTAGGGTCTTCATTATAAGAATACCCTAGTGTCATTGACTTCACACAGTATTAAAAAAAGTTAGTAGAAATTTTATCTATATGTTAAAAAATCATTTTTATACTAAAATGATTAGTAAAAAAGAGGAAAGGTAAAATCTGAAAGAGTGTTGAACAACTTCTGAAAAGTTAAGATATTAAAGTACAGTTTTCCAACTAGTGGTAAGTTACAAGTATGTTCAGTAAAAAGGAGAGCAATATCCATGTCAATCACCAACTATGCTAAGTTTCAGCAATACAAAAAAAGGATTCAATCGCTTCCACCATCATATACAAAAGAAGAACTAATTACTGAAGAATTTTTACTGGCAAGAGACGACAAGAAAAAGTTAGCGATTTATTATGCGCCTTTTGAGTATGTGAATAAAGATGCGAAAATAGTGATTGTGGGCATCACACCTGGATTTCATCAAATGAAAAAATCGTTTTCAACGGTGATAGATGCAGCAGGGGCAGAACACAATGATGAAGAAATTCTTCGGAAAGTAAAAAACAACTCTAGTTTTGAAGGACCTATGCGAAATAATTTAGTAAAGATGCTAGATGAGTTGGAGTTGAATGAGCATTTGGGTTTGTGTTCTAGTTCAGAATTATTCGAGGAAGCTAGCCACTTGGTACATACAACATCCGTAATTGCTTATCCGGTATTCTATAATGGCAAAAATTACAGCGGCTCAACTCCGAATTTAGTGAAAAACAAGCTGTTGAAAAAATACATGACAGAGAATTTTGCGGAAGAATTAACGGATTTAAGTGAATCTTTGATTATCCCTTTAGGTGTAAACGTTTCGAATGCCTTGAATTATTTAGTAGAGCAACGAGTGATTTCAAGCGAGCAAATTCTCTCAGGTTTTCCGCACCCTTCAGGAGGCAATGGACACCGCCATAAGCAGTTTGCAGACAACAAAGACGCGATGAAAGACAAACTAAAAGTTTATTTTGCGAAAGAGGAATTCGCCAACTAACTTAACGGAAAGGAGATGTCCGCATGCCACTAGAAATCGTCCGAAACGACATTACGAAGATGACGACGGATGCTATTGTCAATGCTGCTAACAGCCATTTAAAAAGGGGAGGCGGTGTGTGCGGTGCTGTATTTAATGCGGCAGGAGCTCAAGCATTACAAAAGGTATGCGACCAGATCGGTTATTGCGCTGTGGGAAGAGCGGTGCATACAGATGCTTTTGCGCTGAATGCCAAATACATTATCCATACGGTTGGACCTGTCTGGCAAGGGGGTAGCCACAACGAAGAAGAAAGGCTACGAGATTGTTATAAAAATTCACTTGAACTTGCTTACGAGCTTGGCTGTGAGTCGATTTCTTTTCCGCTCATTTCCACTGGAATATTTGGCTATCCAAAAGAACCGGCTTTGCAGATTGCTATTTCCGCAATTGACCTATTTTTGAAGGCGCATGAAATGCATGTGTCTGTTGTGGTGTTCGACAAACAATCTTTTGGAATCAGTAAAAAACTTTATCGATCCATTTCGGCTTTTATTGATGATAATGAGGCAAGTGTGCTAGAGGAGAAGAGTACTCGCTATCGTAAGAAAAGTAGTTTAGAACCTGCCTCTAGTCCAGAAGCAGAAGTTAACGTAGCATCCCATTTACAGGCTATTTTTAAAGGTATGAATGAATCTTTTTCACAACGACTACTCCGCTTTATTGACGAGAAAGAAATGACAGATACTGAAACCTATAAAAAAGCGAATATTGATCGCAAGCTGTTTTCCAAGATTCGGAACAATACAGACTACACCCCTTTAAAAAAGACCATTATCGCTTTTGCGATAGCTCTTGAACTGGATCTAGCTGAAACAGAGGATTTACTTGAAAAAGCAGGATATCGATTATCGCGTAGCCATAAATTCGATTTGATTATTCTTTATTTTATTGAACGTAAAAATTACGATATTCATGAAATCAACGAAGCGTTGTTCGCGTTTGACCAAATGCTTCTCGGTGCGTGAGATGTCGCTTTAAAAGCGACCCATTTGATTGTTGAAAATCATATTCTTAAGTTGTAAAGAAAACTTGAGGAGGAATAGATGATGAAAAACGAAACGACAGAATTGGTGTTTATTCTCGACAAAAGTGGATCAATGGCTGGGCTAGAGCAGGATACCATTGGTGGCTTTAACGCATTGATCGAAAAGCAGCGAAAGCTTTCGGGCGACATCCATGTTACAACCGTATTGTTCAATCAAGGCTACGAACTCTTGCATGACAGAATTTCGCTAAAAAGTGTTTCTCCACTAGCTGAAAAAGACTACCAGGTAGGAGGAATGACGGCGCTACTGGATGCAATCGGTTCGACAATACAGAAAATAAGCAATGTGCAAAAAAGCACAGTGCAAGAACAGCGAGCAGGTAAAGTAATGGTTGTGATTACGACAGATGGCTTAGAAAACTCCAGCTGTGAATACACGTATAAAAAAATCCATGAAATGATTGCGATGCAGAAAAAACAAGCACACTGGGAATTCATCTTTCTTGGCGCGAATATCGACGCAGTCGCGACAGCGCGTCAATTTGGAGTAAATGAGGAATTCGCGGTCAACTACCATGCAGACGCTAAAGGAACTCAGTTAAACTATGACGTATTGAGTGAGGCTGTCACTTCTTTTCGAACTGGAAAAAAGATCGATCGCAGTTGGAAAAAAGATATTGAAAAAGACTTTACTACTCGCGCGAAGAAATAAAGTTCCTTCGTTTCCTTTCATGAGGAAACGAAGGTTTTTTACTTGCTGAGTTAAAAGCTAAAAGGTACTTTTACTCTCTGCTACTCACTTCTTCCTGAAGATAATCTGCAAAATCAAGACAAGTAATTTTATCTGTGATTATTTCTGAATTTCTACACTCATAAATTTCACGAATACACTTACTCAAATCAATAGCAAAATTATTTTTGCTGTACTTGGTAAACTTTCTCAAAAGGCTATGCGAAGACAAAGCCATTGCTTGGAAACTTCATTTGTACCGATTCACCGCTGCCTCTGCCGAACAAGCTCTTAAGCTAACTGACTGTGACGACATCCGGTTCTAAATTACCCGACCATGCCACCGTTGCGTTTGGGTTGTAGAATGGTTCTGTAAAACGAGGCTTCTTGCGAGCGATAAAAAAGGAGTTTTTTATCTTAAAGAGAATTAAGAGGAGGAATGGCTAATGAGAAGGAGGGATCGCTTAATGGAAAACGTTATAGAAGGTTTTATCTCTGTTACAGGAGGGCGAATTTGGTATCAAGTCAGCGGTGATGGTCCCGGTATCCCGCTTTTGGTTTTGCACGGCGGTCCAGGTGGCAAAAGCAGCGACAACAGTCCACTTTGTCGATTAGGAGACGAACGACGAGTGATTCACTACGACCAACTAGGCTGCGGAAAATCAGATCGACCAACAGACACGAAACTTTGGACAGTCGAGCGTTATGTAGAAGAGCTAGGGCAAGTAATTAAAGCATTGAAACTTGAAGAAGTTCATATTCTGGGACACTCCTGGGGAACGATGCTAGCTGCTTCTTATTTGTTCGAAAAGCCAGACGGTATCCGCAGTGTTATTTTTTCTGGTCCCGCTTTAGATGCACAGAGATGGGAACGCGACCAGCGCAATTACTTGAAACAATTTCCGCAAGAGATTCGGGATACAATCAAACAAAGTGAACTAAAAGGTACGACAGACTCTGCAGCATACAATAAAGCAATGCTGGTCTTTTATAAGCGTCATGTATGCCGTGTTGATCCATGGCCAGAAGAAATGCTAGAAGACATGGTCAAGATGAACCAACAAATTTATAACTTCATGTGGGGTGCTTCCGAATTTACCGTTACCGGCACATTAAAGAACTTTGATGCAACTGGACGCTTGCATCAAATTGAAATCCCTACTCTTTTTTCATGTGGTCGCTATGATGAGGCTACGCCAGAAGCAACAGAGCGTTATGCAAAGCTCGTTCCAGGTGCAGAATTCCATATTTTCGAAAACAGTTCTCATATGCCAGCAATCGAAGAACCGCAGGCATATGTAGCAGTGATTCGTGAATGGCTAAGTCGGAATGATTTGCGATCACAGGTATAAAAGAAGTTATATAGAGAAAGTGGAGTAAGTTGCTAAAAAAATTAGTACTATAAAAAGCTTCTTTTAACATTGAAAAGTGAACGGGTCAAGAGAAAATCCAGCATCCTGTGAGCAAACGACAAAAAAATGTACATTCAAAAATAATCATGTTATTCTAATGTGGATAGATATTATCTACATTGGGAGACATTCGTTTTTCATAAAAAAGATGATGTACATGCACGAAAAAACAGCAATAACTGGCCTACTATTGGCCAGTTTACATAACTAGGAAATGTACCAGACAGGTGGAATACAAATGAAAGATTTTCAATCTCATAACGGCTTTGCACGAACGTTCAAAGAAAATAAATTAACGCTTGGAATTTCGTTTCCTCTAGAATCGGCTAGAGACAATCCATTTGCAATGGACATAGCCTCACAAATGACACTAGCGAAACAAGCAGAAGAAGCTGGATTTGCTTCTTTGTTTGTAAGGGATTCTCCACTTTTTGATCCGAACTTTGGAGATAAAGGTGTTATCCATGACCCATTTCAGTTACTTGCTTACACAAGTGCGTACACAAAAGAGATTGCTCTTGGCATTGCCAGCGTCATCACAACGTTACGGCATCCGCTTCACTTAGCAAAGGCCGCTGCTTCTTTAGATGATTTATCTGATCAAAGACTCTTATTAGGTGCTGCAACGGGAGACCGTCCGATAGAGTTTCCGGCATTTAAAGTAGAACGACAAGAACGTGATGAGTTGTTTAGAGAATCTATTTGGGTCATGAGAAAAATATGGGAAGAATCGTTTCCCCAAATACATTCAAAGAGAGTGGAATTAGTCGAAGGGGACGTTATTCCTAAACCTCATTTAATGGGTATCCCAATCCTCGGAACAGGCTATTCTGGACAAACAATCGAGTGGTTAGCGGAACATACGGATGGCTGGATGTTTTATGCACAAGAGGCAAATCGTCAGAAAGAGCTAATCAAAATTTGGAGAAACGCAACAGATCGATTTAAACCGTTTTCTCAACCATTGGTGATCAATTTATCAGAAAATCCAAAGGCTTCACCTAGACCTATTCCGATCAAAGTTGGCTTTACATCAGGTCACCAGTTTTTGGTCGACTATCTTCATGCCCTGCAAAGGATGGGAGTTAATCATGTCATTCTGAGTTTAACTAATGGCAATCGACCTATAACTGAAGTCATACAAGAATTAGGTGAGTATGTTGTCCCACATTTTCCTGCACATACAAACTACATGCGTGAAATAGCGGTAGATAAAACTAGGTAAAATTACAGACTAAACGGTGCATTTACTCATTTTTTGAAGCCAATGTTCTAAGAAGCGGTTTGAACGAAAAAGACTCTTTGCCGAAATACCGGCAAAGAGTCTTTAATGTGTTGAATCCAGTTCGACTTCTTTCGTTCGATCACGGTACCAGCGGTGAAATATGTCAACGAATGAATCTGGTACATCTTCAAGATAAGACGTATGAACGGGTCTCGCGCGCGTGACTGTTTGAAGTGAAGAAAGTCCAAATGCACGTTGAATCCGGTTTTGCGTAATTTCAACTTCCACAATTTTTTCTCGCTTCGTGATAAATAGAGTAGAAGTAAAGCCGCCATTTTTCAATTGAATCAATTCTTCATTTAAACAATAACGTGTGTGGAGGAAATTCAGAGTACGCGACACAACAACTACTATTAGTAAGACAATAGAAACGATCCACCACATATTTTGAATTTTCAAGAAGTTGGATTGGAAGTAAAACAACAATGCAGTCGCAATTAGCCATATCCAGCTTGGCTTTAGCAAACGAATCCAAAGTGCACGTTTCGGCAGTCGTTGCATGTCTTCTTGAATACGGTAGCCGGGTAACAATTCAGCAACGATTGCATATGCTTTTCGCTTTGGCAGAAAAGGATAGAGCGAGCTAATATTTAACTCTTCTGAACCCAAAGACAGGCTGCCGGCACTAATCAGTTTAACTTCTGCCAGTCCAAGAATACGTTTTGTAAAAGATTGTGTAATTTCAATGGCTTGAACGCGCTCTTTTGCGATTGAAAAAGAGGCTTGCGACAACAGACCTTTTTTGATGTACACACGCTCACTATCAGAAGAAATCTCATAGTTCCCATATTTAATAAATGAGTGGACAATCCCGAATACGAAAGAAGCCAGAATAATTAGGGTAGTTACGATAGCAATCATCCAAGTCGATGCTAGCAAACTTGTGCCCACTCCGCTTAATCTTTCTTCAAAGCCGCTGAATTCAGAAACATTGTAGTATAGGGAAGCGAGCAGTGGCACAAGTAGCAAAAAGCTAAAGGACGTCATAGACGCTTTAAATAAATCCTTACGTGTCGGTTCGAAATGGATGACACGCTCTTTCAGTTTTTTCTGCCCGGGCTCGATTTGTTCAGCAGCAGGAGGCTCTTCCGTATCGTCGGAAATTGTCTCGTGTTCCGTCGCAACAGATTTGTTGCGTTGTTGGACTGCAGATTCTAGCCGCAATGCTTCCTTTCTTGTGACAACTTCGAATTTTACAGAAGAATCCTCACCAGCAATACCCGTTTCGAAACTAATCGATGTCAGCCCCAATAAACGGTGAGCAAATGATATGTGACGGTTAATGTTCTGTACTTTTGAAAAAGGAATCGACTGGTCAGTTTTACTGAACACACCTCTTCGCAAATAGAATCGTTGGTCATCGATTGCATAAGTAGTTGTGAACCAATTTAAAACAGCGAATACAACGGATCCAAGAAAAAATAGCAAAAATGCATAACGACCGTAAACCAAAAGCATGGAGCTATTGTCTGCTTGAAAAACGAATAAGACTAAAATGAAAAAAATTGAGCTTCGAATCAGTTTTCCGATTTTAAAAAGAAGAGAAGCTGGATGATGGCGACGATTAGCAATCATTGTTCCACTTCCTTAATTTTGGCGAAATGAGCAACGCGTTCACGAAGCTCGGTTGCTACGGCTTTTGGCAATGCCGGGATGGCATGACTTGATCCCATTGTTTCCACTGAAAGAGAAGCGAGTTTAAATTTCCGCATCAACGGTCCTTGTGTAAGAGACACTGCTTGAATCTTTGTCATTGGGACCAATTGTTGTGTTTGGTTCCAAATGCCAAACTGCAGATACAAAAACTCCGCATCTAAATCATAGCGCCAAGACTTAAAAGTGAGAGGTGGACTGATAATGGACCATACGAATCCGATTACCCAAAAGATGGCTAAGGCAATCAAGACCCAAAAGATCCAGTTGTACCAGTTAAAGCGCCAATCCAAGTAAAACAAGACAGCAAGAACGATAAAGGCGATAAGGTTGGAAATAAGTTCTTCCAGACGCCAGTAGCTGACGGCATTGGGGGAAAGAGAATGTCGTGGAGCGTCGTATTGATTATTCATTTAGGGAACACCGCCATTTTCACAAGATACTACTTTATACGTTCCGTCTTTCAGAAGGTTTCATATATTGAGTATAAGCTGAAACATGAGTGGTCAAGTATTGTATAAAGCAAAGCTAGCAAATAAATTGAGAACAAGACTACAAAAAAAGAAAGTAGCGAGATTTAAATGAAGAAATCACTAGTTTGCATCACCGCTTATTCCAATAAGTTTTGGGAAATAAACGTTCAAGGAACTATTTTTATCGTGCTATATGGAAAAATAGGGAGCAAAGGCTCAGTGAATACAAAAGAATTCGTTTCTGAAGAGCTCTGTATGAAACGAGCGAACAAATTGATCGAGTCGAAGTTTAAAAAAGGATATTGGGAAATTAGAAAAGACAACGGACGGCGTCAGACAAGTATTAGTCGAAATTACTAAACACTATTTTCGTATGTTAGGGCAAGACAAGCTATTATCTTTAACGAGCGATACACTGAATTAGTTAATTAATATCCAGCATGCTGAATAATTTTGCGCTCATTTATAGTTAGGATGCAGAAAAGAACGAGAAAATATTTGAAAGAAATTTTGCAGTTACCTTATTTTAGTAAAATATTATGAAATTAAGAAATCGATGCTTTTTCAACAAGAGGCAACAAAAAGACCGTGATGTGACAGAGTTAAAATAGAGGAGCGGCTGCAGAAATTTATGCAACTGCTCTTTTTGTGTTACGAACAGCTGTGACTCAATTTAGAAAGAAAATTTATTTCAATACGATTTGATGGCTCATAAACGCAGTTTTTACTGGGAATACTAACAGTAAACAGTAGTTGGATTCTCTTTTTTAAACAATTGTTTTTATTGATTTAATCTGATTTCTTTAGTTGGATAACGTGAAAAAAATTTCAGTTGATACTATTCAAATAGAGTTCTATTAACAAAAAAAGTATATGAGAAAAACGTTTCTATAATCTGAATTAAAAGAATATTTGATAACACTTTACATATTTTGTGGTGTAATATAGTCTTATCGTATTGGATATAAACAATTTAACAGATTTTTTAATTTTCTGTTGATCGAAAAGTTGTGCTCTTGGCATGAAAAAACAGTTAGCTTACAGAGCTATCTGGAAAAATATTTATCTGAATTTTAAAATAAAAATTGTGTGTTAGTCAGATAATAATGGGGTGGAAAATGTCATCGCCAGGCACGAAAAAAAGATTTGATGAATAGCACTTACACAAGAGTGTAAAAGGGGTGGTTAGCGTGATGAAAACAGATTCACTGTCTTTAGCGGCTGAGAAAGTCGGCGAGATTTTAGGCGCAGAAATGGAATTACATGAAGGGTTTTGGCAAGTAATAAAAAAGCGGACAATCAAAGCGCATACGAGTTTCGATATGTGTGTCAGCTGGTCACTGGAGCTATCCGTATCATTTAAACCATCTACACATAATCAATTGGCGATTAATAAAGCTGAAGTCTTTCTTCTTCCTGAAGAACTGGCATCTTTTACAGGTGCACCTATACAGCATCCGATTCACTTTCCCAGTAGTTTTTCGCAACGGCTGTCAACAGAGCGCGGAATGCACTGCATTCGACTAGCGTCAAAAGAGCCACCTGAAGATTTTGCTAAACGTCTAACTGAAGCGCTTTGTGTACTTAGCTAACAGTAATTATGCTTTAAAGGGGAGAAGTGGAGTGGAGCAGACAGAGCAATTGCCTCAAAAATCAGTTGACTATTATTTTCTGAGATCTAAAGATGTTCATATTGAAAATGGAACTGCTTTTATTACTTTCTTTGCTAGGTTGACACGAGAAGTATCTTTTCAAAGAAATGGAGAGCAACAAACGCGAGTTCAAACCATATGGGTAGATATTAACGAGGTAAAGTTAAAACATGCACCTATAAAAGCAAGAGCTTTACCAAATTGCATGCAGCGGTACGAGCTGTCGCAAAATGTCTTTTACAACCTGTATCAAGTAGCCAAGAAGAGTCCAAAATATCTGTTTTATGTAATTCCTTTTCACCAAAAATCCACACGTGAGAAATTCAGTAGTTAACGTTGTGCGACCATACTAAAGGAGGATGAATTAGATGACTGTAATGAAAAATGGAGAAAAAAGAGTGAATCACCTAACGAAAACGTATTTGGAAATGTATAAGGAATATCTTTTTGGGTACAAACAATATAAAACAGAAAAAGCGACTTTGAATAAGGAACTAGAGAAGCTTAAAGAAGCTTAAGTGTAAATGCAGTTGAGTGTATAGAAAAGTGGAATTGTCCCAATAGCCTCAAAAAGTAAACCAAGAAAAAGAAACTCTTTTTCCCGGTTTACTTTTTAAATCCCGCGCAAAAGCCCGAATTCAGTAGGGATTTATTTGAGGTCTCGAAGGTTCGAACTCTAACACGATTTATTAGTTTTGATAAGTTTGAACATGGTTTTCACTTCAAATCTGCGTTATCCATTCATCCTCCAGTGTTGCTTCGGCGTTTTCTTTTATCTTGAAAAATTTGCTATACTAGACAGGAATTAGATTAGTTGAACTAGCACATATAGCCAAATGATAAAAAAAAGGGAGTGATTGGATGGAAAAGCTACGTGAATCAATAGAAAAACTGAGTGGTAGTGATGCGAAAAGTTTGTTGTTAAATGTAATGTACCGTTTAGAACTCATGAAAAAAGAAGATTTACAAGACGAAATGATAAAGGAGTTGTTGTCCTTATCTAATGACTTATCTGATAGCCTGCAAAAAGAAGTCCACTACGAAATGGATGAGACTGCTGTACATATTATCAGCGGCGAGTCTCCAGCAGGTTCTTTGCGAATAGGACTCAGCCATGAAAATCGAATCATTGGTTTTCCCGATTTTTTTGCTGAAGGACCTGTTTGGAAAATTCATACAGAACAAGGGCGCATCTTACGTTATGAGTGGTTACGAGATCACATTAATTATGAAATGGATTACATAGAAGAAGAATACATAAGTCGGTTCTCGAAAACACTTGCAACAATCGAAGAAATCCCTGCTAACATACCAATTGTACTGTGGACGGCAAATAATGCAGATGAACAAACAGGCCTTCGTTATTTTCTCTATCTTCTGCGAGAAAAGAAAAACGATATCTATATCATTAATACCCCAGAAGCTTTTGAAACTCTTTATGGAAAAGGAAAAACTCAATTTAGAGTGAGACATTCGGGCGAAGTAGCGTCCTATCAATTTAAGGAAATCTATCAAACGAATTTAGGGAATCCTTTGACAAATAAAGAGAAAGAAATATTACGAAACGAATGGCTCCTATTGTCAGAAGAAGAAAACGTGCTGCGAATTTGGGAAGGCGGTAGCTTTCAAGTCATAGAGGAAAATTATTTCGATTCGATGATCATCGATGCGGTTCGAAGATTGCAAAGGGAACAGGAAACGGCTGATTTTATTTTGGCAGCGAGAGTAATTGGTGAAATTCTTTTCCAATCTGAACACCTTGTTAGTCATAGCTATTTGGAGTATCGCATCAGATATTTAGTTTACAACGGGACGTTTAAAATAAGAGGAATACCTAAGAGTATGCGGCATTACCGCGTGCAGGTAAGCTGAGTCCGAGTGACTTTTTTCTGCAAATTAAAAAAACGTCCCGTAGGACGTTTTTTTACCTGCTGCGAATTTTCGACAACAATCGAAGAATTTCGAGATACAGCCAAACCAATGTGACGAGCAAACCAAAAGCTCCATACCATTCAAAGTATTTCGGTACTTGTTTGTTGGCTGCACTTTCGATAAAGTCAAAATCCAATACTAAGTTCAGTGCAGCAACGATAACGATAACCACACTAATGCCAATGCCTATAGGCGAAGATTCATGCAGGAACGGAATTTCAAAGCCGAAAAAGCTGCCAATAAATGAAATCACATAAACCAAGAAGATGGCACCAGTAGCTGCTGCAACGCCGAGTCTAAAGTTCTGTGTCACTTTGATGAGACCAGACTTGTAAACAAGCAATAGACTTAGTAATACGCCTATCGTAATCAAAACGGCTTGAAAGACAATCCCGCCATACTGAACTTCGTACTGTGCAGAGATTGCACCGAGGAATAAGCCTTCCAATAGCGCGTAAATAGGCGCTGTGAAAGGAGAGGCTTTGGGCACGAAGATCGTGATTAACCCTGCAATAAGTCCACCAATCGCACCTATGAGAATCAAAGGCAGTACGCTATCTGGACTGTTAACAAACTGATTCCAAGAATAGACGAACGTCACCAGCAATAGCAAGAGTAAGATAAATGTTTTGTTGACAGTACCTTGGATCGTCATTTTCTGACCAGTGGCAGTACCTTTAAAATTTTCGAACGTGTCGGTCTTTAAACTTGGATTTCCACTTCTCAATTCGATCACCTCATACATTATTTTAAGCAGACTTAAGTATATCTTTTTATTGATGAAAAATACATGATGAACAAACCCGTCGAGAAATGTATAGGTCTCTAATTGCTACATCTTGCATTTTATCATAGGAGAAACCTGCGGAATGGTCACATGTAAAAGCATAGAAAAAGCTGTAGAGCCTAATATGGCCTACAGCTTTTATTTGTTTGGGTGAGCAATATAGCTGACATCTCGAAATCGGCTAAAGTAAATAGCTGACAGATCAACTAACAAGAACAATGATCCTCAGTAGTTTCGTCTCGCAATCAACTCTTTATATTTTTTCCAATAGTAGAATTTGTGGAAATGGAATTTTCGGTATTCTTGTGTAATCTAAGTTCTTGTAAATCATATTTTTAAGGAGTGATAAATTGTTATTTTAGTACCTAATACTAATAGTTGGTGGTAGAATAAGACGAGGATATCAAGAGGGAGTGATGAAAATGAATGTTTCAAAAGCTAGAATTACAGCTATCGGTTCATATGTACCTGATAAGAAGCTGACAAATCACGATTTAGAAGAAATGATAGAAACCAATGATGAATGGATTGTCCAACGGACTGGGATAAAAGAGCGTCGTATTGCGTTAGATACTGAATTTACCAGCGATATTAGTGTTAAAGCTGTGGAAAACTTAATCGAACGTTATGAAAAATCGCTAGATGATGTTGATATGGTCATTGTCTGTACGATGACACCGGATTTTAAAACACCAAGTGTCTCTGCACTAGTGCAAGCTAAGTTAGGTATAAAAAATACGGGAGCCATTGACTTGAATGCAGCATGTTCCGGATTTGCCTATGGTCTTCACATTGCCAACGGTTTGATTACTTCGGGGTTGAACAAAAAGATATTGGTGATCGGAGCAGAAACCTTCTCTAAAATTCTAGATTATAGCGATCGTTCCACGTGTATCTTATTTGGAGATGGTGGTGGTGCTGTTTTGGTTGAGTTTGATGAAGAAAATCCAAGCTTTATTGATGTGCACATGGGAACTAACGGAGAGCTTGCACACAATCTTTACTGCACGGATCTTTCCAATCAAATGTTTGGGAATGAGTTGGCAGTCAATGGCTTTGTAAATCAAAATGGACGCGAAGTTTATAAGTGGGCAGTCAACACGGTGCCAAAAGGCATTAAAGCATTGCTGGAAAAAGCACAATTTGAAACGACCGATGTGGATTGGTTCGTGCCGCATAGCGCAAATCTTCGAATTATCGAGTCGATTTGCAGTAGGACCGGTCTGCCGCTTGAGCAAACAATTTACAGCCTTGAATATTACGGCAACACTTCTGCAGCTTCGATTCCATTGTCGCTAGACAAAGGCGTAAAAGAAGGCAAAATCAAAACTAATGACAAAATGTTGCTTTACGGTTTTGGTGGAGGCTTAACGCATGCGGGTATGTTGATTAATTGGACGATTTAATGGTTTGAAAATAGAATAATAAATTCGCTCTGTACGGATGCTTTAGGTTCGTGGAATGTAGATTGTGTAGCTATCGCTATCTAACATCGCAGAGTCTATTGGCAAAGAGCATCGCTTTAGTTTCATTTCAATAGATAAAATTAATTCAGGACGTTATTACTAACTAAAAAACAGCTACCCAATTTTCAAAAATTGGGTAGCTGTTTTTTAGTTAAATGAGATTTTTCTTTATCTATTAGGCTCAACTTCGAATTCTGGGTTAATAAGTTTGATTCTCTTAGATAAATGTTGTGTCATCAGCGTTTCTGCTAACTCTGCTTCATGAGCAATTATCGCTTCTGCAATTGTAATGTGTGAATGAATGTTCTCTTCTTTTGTTTTTAGATTACTATACTTGTTAAATTCGGAGTAAAGAGAAGTCTTTAATTGGTTGAGCAAGCTGCAGATCAAGTCGAAGCACCAAGGGTTATTGCTATATTTTGCGATTTTCATATGAAGATCAAAATCGTCTTGATAAACTTCCTCGAGATTATGACGGTTTTGCATATCATTGACTAATTCTTTTAATTCAATGATTTCATCATCGGTTATCCGTAAAGCGGCATAATACGCAGCTTTAGGTTCAAGGATTAACCTGAATTCAAGAGCTACTTCTACAGAAGAATTACTTTTTAACGAATTTAAGAAGCTCATGTTATGAATATTTTCACGAGCTTGCATTGAAACAAACGTTCCAACGCCTGGCTTTGAATCCAATATTCCAAACGTCTCTAAAATTTTTAATGCTTCTCGTAATATGTTGCGACTGACACTAAAAGATTCTGCTAACTGTAGTTCACCCGGGATTTTAAGCCCTAAATCCCATTGTTCTTTTTCTATCATTGATACGATTTCATCTATTATTTGATCACTTAAATTAATTTTCTTCATTTTTTTCATAATAAACTCCCCTTAATTTGACTATAGTTTAATTAGTTTAGAAATTTATTAGCCGATTAATTTTAAAAAACCTTTGCTTAGTAGTCTATAATACCATAGTTCTATCGCATAACGTACGCCGCATAGGAGGCGTTATTTCAGTGGTGTCTTTGAAGATAGTTAGAAAAATGCTTGAAAAAAAGAAGTTAAAATGTTCTGAAAATAACATTGACAACAAGTTCAGTTGTAGTACAATTGAACACAAGTTAGAAATATATGAAAGGATGATAGCGGTTACACTTATTTTGCATAAATTTTAAACTGAAACTAACTAGCTGGCGTTTCTACCTAATTATTCAAACTTAAAGTGAAAGAGGAGGAAAACTATGAACATTACATTGGCAATCATTCTTACCAGTGTCGCTATTATCATTGCGACACTGGTACCTACCTATCTCATTAGCAGAAAGAAAAAGGCTACTGCAGATGACTGGGCAATAGCAAATAGAGAATTACCCATCTATGTCGTTGTCGGAACTCAATTTGCAAGTGTAATTGGAGGTGGCGTACTCGTAGGGCATTTAGCAAATGCTTATACGAATGGAATCGGAATTGTGATTTACGGCATACTTATGGTGACACCTTTTCTTCTTCTTGCTTTTTTAGCGAAATGGATGAGGAAAAATCAGTTTTCTACCATTCCAGATATTTTTAAGAAGTTGTCAAATAACAATAAGTTTATTATTATCCTTGCTTCTATAATGACCATGCTCTTTCCGTTTGGATGGATTACGTCACAAATAACAGCTTTTGGAAGTATTTATGCAGAGTTAACCGGAATAAATTATACAGCCCTTTGCATTGTTTTTGCGTTAGTAAGTTTATTGTTTATCATGCCTGCAGGGCTTAAAACAGTAGCTTGGACCGACTTTATATTTGCTTGCTTCATGGTAGTCATGTTAATCATTACCGCAGTTTATGGTACTAAATTAGCTGGCGGATTCACAGGGATTGCATCTAATGTAGAGCCTAACTTAATATCTCTTTCAGATTCTTTCCAAAAAATCGGTCTTGCTACTATCCTTTTGTGGTTGTTTGCGATTTTGCCAGGTGGGTTGACCAACCAATTGTACTATCAGCGAATTTGTGCAATTAAAGATGAAAAACAAGTAAACAAAAGTTTGATTTTATCCGCAATCGTCTCGTTTGTCGGATTTTTATGGGCGGTATACATGGGCGTAACTATTCAATCAATCAACCCGGCAATAGAAGCTAGTGCAGCTACAGGATGGTTTATGAGTCAGTTACCGCTGGTCTTATTGGCAGGTTTTGCAGGATTAATATTTGCGACGATGATGTCTACTGTAAGTAGTGCCGTACAATCAATTGTAGTGAACATTTCACGTGACATTGTGAATGTGGTAAAGCCAGGCATGAATGAAAAGCAAATCCTCAACTTGTCACGAATATTTTCGGTGATTACTGTTGCTGTAGCTTTAGTGATGTGTTTGATTTTTACAGATACATTAACATGGCTCGTGGCTACTGCCGGATTTTCTGCTGCTACTTTACTATGTCCAATATTTGTTGGTTTTATCCTCAAAGAGAAAAACTTCCTTACGAATTTTGGGATTGGTCTCAGCATGATCATGGGTATTGTGGGTGCGTCCATTGGCTTAATGCTCGATACCATATTCAACTACGCAATCATTGGAATTCTCTTTTCTTTAGCGGGCTTACTAGTGGGAAGTGCCGTTACCAGGAAAAACTATAACTATCAAAGACGGAATATTGAGACAGAAGAACGTATATTAAAGGAGGAATATTAAATGAATAACAAGATTGCGATTATAGGTGCTGGAAACGGTGGACAAGCTTTTGCAGGGTATTTGGCATTACAAGGTGCTTCGGTAAAAATATACGATGTTTTCCAATCTACAATTGATAAATTAAACGAACTTGGTGGAGTTCAAATTGAAGGAAATTCAAAATATACAGGGTTTGGGAAAATAATTAAAGCCAGTACAAACCTGCAGGAAGTAATGGAGGGCGCAGACATAATTTTAATTGTACTGCCCTCTACTTATCATAAAGATATGGCTATTAAAATGGGGCCGTATTTAGAAGATAATCAGATAGTTATTTTAAATCCACACGCTTCTTTAGGACCTATAGAATTTAAAAAGACACTTGATGACTGTGGATGCTCTGCTGATGTAGTTATTGGATGTACATCTTCCTTGCTTTTTGCTTGTCGTGCTATAGAAGTTGGCCACGTAGTTGTTGCAGGACAAAAGCAGTATTTAACAATGGCAGCGTATCCTTCTTCTAAAAACAAGTTGTTAGAGGATGCGTTTGCAAAACTAATTCCTGAATATCATATTGTTGATGATGTCATTCGAATAAGCTTAGATAATATCAATGCTTTTGTACATCCTACTCCAACGATTTTAAATACAGGTAGAATTGAAGGGCAAGTACCTTTTGAATACTATCTTGATTGCACGCCTGCTCAAGGTCGTTACATTGATGCTCTCGATCAAGAAAGAATGGCATTGGCTGCGGCCTTTGATTTACATACCGTAATGCCTTTGACAGAGTTATACAAAAAGATGTACAGAACACATGGAGAAAATATGTATGAAATTTTAACTAATAATGAAGATTTGAAAGGAATAATGGGACAAACCACTTTAGAAACTAGGTACTTAACGGAGGATATTCCGTATTCACTAGTTGCGCTTCAATCGCTCGGAAAAATTGCTAATGTTCCTACACCTTGTATAGATGCAATGATTACGGTTGGCCGAGTGCTAGTTCCTGGTATGGAATCTGGTCGAACACTTGAAAATCTTGGGTTAGAAGGGGTTACGAAAGAAGAATTTTCTGAAATTTGTAGAATGACTGTTGTAGAATTAGTGTGAAACATGACAGAAGATTAGTTGGAAAGATAAATTTTTCAGAACTAAATAGCAATAAGAAAGTTCAAACTACAATAGTTTGGACTTTTTCATTGTTATTATTTAGTAGATTGAGACCCCCTTTTAAGTAGAGAACGAGTTAACTTATTCTGTACATTCAGTTAATGAGAATTTCTTATTTATTATCCGTCTTTCAGTTATCTCGAAATCGAGGCAAATAAATTGTATTCACAGATAAGGACCCGTAGAATTAGGGGTAGTAACAAGTTCACCTGGCTTTTAGAAAGTGAGTGTATACATTTCTAGCTCAAAGTATGGATGACGTCATTTCTAATGCCCCCAAAAAATTGTGGAAATTTTGTGTATGACGTTTGCTTTGGTTTGTTTAGGGAAAAAATGACCATAAGGCAATGTCCAAATTTTCATTGATAGGTATTGAACGATAAAAAATGTAAAGAAGGTGCATAGATATGGGTACGAATAAAACGATTCTGAAAATAAGTGATTGGGTAAAAGGAAAATCCCGCCACGACGAACTGATTATCGGCTTTATCGATTCTATGGATGTCCTTAAAGAAGCGGTAAATGTGACAGTGGTGGAAAGTGACAACGAAGAAATGATTGGCATGACGATCCCGATGTCTGTACATCAAGTAGAAAGCATTCCACAGTCAGTTAATAAAGATGCTGCGCAACTAGACTTCTTAATCGATTTAGCACTAGCGACGGACGATAAAGAATGGTTCCAAGAATTGTCTGCTCAGTTAAATGCTAAAAAAGAAGCGGTTAACTAAAATTCCCATACATTTGAATGTAAATTTTAACAGTTTAAAACATCAATAGCACTTTAATTCACAAAGCTTTTAGTAGCTAAAAATTGTGGGTTAAGGTGCTATTTTTTAGCATTTTTTTGGAAAATTGAACTTATTCTATTTTTGAACGTTATTAATCAAGAGGTGTTGAATATGAAAAAAGGTTTAGTTATTGGAGTAGCAAGTTCAATAGTCATTGCAGCGCTCTTTGGATATGTAGTTTACTGGGCTTTTTTTGATATGCAGCGTTTGCCTGAAGGTGAATTTTTGACGGAATCTGTATCACCAAATGGCGCGTATACTATACGTGCCTATGTGACAAACGGTGGAGCAACTGTGGCCTATGCTATTAGAGGAGAGTTGGTTTTCAACGAAGAGAATAAAAAAGATGAAAATATCTACTGGAATTACAGAGAGGATTCTGCAACGATACAATGGGTTGATGAAGATACGGTAGATATTAACGGACACTTATTGCGTGTTCCAAAAGAAAAGTATGATTTCAGAAATGAGCAATAAACTAGATAATTAGAATTGTTTCTAGGATAGTGTTTAGAACGGTTGAGTTACTCGGGGCTTAGCTAAAATAGTACTGTGTACTTTTCCTTCAGTAAATCTGCATACTTATTTCTTTAGTAGGAATAGTGCGTCTAATTATATTTGACCTCATACACTGTGCAATCTATAGTTACTATATAAGGTAATAACTAGCAGAATCTAGCTCTACCTATAGACTGTCTTTTGCGTTCCTTCGGCTTATACAAAGCGATTCTTAACACTAGTTTAACAATTACTCTAAGAAAATGTTCTATACTACTAAACAGGTAGTACATAAAAATAGGTAAGTCGAATAAAAAAACTGAGGGGGAAACAGAATGAAGAAATTTTTTTACGGTTCGGCGACAGTGTGTTTAGTAACCGTTCTTGCAGCTTGTGGCAGCGAAGAGAGTGGAACAGATTCAAAAGCAGGAATAGCAGGCGAAGGCGTCTCGGGTACTTTGGATTTTTATACATCCCAGCCGGATGCGGATGCGCAAGGTTTAGTTGATGCTTTTAAAGCGCAAAATCCCGATGTCAATGTTAGTATTTTTCGTTCCGGAACAGAGGAAGTTGTGTCAAAAATCCAAGCAGAAAATCAAGGTGGTAATATTCAAGCAGACGTACTGTTAGTCGCAGATTCGGTAACTTTTGAGAGCTTTAAAGCAGACGATCTATTACTGAACTATAAGTCACCAGAAACAGAATCCCTCGATCAATCATTTGTTGATCCGGATGGTACGTATGCAGGAACTAAAATCATGGCTACAGGTTTGATTGTAAATACCAATGATGTGACAGAGCTTCCTACGAGCTGGACTGACTTGACTGACGAGCCGACGAGCGGACAAGCTGTTATGCCAAGTCCACTTTATTCTGGAGCAGCTGCTTATAATTTAGGTGTCATGACGCGTCAAGATAGTCTTGGCTGGGAGTTTTATGAAGCACTTCAAGATAATGATATCACCATCACACAAGGCAATGGCGCAGTGCTAGAAAGTGTCGCGACTGGTGAGAAGAAGTATGGCATGATTGTTGACTTTTTAGCCGCGCGCGCTAAAAATGACGGATCTCCAGTAGAATTAGTTTATCCAGAAGAAGGCGTTCCGGTTATTACCGAACCGGTTGGCATACTAGCCAATACTGAAAATGAAGAAGCCTCGAAAGCATTTGTTGATTTTATTCTTTCAGAAGAAGGTCAGAAATTAGCTTCACAGCAAGGCTACACACCAATTCGTGAAGGCATAGATGCACCTGAAGGTTTAAAAACACTAGATGAAATGACTATTTTGGACGCTGAAGCGGTGGAACTACTGGAAACACGGAGTGATGACAAAACGAAATTCGGAAAGATTTTCGGACAATAAAAACCAACCTGAATTTTGGTGTGAGGAGTTACGAATATGACAGCAAAACAGCCAATAGATGGGGAGAGAAAAAAGAGGGACTCCTCTTTTTCTCTCTTTTTTCAACGTAATAACTTGTATAAAATAATCGGTTTGATCGTTATTTTCATCTTCTTCTTATTACCAGTACTACGACTTATTTGGCTAAGCTTTGTCAATGATGGTTCGGTAACGATGCAATATTACACCGAAGTTCTTAGAGAGCCTGCCACTTGGAAAACGGTGAAAAATACGTTAATTGTCGTTGGAGGTTCAACGATTTTGGCTTTGGTGCTCGGTATTTTGTTTTCTTGGCTTGTTGCTTATGTGCAGTTGAGCGGAAAAAGAGCGATGCAGCTATTTATCTTCTTGCCGTTCGTTATTCCTTCCTATATAACAACACTCGCATGGACACAGTTTTTTAGCGCATCCGGTCCAGTAACAGCGATGTTATCGTGGTTGCCGGGAGAACTCGCGGCACCAAACTTATACAGTATGAGTGGTATTATTTTATTGCTTGGAATATCGCATTACCCGCTCGTGTATTTGTTCACAGTCAATGTCTTTCGAAAAATCCCACGTGAATTAGAAGAAGCAGCGGCGACAAGTGGATTATCGAAACAGCGGACATTTTGGAAAGTCGTGTTGCCACTCGCACTGCCAGGTATTGCTAGTGGTGGCCTAATCGCGTTCTTATCAAATTTGGACAATTTCGGAATTCCAGCATTTCTTGGAACACCTGCAAATATTCGTGTCTTGAGTACGTATATTTATGAGCAGGTCGTAGGATTCGGTCCTTCTGCTTTTTCGCGTGCAGCCGTTTTATCGGTCATTCTGGGGCTTATTGCACTGCTCGGAACAGTTTTACAATGGTTCTTGTTGCGCCGTAGCCGTGTCAACGAGACAAACAGAAGTGACTCGACGCCGCGTATCTATTTAACAGCGGGTAAACAAAAGCTAGTAGAAGCTTTATTGTGGATTTTCCTTCTCGTAACGAGCTTAATGCCCCTGATTACCATGGGTGCATTATCGCTTATTTCGGCTTATGGAGTACCGTTCAAATTGGAAAACTTATCGCTGCGAAATTACGAATACGTTTTTATGACAGATGTGAAACCCATGTCAGCTTTGTCGAATAGCTTGCAACTGGCCTTGTTTACGATGATTGTTTGTTTAGTGCTTGGAACGGCTATGGCTTATCTGCGCTTTAAGTATCCAGACTGGAGTACAAAAACAGCGGAGCTGTTTATGACGATTCCATATGCACTACCGGGTACTGTTTTTGCGCTATGCATGATTTTCATGTGGCTAGAGCCAGTGCCTGGATGGAATCCAAATATATACGGCACAGTTTGGATTCTATTTATCGCTTATGTCACACGTTTTCTCGTATTACAAGTTCGAGGAAGCTATACGGCTTTTTTACAAATTGATCCTTCGATGGAAGAAGCGGCACGAACCTCAGGAGCTGCTGGATGGGTAAAGTGGCGCCGGATTTTATTGCCATTATTATTTCCAGGAATTCTTAGCGGAGCGCTACTGGTGTTTTTGATGGCACTCACAGAATTAACCGTTTCAAGTTTGTTGTGGTCGTCTGGCTCTGAAACGGTCGGGGTTGTGATTTTTGGCTACGAGCAAGCTGGTTACTCTACCTACTCGACGGCGTTTTCAACGGTGCTCGTACTGGGCATCCTACTTGGAGGCGCATTGTTTATGCTGCTTGGTAAGCTGTGGGACAGAAAGGTGCTGAAAAATAAATGATAAAAGTAAATCATGTATCAAAAAAATACGGTTCATTTACAGCTTTGCATGCGATTGACTTAGAAATTGGCGACGGAGAATTTATTGCCGTGCTTGGCCCATCTGGATGCGGAAAAACAACTTTGTTAAAACTATTGGCAGGTTTTATGGGGCCAACGGATGGCACCATTTCGATGGACGATACGGTTCTGGCATCGACAAAACACGTCTTGCCACCTGAAAAACGCAATATTGGTATGGTATTTCAGTCCTTCGCGCTATGGCCACATATGACGGTTGCTGAGCATGTTAAATTCCCACTTAGCTATCACCCCAATAAGGTCAAGGAAGGCCGTAAAGAGTTGCAGGCACGAATCGATAAAGTGCTGAAGTTGGTCGGTTTAGACGCTTTAGCTGAACGTTACCCGTCAGAACTATCAGGTGGTCAGAAACAGCGTGTGGCGCTCGCACGTGCCATTGCACCGTTACCGAACTTACTGTTGATGGATGAACCATTGAGCGCATTAGATGTTGAGTTGCGCATGGAGATGCGCAAAGAAATTCAAAAACTTCACAGAGAAACGAAAGCTTCTATTGTCTTTGTTACGCATGACCAAGGAGAGGCACTTGCTATCGCTGATAAAATCGTCGTGATGAACCAAGGGCGCATAGAACAGATTGCGCCACCGGAAGTTCTTTATACACGTCCAGAGACTGAATTTGTCGCGACCTTTGTAGGTAAATGCAATCTTGTAAAAGGGCAATGGCGCGGTGATCAATTTGTACCAACGATTGATTCGGACAATGTCTGGCACGACCTAGGCGTTGCGGACAGCTTTAAAACCAGTGGAATTTACCCTGTACGTCCAGAACAGTTTCAGTTGATGGCAGCTGACAGTAAGGGGATGCAGGGAGTTGTGTCTTTTGTTCAGTATCAAGGACATGAAATCCAGTACACAGTAGAAGTTGGAGAAGCAACCTGGACCATCCACGAATCAGTAGTTGCGACACGTTTTGAGACTGGCGATGTGGTTGGTATTTCCTTGAAAAATGCACCAAAGCAGACCGGAACAATTGTCTCCAATTAACAAATAGGTTTCTAGAACAGTTGTGCATCATTGCGCGATTGTTCTTTTTTTGTAAGGATATTCAGCAAATCATTATAAAAAACTGAAATATCAGTTATAATGAATTCAGGTAGGAAAACTTTAGCAGCTACATGCATAGGGGGGATGAGCGGTGAAAATCGCTGTCTTATCGGATATACACGAAGGGTTAAATCGAAAAAAATCAGAAACTGATATATTTGGCCTGTTGCGCGACAGTTTGATCCATCATGCACCAGATGTGTTTATTCTCAGCGGAGATATGGCAGCAAATCCTGAAAAAAGTTTGAACTTGCTTAACCAGCTAAAGCAACAATTACCGGACATTCAACTTTTATTTGTTCATGGAAATCACGATGTGTATCATGAAGATTCAACCGTTGCGTACGATAAATTACTAGAATTTAAAGGCAATCTAGGCAATGGTCCAGTCCAGTTGACCCGTGACTGGGTCGTCATTGGAGATGGAGGATGGTACGATTATACGTTAGGCGTCGAAGGGTACAGTCATGAGGAGTTTGCGGAAGGTCGTTTAAATCATTTCACATGGCCAGATATGTTGTATGCGCACTGGCCAGAAAACGATGTGGCGGTTACGGAACATTATGTAAAAAAATTAGAGCATTGGTTAAAAGAACATCAAGGTAAAAACATTATTCTAGTTACGCATTTTGTGCCGTTTGCTCATTTTATTCGAGTTAAAAACGAGCCGTACTGGGATTTTTTCAATGCCATGATGGGGAGTTCTCGCTTTGGCGAACTGGCGGAAAAATACGGTGTCAAAAAAATGATTTTTGGGCATATTCATATTCGTTATCATGAGAAATACAGAGGGATCGAATGCATTTGCAATCCGCTTGGGCACTATCCAGAAGAATGGGTCAGTAGCACAGCACAAGAAGAAATTAAGACAGCGATTAAAATTATTGAAATTTAAAGCGCATTGATTAGTTTGCTTGCATTTTAACGATGCGAAAGTTAACGGGGTTGAATACCGTTACAAAAAACCAGCAGGTCCTTGAAAGGACCTGCTGGTTTTGTCATTTGCTTATGATCTTTTACTTGTTAAACGACCTAGTAAGAATGCGCCTGCTAAAACACCAATTGCAGTGTTGGTCTTTTTAGTGAATACTTGCTTAACGACCAAGTTCAAGTTTTGTGGACGTTCTGCCAGTCTGCGCATGAAATAGCCGTACCAATCAGTACCGAATGGGATATACGTACAGAAATTATAGCCTTGTGCAGCAAGCTCTACCTGCATGTCTTTGCGGAAGCCATACAACATCTGGAATTCGAATTTCTCTCTTGAAATATTGTGATCAATAACAAATTGTTTTACATGATTGATCACTTCATGATCATGTGTCGCGATCGAAGTAAATTTACCATTTAACAAATGATACTCAATCAATTCGATGAAGTTTGCGTCAATTTCTTCTTTGCTTTGGAATGCGACTTCTTCAGGTTCTTTATAAGCACCTTTGACGATGCGTAAACGGTAGTTGCTATAATCTTTAATATCATCTTCTGCTCTAAAGAAATAAGATTGAATGACTGTGCCGATATTATCGTAGTTTTTCGACAGTTCTTCTAATAAATCAAAAGAAGGTTGAAGACGTGCATAGTTTTCCATATCAAAGTTGATAAAGATATTGTGTTCAGAAGCCTTATCAACAATTTCTTTAATGTTTTCTAAGCAGAAATCATAGTCTATATCCAGCCCAAGCTGTGAAGGTTTTAACGAGATATGAGCATCTACTTGATGTTTGTGAATAGCATCCACAACACCAAGAATTTGATTTTTTGCGGCTAAAGCTTCTGCTTTATCGTGAACAAATTCTCCAAGGTTATCAATCGTACAGCTGATGCCTTGTGCGTTCAGTTCTTTAATGCTCCCAATAGCTTCCTCAATATTGGTTCCAGCTACAACGCTATGAGCGCCGAGCTTAAAGCCATAGTTTTGAGCTGCTTTATTTAAAAGTTGGTTTTCTGAAAGATGCATGAAGAAGTTTTTAACGATCATTTTTTATTGCCCCAATCTTCTCTGTATTTTGTAACGGAACAAATCGTTGAAGGTCTATAAAGAAACTCTTCAACTTAATAGAATAAACCCTTACCGCAAAATTATTTTGCATTAATAATTATCCCTATCTATAATAATGCAAAAAAATAATGCATTTTGCAATCTTTATTTTTCAAATGCTAATAATTTTCGTATTTTGAACGAATAAAGTGTTGTAAAGTGACAAAAAAGTGGACAGGCCTGCGGAAATGACCTATTCTGCTAAGCTAATAGGAAATAAAAGAGTGAAGGAGACTGCTGGTGGAGACGAACTATCTATTTGAATCAGAGAGACTGGGCTTTAGGCCTTGGAAAGATAACGACCGAGATTTTTTCGCCAGTATGACTGCAGATTTAGAAGTCATGCGTTATTTTCCAGAAACCTTAACAAAACTACAAGCCGATCAATTGATTGATCGTTTTAACAGACATATGGATGATGAAGGCTATACGATGTGGGCAGTAGAAAGAAAAATAGACAGAGTATTTATTGGCTATGTCGGCTTATTGGAAATTACGATGGCAATTGAAGGGCAGGGACATGCAGAGATTGGCTGGCGCCTAGACAAACGTTTTTGGAAACAGGGCTTTGCGACTGAGGGGGCACTCGCTTGTCTTGCGTACGCATTCGACGTGTTACATATGACTGCAGTTTATTCGTTTACAGCAACGATCAATGTGCCATCTGAAACCGTCATGAAAAAGATTGGAATGTCAAAAATAGGGGAATTCCAGCATCCGAAATTAGCTTGCGATAGTCCATTAAAGACCCATGTATTGTACAAGATTGAAAAACAACAATTCACAAATTCAAAAGGCTGAAAAAGATGAAAAAGCAAGTGGTGGCAACAGTCAATAGCTTAGACTTTACATTATTTAAAGAATTGGCATACGGCTTTTGCAGACCAATGGAATAAAGCAAGGAAAACTGATCATGTTCCATTTTACCGCAGGCCATTAAGTGAAATCCTTAACACCTGTATAGAAAATTTTTCGATTGAACAAGTAATAGAGCCGAAGCCTACTGTAAAATTCCAAAAACTAGCGCCAGAACAATACGCTCGACTAATGAAAATCCCTAATTTTTTGATTTTAAAAGTTTTTAAAAGGTAACGAGTTAATGCCATTTGTCTAAACTAATTTATTTGGCATTGAATTTGCTTATGTTAGAACAAAAAAGTCCCACTCGACTTCGAGTGGGACTTTTTATTAGTCGTCTTTATTGCACATGCAGCGTTCACATTCGTAGATGATGGATTGCTGACGTTCTTTGATTTCGCATCCGCACTCGCGGCATTCTTTCTTCGTGCGTGTCTCATACGTTTTTTTTGTTTTCATAAGGATCTCCTCCAATAGTTTGTTTTTTGAATGCCGTGGCAGTTGAGATGCTAATCAGTGGATGACAATTTGTTAGTTAGCTGTTGTGAATTGAGCTGTTTCAGTCGAACCTTTCATTGCAGTAGTTGAGCTTGTGCCGCCGGAAACAATTTGGGAAATTTCATCAAAGTAGCCAGTGCCAACTTCACGCTGGTGGCGAGTTGCTGTATAGCCTTTTGATTCGTTGGCGAATTCCGCTTGTTGCAGTTTTGAGTAGGCAGCCATGCCATGATCTTTATAGTCGTGAGCCAGTTCGAACATGCTATGGTTTAATGAATGGAAACCAGCTAGTGTAACGAATTGGAATTTATAGCCCATTTTACCGAGTTCAACTTGGAACTTTGCAATTGTTTCTTCATCGAGTTTTGCTTTCCAGTTAAACGATGGCGAGCAATTGTAAGCAAGCAATTTACCTGGGAATTCCGCATGAATGGCATCGGCAAACTGTTGTGCTTCTTCTAAGTTTGGATGAGACGTTTCACACCAGACAAGATCTGCAAAAGGTGCGTAAGCTAAGCCGCGAGCAATGGCTTGATCGATGCCTGGGTTTGTGCGGTAGAAGCCTTCAGGTGTACGTTCGCCAGTAATGAATTTATGGTCACGTGGATCGATATCGCTAGTGATCAAATCAGCCGCATCCGCATCTGTGCGCGCGATAATTAATGTAGGGACACCAAGTACGTCTGCTGCTAACCGAGCGGAAACTAAATTTCGAACCGCGTTTTGAGTTGGCAGTAATACTTTGCCGCCTAAATGACCGCATTTCTTTTCAGAAGCCAACTGATCTTCAAAATGAACACCAGATGCACCAGCTTCAATCATCGCCTTCATCAGTTCGTAAACGTTTAGTGGACCACCAAATCCAGCTTCCGCATCGGCTACAATCGGTGCAAACCAGTCAAATCCTTCAACGCCTTCAACGCCATCAATTTGATCGGCACGTTGAAGTGCTTGGTTAATTTTCTTCACAACATCAGGAACGGAGTTGACCGGGTATAAACTTTGATCGGGATACATCTGACCTGCAGAGTTAGCATCAGCTGCTACTTGCCAGCCGCTCAAATAGATTGCTTTTAATCCTGCTTTTACTTGCTGAACTGCTTGATTACCAGTTAAAGCACCTAAGGCGTTGACGAAATCCTCTTCATGAATCGAACGGAATAAACGCTCAGCACCTTTTCTTGCTAATGTGTGCTCGATTTGTACAGATCCACGAAGTTTTACAACTTCCTCTGGCGAATACGGGCGTTCAATGCCATTCCAGCGGCTATCCTCTGTCCAGCTAGTTTTTAGTTCCTCGATTTGTTGAAGTTTGTTTGCGACCATGTCATCCATCCCTTTCTGATTTGAAGAATTAATTAACAAACTGTATTAATACAGTTTGTTTTCTTGTTTATTAATATATAACAGATGATTTCAGATGTCTTCAAAATTCGATAAAAGCGATTATTTTAGGACAAAAGCAGTTAATAAGCGATGAACACTAGGTTGTTGTCTTATAGGCTGTATGAATAAAACGGCCAAAAAAGAAGCATCTAGCGTATTGAAGATTGATAGGCGGTAACTCTTACTATAGGTCAGCTGAGGAGTTGTTTTTTAGCCTTCCACTCTGGGAAATTGAGTTTGTTTGCAGGATAGGGGAGTTTGTTTGTACAATTCCAACGTTTGCTTGCAGAACTACAGTGGTTGTTTGCGCAAAAGCATAGTTTATTTGTGGGATAATGAGCTTTGTTTGCAAAAGTAAAAAAACATCATTCTAAGTTGGAATTAATCGTTTCAAGAAGAGTGTGCAGGCTATTTTTTTGCAGTTCCTTCTATATAATAGAATGTTCCAGAACTTTTGAAATAATAAAAGAAAAACTGATTTTTCGGTAGTGAGGAAATCTAGTTAAAATCGTGATCCTCACATTAAGCGATTTGACAAGCTCATTGCGAAAAACTCTACACAATAAAAAACAGTTGCGGCTATAAAGAAAGCCGCAACTGCATATGGAAATTCGGAATGTTGGTTAAACTAGCGATCTAATCCTTTTCCCATCCCTTTCAGGAAATTGAGTCCAAACTTAATGGCGCGATTAATGTCAGGATCTCTGAATGCCTTAACCATTTGAAGCACACCCAGTTTCTTGCCGTTGTGGTTTTGCGACTCGGCTTCTTTCAATCCATTAACGACACTTGAAGCCAGCTTTTCCGTAGATGCGGGTTCAATCGCTGTTAATGCAGCAGCTGCGCCCATCATGTTATTGATGAGGTTGGTTACGGGTACACGAGTTGCTTGTCCCATTACCACCTCAGAAATGCCTTCTTTTGCCTTGACCATCGCTACGACGGCATCTAACACGCCAGCATCATCTAAATCGCCAGTGATTGCTAATAGTTTATTGAGTGCCTGATTTTGTTCAGCAATCAATGATTCCAATTCGTAAAGCTTCTGCTGTCGAATTTCTTCAGGAGTCCATTGTCTTTTTTTAATCTGTGTTATTGGACTTGCCATAGGCCATCACCTTTCTATCGTTGATCTGTTAAATGCACATAGCCTTCACGTGCCCATTTGCGCTCGACTTCAATGCCGGATTGCGGTGTGCGTTTTTTGTCACGCGGATTTGATTTTGGTAACGGACTCTTAACGTGATCTTTCAAGACTTCCATACGTACTTTTGTCTGTTTATAAGCAGGTGTGTTCGTCCGTTGATCAACAGCAGGACCTGTCAAGAAATTAATCGCTGTTTCTTTTTTCGTCGAGTTCATCGGTAAGAACAGTTCGTTTCCTTTTACACGTCCCGTTACGATAACTGGTAATTTCAATGCACCATACGGAGACACCAAGCGAACGGTAGAACCGTCTTCAAGTCCTCGTTCTTTTGCCAATTCGGGAGACACTTCAACAAATGTTTCTGGTAATTTAGAAAGAATACCGCGAGATTTGTCCGTCATATTGCCTTCGTGGAAATGTTCCAACAATCGACCATTATTAATGTGTAAATCGTATTCTTGTGGGAATACTACCGGCTCAACCCAATCAGATAAAGCAAAACGTGCTTTTTTATCAGGGAAGTTAAAGCCATCGACATATAGAAGTGGTGTGCTTTCACCTTCTAAGCTACCCCACAAGAAACTGTCCCAGCCTTCCATGTTTGTGTAATCTGCTTTTGCGAACAGGGGAGACAAGCTCGCCATTTCAGCAAAAATTTCACTCGGATGGCTATAGTTCCAACCTGCACCTAGACGGTTTGCGATTTCTTGAACAATCCACCAATCGGCTTTTGATTGGCCTAGTTCTGGAAGAGCTTTGTATAAACGCTGAACACGGCGCTCCGTATTTGTAAATGTACCGTCTTTTTCAAGGGACGGCGCCGCAGGCAAAATAACATCTGCATATTGTGCAGTTCTAGAGAAGAAAATGTCTTGCACAACGAAAAAGTCGAGTTTGGCTAAAACTTCATCAACGTGATTGGCATTCGAGTCAACTAAAGCCATATCTTCACCGACTACATACATTGCCTTCATGATGCCTTCGTCAACTGCTTGTAGCATTTGGATGTTATCCATACCTGGCTTATCATCAATTTTCACACCGTAAGCTCGTTCGAATTTTTGACGCGCATTGTCGTCAGTAACGTGCTGATAGCCTGGTAACCAACCTGGTAATGAGCCCATATCGCAAGCACCTTGAACGTTGTTATGACCACGAAGCGGATAAGCGCCAGCACCTGGGCGGCGATAGTTACCTGTTGCCAGCAAAAGGTTAGAAATTGCAGCGGATGTGTCAGAGCCACCTGTGTTTTGGGTAACGCCCATACCCCAAAGAATACACGTACCGTCAGCATCACGAATCATTTCTGCTGTTTGGATAATTGTTTCTTTTGAAACACCACTCCGTTTTTCAGCATATTCTAATGTGTATTGAGCCAATACTTCTTTAAATTCGTTGAAATAATTGACGTTTTCATCTACAAATTGCTGATCGTGCCAGCCTTGATCAATCATGTATTTCGTTACAGCCATTAACCATACTTGGTCTGTGCCTTGTTTAGGTGTAATGAAAAGATCGGAGCGTTCGGCCATTTCGTTTTTGCGCATATCCGCGACAATCAATTTTTGTTCGTGCAATTTATGCGCACGTTTTACACGTGTGGCTAAGACTGGGTGACCTTCTGCTGGGTTAGCACCAACAATGATGACGAGTCCAGCGTTACCAATGTCTTTAATCGTACCGGCGTCTCCGCCCATCCCGACTGTGCGGAACAAACCGTCTGTCGCAGGGGACTGGCAATAACGCGAGCAGTTGTCGACGTTATTAGTTTCAAACACTTGGCGACTTAGTTTCTGAATGACATAATTGTCTTCATTGGTAATTTTCGAAGAAGAAATAACCCCGATAGAATCTTTGCCATTCTCTTCTTTGATTGTTTTGAATTTTGATGCTACTAGGTCAAGCGCTTCTTCCCAGCTAGCTTCGACAAACTCACCATTTTTACGGATTAAAGGAGTTGTGATGCGTTCTTCACTGTTGACAAAATCCCAACCAAACTTGCCTTTAACACAAGTGGAGATTTGGTTTGCAGGTGCTTCCGAAACCGGTTGGATTTTTAGGATTTCACGATCTTTTGTCCAAACTTCAAATGAGCAACCAACGCCACAGAACGTACAAACTGTTTTGGTTTTTTTCGTGCGTGTTTCACGCATCTTCGCTTCAGCATCTGAAATAGCTAAAATACCGCTATAACCTGGCTCGACATCTTTTACTAAATCAATCATTGGGTTTAGAATTTTTTCAGGAATTGCGGTCATAAAACCTGCTTCACCGAGCATGGAGGTTTCCATTAGCGCATTACACGGACAAGCTGTTACACATTGACCACAACTCACGCAAGAAGAGTCGTTGATCTTTGCACCGCCGTCCCATAAAACGATAGGGCGATCACGTGACCAGTCCATCGTCAAGGTTTCGTTAACTTGTAAATTCTGACACACTTCTACGCACTGTCCGCAAGCAATACACTGATTCGGGTCGTAGCGATAAAATGGATTCGTTAAGTCAACTTCGTCAACCGAGCATTTTGGTTCAAACGGATATTTTTGATGTTCGATTTCCATTAAGTCAACTGTATTGTGGACTTTGCAGTTACCGTTGTTATTATCGCAAACAGTACAGTAAAGCAAATGGTTTTCTAAAATTCGATCCATTGCTTCGGTTTGCGCTTCTTTAGCACGCGGTGAAGCGAGTAAGACTTCCATACCAGCAGTAGCAGGAGTTGCACAAGAGCGAACGAGTTGTCCATCGACTTCGACGATGCACGTGTCGCATGTTTGTATTGGATCAACTTCGGGCATATAGCAAATCTGAGGATGAAGAATTTTCTGTTCATTGAGCACCTGTAGAATGGTTTTTCCTTGTTCGAACTCGGTAGGTGAACCGTTAATCTTGATGGACATGCCAAAACCTCCTTTTTTGAATAAAAAAATCCACTATGAAGAACACACTTGACAAGTGCCTCTGTTTCATAGTGGAATAGTGTCTTAACAGGACTTGTTAAATGACCAATCCAAGCGTATAGGTAGAGTGAAAGCGTTACCGCAATAACTTACGGTGACGCCAACATATGCTATTATTATAAACAGTAAAAATATGTTACACAACTAAAATATCAAATAGTCAGCAAATAATTAGTAAATTGAGGAGAAGATAGGTATGACCAGACAAATTCACGAGTTTAATGACATTATTCGAAAACTACGAAAAAATTTGTTCGGTAAAGGACCTGAGCGTATCCAAACGATTTTCGTCAACGATATGGCGATTGCTACTTTATATGGCAACTTGAGTCCGTCAGAACAATTCATAGCGAGAACAGCGGAAGGAAAAGAAATGGTTCATGCTGCGCGTACTCGTATGATCCAAAGTGTTTACGATTCTGCTGCACCAGAAGGGATGGAAGAGTTGGTCGGCGCAAAATTCGTCCATCTGTTTTCAGATATTAAAATTGAAGACGATATTGCCGTATCTGTTTTTCTTTTCGACCGTCCGATTGACCAAAAAGGTACCGCGGGAGGCAAGCCAGATGAAACAAGATAAAACACGGAAAATTATGCGCTATGAAAAAGGAGCATTTACCGAAAAAGAAGATCGTGTTGTGATTGAACAACCTGCAACCATCAAAATCAATGGCAAAGAATTTATCACAATTGTTTGTTCACCTGCACACATGGAAGAAATGGCTATCGGATTTTTAGTTTCTGAACGAATTATTCCAAATTACCAAGCCATTCAAGACATTCGAGTGGATGAAAAAACGGGAACCGTTAATATTACAGCTGAAAAAGTTTATCCATTTTTCGAGCAGTTGCAGAACAAGCGGTTTATTAGTTCTTGCTGTGGCATGAGCCGTCAAGGCTTCGTTTTTGCTCACGATGCCATGATTGCAAAGAAAATGACAGAAGTGCGTGTAACTTTGACACCAGAAAATTGTTTTCAGCTGATGACGGATATGGGCGACACAGCTGAAATGTTCAAACAAACAGGCGGAGTTCATAATGCAGCTCTCTGTGATGCGAATGGCATAATTGTTTCGCGAATGGACATTGGCAGACACAATGCGCTCGACAAAATATATGGCTATTGTTTGATGAATCACATAGACGTGCGTGATAAAGTAATCGTTTTTAGCGGACGTATTTCTTCTGAAATTTTACTAAAGGTAGCAAAAATTGGCTGTGAAATCGTACTGTCGAAATCTGCTCCGACAGAACTAGCCTTAACACTCGCAGACGACTTAGGCATAACAGCAGTAGGGTTTATTCGCGGTAACTCGTTTAACTTGTACACACATCCCGAGCGAATTGTCAGCGACAAAGCGACGGCAATACCTGTAAAAAAATGGGGTGACAAATAAAAAGAACGGTGCTATGATTCTAATCGTCTCATTATTTGCAAATTGACAACAAGAAATAATAAGATTATTCAACGATCGGTCTATTGTTTGAATCTCCAAGCTTGGCACAGGAAAAATTGATGGTTTGGCTTTTGGGAAATCATTTTATATAGGGAATATCAATTTTATCAGGAGGTCAAAAAAATGAAAAAGAAGCCGAAAAACAGATGGTTGATTGCATTATCCGCAGTAGGGATACATATTTCGATTGGCTCTGTTTATGCGTGGAGCAATTTTACAAACCCGCTGATTGACCAGTTTGGATGGACGACCAGTCAAGTGCAATTGACGTTTAGCATTGCGATTTTGTTCTTAGGATTATCCGCCGCCTTTTTTGGTAGTTTTGTTGAGAAATACGGACCGAGAAAAGCTGGACTTGTCGCTGCACTTTTCTTTGGCACCGGTATTATTGGTTCAGGTTTCGCTGTAAGCGCTTCCTCTTTACCAATGCTTTATGTATTTTATGGAGCACTCGGTGGAATTGGTCTTGGAATCGGCTATATTGCACCCGTTTCGACATTGGTAAAATGGTTTCCTGACCGTCGTGGTCTTGCAACGGGCTTAGCGATTATGGGCTTTGGTTTTGCAGCAGCAATCAGCAGTCCGATTATGGAAAAGTTGATCACAACTGTCGGAGTCGAGCAAACTTTTTATACATTAGGTGCTGCGTATCTAATTATTATGGTGCTATCTTCTCTATACCTTGAAAAGCCGCAAGAAGGATGGTCACCAGCTGGCTTTGAAGAAAAAGTTAACAGTGGTAAAATCGAACGGAAGACAGATTTGTCTCAGCTGACTGCGAACGAAGCTGTCAAAACAAAACGGTTTTACTATTTATGGGTTATGTTGTTTATAAACGTCACCTGCGGAATTGCGATTTTATCGGCTGCAAAACCGATGGCAATTGACAGTATTGGTATGACAACAGTTCAAGCTGCAGCTTTAGTAGGTGTACTTGGAATCTTTAACGGTCTTGGTCGTCTTGGATGGGCTACAATTTCCGATTATATTGGACGTCCGAATACTTATACTGCATTTTTCGTCATTCAAATTGCATTGTTTGCTTTCTTACCCTTTACGACAAATGCAATATTTTTCCAAATCATGTTAGCGATTATCTACACGTGTTACGGCGGAGGATTTGCTTCGATACCGGCTTATATTGCTGATATCTTTGGTACCAAACAGCTGGGAGCAATTCACGGTTATATTTTAACAGCATGGGCAGCAGCTGGACTTGCCGGTCCGTTGTTTGCAGCGTTCATGAAAGATAAAACGGGCAGTTATGAAAGCAGTCTGTTATTCTTTGCCGGTCTATTTATTGTAGCGCTGGTTATTTCATTAGTTATTCGTCTCGATATTCGGAGACTTCAGACTAAAAACAAAGAAATGGCGGTATCCGGAAATACTGAAGTGGTTAGTGATTAATAGGAATTGTCTAACTTCGTTTCCGCTAATTAGTAATAGGTGATGATCATTTTTGGAAAACCTTGAAAGTAATTATTTTCAAGGTTTTTCCTTTTGTATCAAAAGTCCAATTTGACAGCAATCCCTACTTTGTATAAGTTTAATACGACATAGACCACACTTGAAACGACAAAAGACTTGGCGAATAGAGCAAGATATACATAGTGAAATAAAAAACGGAATTTTGATTATCCTAAAAGATTGAGGAGCTGAACAATGATGGTTGAAAAACGAACGCCTCTTCCTGTAATAAATGCGGTTGAGCGGGTATTAGAATGCGCTTTGTCACTAGGAACTGAAAAAGTAGAACTCGAAGAAAGCTTCGGCCGCATTTTGGCAGAACCAATTATTGCTTCTAGCGATGTGCCACCTTTCGACCGGTCTCCTTATGACGGTTTTGCTATTCGTTCCGTGGACTCTGTGGGAGCAACAGGTGACAATCGCATCGCATTTAAGGTAATTGATCATATTGGCGCGGGAGAAGTATCAACAAAAAAATTAGCAGCTTTTATGGCGATTCGCATTATGACAGGCGCACAGCTTCCAGAAGGGGCTGATGCGGTCGTCATGTTTGAACAATCAGTCGAAACAGAAGAAAGTATAACGATTCGCAAGCCGTTTAAAGCATTGGAAAATGTATCTTTGCAAGGAGAAGATCTTCGGAAAAACGAAGTTGTCATTAACAGTGGGAGTTATATTAATCCAGGAACCATTGCACTTTTGGCGACTTTCGGCTACTCGCAAGTTTTAGTAGCCAAACAACCGATTGTTGGCATTCTATCAACTGGAACTGAGTTGTTGGCAGTCAATGAGGAACTAGAGCCTGGCAAAATACGAAACAGTAATGGGCCAATGATTGTGGCACAACTAAAGCGAATGGGCATACGCTGTAAAATGTACGGAATATCAATTGATCAACTAGATGAGAGTTACGAAGTGGTCAAAAAAGCGGCAACAGAAACGGATTGCCTGATTACGACAGGTGGCGTTTCTGTCGGTGACTTCGATTTTTTACCGGCAATTTATGAACGACTAGGAGCCGAGGTATTGTTCAATAAAGTAGCGATGAGACCAGGCAGTGTAACAACGGTAGCTGTAGCGAACGGTCGGTACTTGTTTGGTTTATCAGGTAATCCATCTGCATGCTTTACAGGATTTGAATTATTTGTTCGACCTGCACTTTTAAAAATGATGAGTGCCAGTAAACCATACTTGCCGCATACGACAGCGCGACTAGGTGAAGATTTCACCAAAGCCAATCCGTTTACTCGTTTTGTTCGTGCTCTATATAATGGCGAAACTGTGTCGCCAGCTGGATTCAATAAATCCAATGCCGTATCATCCATCGCGCGAGGCAATGCATTAATTGTTTTGCCAGGTGGCACGCGTGGCTACCAGTCAGGTGATTTGGTAGATGTACTGCTTCTCGGTATGGAGGAAGGGTCAGACAAGTGGAAACTGTGAAAGTGTTACAAGTGGTCGGCTTTAAAAATAGCGGCAAAACGACCTTGGTTTTGGATTTATTGAAACAAGCAAACGATAAAGGCAAATCAGTTTCAACAATTAAACGTCATGGTCACGACGGTGAACTTGACATGCCACAAACTGAGACAGACAGTATGCGCTTTTTTACTGAGGGAGCAAACAGCTCGGTTGTTTACGGCGGAGGCGTCATTCAGCTACATCAACGAAAAGAACAAGCGACGCTCGACGAGTTGATTGTCCTCACTTCTTTGGGGCATCCAGACTATATTTTCATCGAGGGCTTTAAAGAAGCAAGGTTTGAAAAAGTTGTTTTGCTGCGGTCAGCAGACGAATGGTTACAACTTCAAAGCTTGCAACACATCTCTTTAGTAATCACACAAGAAGTGATCGAACTGGACAATATCCCTGTGATTCTGCAGAATGACAGTAAGCAATTACGTGAGTGGTTTACTAACTGGATGGATGGTGACAGGAATGAAGGCGTTTGAAATCGTAACAGAAGCAATTAATCCTCAAATTTACGCAGATTTTGTATTACGGCCGGAAGCGGGAGCAGTCACTTTGTTTACGGGACATGTTCGTGAATGGACAAAAGGCGTGCGGACACTGCATTTATCATACGAAGCCTATGTACCGATGGCTGAGAAAAAACTGGCGCAAATTGGTGAAGAAATTGAACGGCGCTGGGAAGGAACACAAGTCGCCATTGCGCACCGCATTGGCGAGCTGCAAATTAGCGATATCGCAGTTGTCATCGCAGTTTCGTCTCCTCACCGAAAAACAGCTTACGAAGCAAATGAATACGCGATAGAACGGATTAAGGAAATCGTCCCCATTTGGAAAAAAGAAATTTGGGAAGACGGGGAAGAGTGGATTGGCGATCAAAAGAAGAAACCAGAAGGAGGATTAGCATGATCACCTTATGTTACTTTGCAGGACTCAAAGAACAGACCGGAGTTTCTGAAGAACAAGTCGATATGGCCGGACAGACCGTTGACGATTTATGGCAGTGGGCAACGACAAAATATCCGGATTTTCTGTCGGGTGCAACTCGTTTAGCTGTCAATGAAGAATACGCGTTGCCGACGGATGTCTTAGAAAGAGGGGACGTCGTGGCTTTTATTCCACCCGTTAGCGGAGGATGAAGTCAACTGTCGGAATCTTGCTTGCAGGTGGACTGTCGCGCCGTTTTGGTTCGCCAAAAGCGTTTGCTGAGTTAGCAGGAATACCTTTTTACGAGCACGCTTATAAAGCATTAACGAATGTCTGTGACCATGTAGTCATTATTTCTAGGCCCGAGTTAATCACTCGTTTCCCTTCTAAGTATGATGTCATCACAGATCTAGACTGGATTGCCGGACAAGGCCCCCTTGCTGGAATTTTCTCGGGGATGAACCATATGCAAGCGGATAACTATTTGGTGCTGCCTTGTGATATGCCGTTTGTCGGTCCAGCTGAAACAGCAAAGCTTCTAGCTTTAACCGAAGATTCTTCAGATATATCAGCTGTATGGAACACCACTGAAAAAATTCCTTTGTTCAGTGTTTGGGATATCTGTGTACAAGAACCGCTACAAAAAGAATTAGAAACTGGTCAATTACGTGTGATGAAATTTATGGAAAAAGTGACCACTCAGTGGATAAACTCGTCAGAAATCCATAAAGATCAACTTGTTTTTCGCAACGTGAATCAACCTGACGACTAAAAAGGAGGTGGCGTAATGGCCATTAAACCAGTACAGGACTATTTTCAACGTCCAATACGGGATTTGCGGATTTCAGTCACCGACCGCTGCAATTTCCGTTGTTCGTATTGCATGCCTAAAGAAGTATTTGGCGATGATTATGCATTTTTACCGAAGCAGGAATTGTTGACATTTGAAGAAATACATCGATTGACTAAGGTTTTTGTAGCAATGGGCGTTAAAAAGATTCGGTTAACAGGTGGCGAACCTTTAATGCGCAGAGGATTGCCAGAATTGGTTGAGAAAATCCTTTCGGTTGAGGGGGTAGAGGACATTGGACTGACAACAAATGGTTTGCTTCTTGGCAATCAAGCACAGGCGCTATACGATGCTGGACTTCGCCGGCTGAATATTAGTTTAGATGCACTAGATTCGGAGTTGTTTGGAAAGCTGAATGGTAGGGGCATTGATCCATCGCACATCTTAAAACAAATCGATTTTGCGCAACAAGTTGGATTTGAAATCAAAGTCAATATGGTCGTCCAAAAAGATGTCAATGAGCAAGAAATATTGCCGATGACAGCTTATTTCAAAGAACGCGGCATTACCCTAAGGTTTATTGAGTTTATGGATGTTGGCAATGATAATGGCTGGAGCTTTAAAAAAGTTGTCACCAAAAAGCAGATTCTTGAAAAGTTGCAAACAGTCTACAACCTAGAACCCGTCGACAAAGATTATTACGGAGAAGTAGCAAAACGCTATCGTTTTGAAGAAGGAGAGGCACAAGTAGGATTTATCACATCGGTGTCAGAATCCTTCTGCTCATCTTGTACGCGTGCTCGTTTGTCTTCAGATGGCAAGTTCTATACATGCTTGTTCGCCACAGGGCATTTCGATATTCGTGAACTGCTTCGAAATGGTTTGAGTGACGAAGAGTTATTGGAGAAAATCTCTGCTGTTTGGGAACGTAGAGACGACCGTTATTCAGATGAACGAACTGAACTGACAGCTAAAAACCGTAACAAAATCGGCATGTCTTATATCGGTGGATAAAATGATGCCGATTGCAAAAAAGGCGTTTCCTGAGTATTTACAGGAAGCGCCTTTTTATGTTTACTTTGGGTAAACCGATGTACGTGACTCAGCAAAAATCGGTGTGAACAAATCGTGTTCGATGTTCAAGCTACGGTAAACCAATGTCGAGTAAAAATCAACGTTTGGTGGCAAGTTTTTCTGACCGGTACGATTTCATGCATCACCAATGTATTAATTTTACAGGATTTAATTTGGGTCATTGTTAGCTGCTACGGGGGTGGATTTTCAAACTTACCAGCGTTTGTTGGCAACCTTTTGGTACAAAAAAATTAGGAGCAATTCACGGTTATTTATTGACGACTTGGTCACATTATTGCGCCAGCCATCGTTTCACAAATTCGTGAGCATACAGAAAGCTACGTTCCTGTGTCCTACTTTTTCATTGCCTTGGTGTCAATTGGCTTCCTAATTTCTTTGTTAATCCGCTGGGGTATCTAAAGGGGGACATCTTTAACAACGTAATAACTAATCAACTAAAAAGCAGTATTTTGAAAGGGATTCTGTAGTCGTTAATGCAGCTATAGAAAAGGCGAGAAAAATCTTTATTTTCCAGAAAGACACGTCTTTTTTAGAGCTTTCTTAATACGTATCCGGTCAGTTCCTCATCACAAAAATCAAATGTCTGCCACTCCTTCGATCTTGTCGATAGGAAAATCCAGTCGGTTCTAAAAACGTACAAGTTTTATCCACGTGAATATTTTTGGGAGAAACGCCTGCTAGTTCGCATTGTTTTTTGACTATGGCTTGATTGTCGATATGGTATTTTTTCGTATCTTCGTTAACATACATAAAATTACTTGCGTAGCTAAGAGCTTCGAACTTTAAATAGACGTCTCGATCGACCTCGAATTGTTGTTGACTAATAGCTGCACCAATTTGAATTTCCAAGTTAGCAGGATCGCATTGTTCAACCTCAATTAATTGGTGAAGCAATTTGAATGTAATTTCTTTGATGGTACCTTGCCAACCAGAATGAACAACACCAATCAAACCGGCTTTTCTATCCTGAATAATTACAGGAACGCAGTCAGCTGCGAAACTGCACAATACGATGCCCGTATCAAATGTATAAAGAGCGTCCGTATCAGAAAAAGCATCTTCTGCATCGTATGCTCCACGCCCCTTATCTTTTTGTGATACGCGACGGAAATTGGCGCTGTGCGTTTGTTGTGCACAAATAAAACTAGTCAGAGGTACCGCTAGAAAATCGGCTAATTTTTGTCGGTTATCAATTATTGTTTGTGTGTTTTCACAAGCATGTAATGCCATGTTATTGCTTTCAGGTTCGGTCAGGTCTTTTACCGTCATGCCTGAAACAAGTTGTTTATCCTGAACATAAAATGTCGCTTTCATTTTCATCACCTTTTCTTAATATAAACGATGTTAAATCAGATGTACAGAAGAGTAAAACTCTAAAAAAACAGCCTTCCACTACGAGTAGTGGGAGGCTGTTTTTAGGACTAAATTGACGATGTCGATTGAACAAGAGCTTCATCGACGGAAACGAATGTAAAACCAAGATCTTTGGCAACAGCTTCATAAGTAACATGACCGTTCGCCGTGTTAACGCCCAGTTTTAGTGCTGGATTTTCTGCAACAGCTTTTTGAACACCTTTGTTCGCCATTTGAAGTGCATAGCCCACTGTGACATTTGTCAAAGCGATGGTTGATGTACGCGGAACAGCTCCTGGCATATTCGCAACTGCATAATGAACGACTTCGTGTTTAACGTAAGTCGGGTCGTCATGTGTACTGATGCGATCTGTTGTTTCGAAAATTCCGCCTTGGTCGATAGCGATATCGACAATTACAGAACCAGGGTTCATCGATTGAACCATTTCTTCTGTTACTAATTTAGGAGCTTTTGATCCTGGAATCAGTACAGCGCCAATAACTAAGTCAGATTCTTTAACCGCTTGGGCAATATTGAACGGGTTGGAAATCAATGTGGTCACATCCGTACCAAAAATATCATCCAATTGACGAAGACGTTCTGGGCTCAAATCAATGATTGTTACTTGTGCACCAAGACCAATCGCCATTTTCGCGGCGTTAGTTCCTGCCACGCCGCCGCCAATAATAGTCACTTTTCCGCGTTGAACGCCGGGTACACCAGATAACAGAATCCCTTTGCCACCATATATTTTTTCGAGGAACTGGGCACCAACTTGAGCAGCCATTCTTCCAGCTACTTCACTCATTGGCGTTAATAAAGGAAGTGTCCGGTTTACCGATACGGTTTCATAGGCAATCGCTGTCACTTTGCTGTCTACTAATGCTTGAGTTAACGCAGGTTCAGCTGCAAGGTGGAGGTAAGTAAACAACACCAAATCTTGACGGAAGTAGTGGTATTCAGAAGCAACGGGCTCTTTTACTTTCATCACCATTTCTGCAGACCAAGCTTCTTGCGCTGTATCGACCATTTGAGCGCCAGTCGCGATATAGTCAGCATCTGTGAAACTGCTTCCTAAACCAGCACCTGTTTCGATGATAACTTGATGACCAGCTCTAACAAAAGCATCAGCACCAGCAGGCGTAATTGCTACACGGCTTTCGTTGTTCTTGATTTCTTTTGGAATTCCAATAATCATATTTATTCCTCCTATGAAACGAATGGTGTAGATATCCATAAGTATAGCTGTATGCTTGCTGGACTGCATTGGATGAAACAAAGAAAATAACGCTTTGCTTTTGTGAAATTTCACAAAAGCTTATTTCTTATCCATTTTGCGCATGTTCAAATCCAGATAGATACCTAATTTTTCATGAACATTTGTCAAACGGACACTGCCTATTTCCGAAATGCGCTTTATCCGATAATGCAATGTGTTAGTATGCACAAACAGCTTTTTAGCAGCATCGTTCATATTGCTGTCTTGTTGAATAAAAACTTCAAGTGTCTTCAGTAAATTGGTTTTGTGCAGGCTATCATATGCTTCGAGCTTAGCAATTGCCGGGTGTTCATGGCGCTTGTCTCTCCGTTCTTTCGGTATCAAGTTCAAGTACCTAAAAGCACCGAGTTGCCTAAAGTGAAACACATCTTCTAGTTCTTCAGGAAAGTCTTGTTTTAGCTTTAGCACGGTCATGGCTTCTTGATAACTCATTTCCGCTTTGCCAAAATCATTATAGCTTGTACCCGAACTGCCTTTGACGCCCGAAATAGAAAAGCGATTAGCCATTTCAGATGTAAAGTAGGAAATAAAGCCTTCAAAAGCATGATCGCCAGATTGTGAGGCATGAGGAGAAGCGATTAAAATCAATTCATTGTCGATAATTACTAAAAAGTGATTAGTGATTTTTTGACTAGTGGTGATCAGATAGGAAATTTGCTCTTCTATTTTCCGTGTAATGTCTTGGTCAAAACGAAAAACAAGAACAGTAAAGTGATCGGGTATTTTCAAGTTAAGTTCGTAAAATTTTTCTTGAATATCCTTTGATGACTTGTAGTGGCCACTCAAAATTTTCCATAAGAAATCCTGATAGTGTTCTTCTTTTCTTTTGAGGTTTTGATGAAGTTTAGCCATCAAAGGTGTCGCTGCAATAGCCGCGTCTTTCAATAGCTTTAGTTGAATATCATTTAATTTTTTGACGCCTTCAACAATCCAAATATAGCCTAAAATCTCGTTATCCTTCCGAATGGCAATCGCTACACGGTCGCGAAGACCAATGTCTTCAATATGTGGAATGCGCAAGGCACAATCTGATTGCATCAATTTTGGGATAATGCCTTCTCTCCAAAGACGATTGATCACCTTTTCAGGTACGCGCTGAGAGATAATCGTACCAATTCGCGCGGAATCAGTATCCACTTCATGAGAGCTATAAGCATGTAGACGGTGGTTTGTATCCTCAATCGTCGTTGGGCACCCTAAATTTTCTTGGATGCTGTCAACGAGCTCTTTCAAATCGAAAAATGATTTCTTAAATGGATTTTTGAACGACATTTCGTACATAAAGCAACTCCTTTAGCGATTTGCACTTGTTAAAACCATAGTCACTTTAGTATAACGAAAAACCACAGCTTACTCTAGCGTATGCTGTGGTTTGAGGTATTAGCCTGTCCAAAAAAGCTTCTATAAATCGGGAGGAAAGGAGTTTATCTTTTAGTCAAAACGCCACTTTTCACCAGATTAGCTAAGGTACCATCATTTCTATGACGGAAATAGCTACTAAGGCGATTTAAGTCTTTTTGTGTCCAAGTCGTATATGCGTTATTTAACTCATAATCTTGTTCGAGTCGTAGCACGAGAGTTTTGGCGAATTGAATTTGTTTGAATGTCAATGACTTTTCGTCAACTTTTCCTTTGTTGGCATTGAGTTGCTTTATAACTTCTGAAGGGGAGTTGATTGTTTTTTGGAGTTTATCCGTGTAGAAGCCTTGTTTGATCCAACGAATATCGTCTGCCGTCAGGTTAAACCATTCGCCTTCTAATCTTTTGTCAGAGAAATGCAGATGAAATGCGCTTTCAGTTTGATGACGATCAGCAGTCTTAATAAGAAATATTAATTTGTTTTCAAACGGCAGTTTAACATTGAAGACGTTCATACGTTTATCAATTTGCTTTGTTTTGCCAATCTTAAAAGAACCTGTTATATGTTCTTGAACAAAATAAACATAGCCGGGTGCTTTACCTGTTACTAGAGGAAGCTTAATAATTTGATCTAACTGTTGTTGGTTAGCTTCAAAAAGGTAACTTTTTTCTGCAGCTATTTTATTGCCGGAGCTATTTGCGGAAAGGGTAGGTGAGGACGATTTAAAAATGCTGAAAAAATTTTTTAACATAGTAAGTGCCTCCTTAAGATGAGTAGAAAATTACTGCTTGCCATTCATTATAGTATAGGTAAGCTCTGTTTAGTGGATGGAAGTACAAAAAATGTAAAATATCTATCTAACCAGGGGATGTATGGGAAAAAGTTAAAATAGTTGAGAAAAAGATTGACTTAAAGCACACTTGCCGGTGATCACTTTTGTGTGGTTACTGGTATTTTTCTTTACTCAATACGATTCATTACCCGAACAGGTGCCGTGCACTACAACGGAGCGGGTGAAGGTGATCGATAGGGAGGAAAATCTGAACTATTCAATCTGCCAGTAATTGGTGCTGTGTTGTGGATTACTATGACAATACTCGAAAAGCATACGCACTCGTACAATTATTTCAATTTAACGACAGAGAGTGCAAAGTTTCACTATGAAAATGCTCGATAAATGATCAATGTGTTAAAAAATGAAACACTGATTTTATTCAGCTTTATCAGTTTCCAGAATGTCCACATAGCTTCTGGAGTTGAAGCAAAATTTTCATACTTACTCGTCTAATCGTAATACTTGGAGCGGTCTTGTTCTTTATAATCCACGTGCCTCAAAATTAACTAGTCACTAGAAAAGAGCAGTTAAAAGTTGGTGAATTTGAGTAATTTGTTTAAAATCAGTAGCTTTTTAAAAATAAGTTGATTTGGTAATAGTTTGTTCACATTTACTTTGTATACTGAAGCTATGAAAAGCCTTTGGAGGATGATCAAGATGACTGAAACTTCATGTTGTGCAATACGAAAAGTGCAAACAGCCAGTGAAATTGTCGAAAATCTGAAAAAACAGGGGATTAACGCAGAATTGTGTAAAAAGTCTGCAAGTCTGCAAGGTGTTTAGTAAAAAAACTCGCTGGCCATATTGGCCAGCGAGTTTTTAAGGATTAGTTAATAACTTAATGCTTTTTCATACATCCATCTTTTCAAATTACCGATTGAATGAAAAGAGATGGCTTCTCCTGTTTCCTTATGCTCCGCTTTAATAATGACGTCGAACTCATTCGGGGTGAATAACCAACCATCTTCCACTAATGCACGTGCCATTTTTACAATCATGCTCGAGCCTCTAATTGAGTCTAGGTTCATTTTGACCATCTCCTTTTCTAGGTAGTTAATGCTTATTGTATTCTATTTAACGGAATTTTAAAACTATTATTTTGGAGCTGAAAAAAATGGTCTATCTGTGTTTAATTCTATTCCCAGTTGTTTAAAAATCCAAACTATTTTACCTGATTTCAAGTCAAAAACGAAAAACCTTGTCACAGAATTGTGACAAGGTTTTTCGTTTTCTCACTAGCTATCTTATTCTTTCGTTAACTGGTTAACGATTACTCTCACTGCTTTTTCGATATAAGGATCTCTTCCGGTTTTTAAAACTGCCGGAACAAAAGTACGTTGCTTCATCATTTCATAGTAACCGTACATGCCGTCTTCTAACGATATGCCTTGCTCAACTAGAAAAGAAGAGTTTAAAATCCTCCGTAGAGATGCTTCATCTTGCTCAATTACGAGCGCAGGGGAGTGCGGATTAAAATCTCCATCGATGATACCGTTTTCATAAAAAGAATGAAGGGTGACTAACCGCTCGTTCGCTAATGCTAATTTCCGTTCATAGAATGTCGGGCATACTGACTTTAATTCAGTTAAATATATTTCAGACGCGTAAACAGCGGAGAACACAGTTTGTTCAAATACAGCCGGCAATCGCTGAATGTAAGGATAACGAGAATTGTTGATAAACTGGTTGCTTCTATTCAAGTAGTCGATATAGATTTCCGTCACTTCTAGGATGATGTCTTCTTTAGATGCGAAAAAATTATACAAAGAAGCGCGGCTAATACCCATTAATCGTGCCAAATCTTGAATTGTCAATGTAATAAATCCCTCTGTACGAACGGTTTCTATAATTTTTTCAGTATAGGTACGGCGCATAATCTGCCGTTCTTCTGGTGAAATTTTCCGCATCTAAACACCTCCATCTTGTGAAAATTATAACACAAGAAAACCATGAGCAGATGTCCTTTTTTCTTTCATTGTTTAAACAGGCTGTAAGGGTGGTAAACAGTTAGAGTGTAATAATAATAGACAGTTTTTATGTTAATCGTCTAAAGTAATGGGAATGGAGTTGACGAGTATGGCATTAGGGAAAACTGCAATCGTTACAGGTGCAAGCAGTGGTATCGGTGAAGCGACGGCGAAGGAATTAGCTAGCAAAGGCTATCATGTGTTACTTGCTGCAAGACGTGAAGATCGATTGATCGCCTTAAAAAAAGAGATTGAAGCTGCTGGTGGTACGGCAGATTATAAAGTTACAGATGTTACTTCTCGAAGTGAAATGACTGCATTAATAGAAGCTGGGCTCGAGAAAAACGGTACGATTGATGTATTGGTGAATAATGCTGGATTAATGCCTTTATCATTTATGAATAAGCTAAAAGTTGATGAATGGGACAAAATGATTGATGTCAATATCAAAGGTGTTCTTTATGGAATTGCTGCTGTGTTGCCAGTTATGGAAAAACAAAAATCTGGTCATATTTTAACTATTTCATCCGTGGCAGGTCATACAATTTCTAAAGGAAGTGCGGTATACAGCGGTACCAAGTTTGCGGTTCGTGCGATTGCAGAAGGGTTGCGTCAAGAAATTGATCCTTCACATGAAATTCGCGTGACGATTGTGTCACCAGGAGCGGTTGAAACCGAATTGACCGATACGATTACAGACGAAGATATAGTAACTGCTTTTAAAAATGGTCAACCGATGGAAATGCTTAAAGCACAAGATATTGCCAATGCGATCGCTTTTGCCGTGGAACAACCGGCATATGTGGACGTTAATGAGATTTTGATTCGCCCTAGACAACAACTGTAAATCAAAAAAAGAATGGAGACGATCCAAGTGAAAACCGATTTTTCAAAAATTTATATAAATGGTGAATGGATTCAAGGTTCTAGTAATAGCCAGATGAAGAATACCAATCCATTTACTGGTGAAGAACTAGTAATCACACAAGCTGCCGATAAAAGTGATTTAGATTTGGCATATAAAGCTGCTGCAGAAGCACAAGTTGAATGGGCAAAAGAACTACCGCAAAACAAACGAGCGGTTATTGAAAAAGCAATAGAAGTCATGCAGGAGAACAAAGAGCTAATTATTGACTGGTTAGTTAAAGAAGCAGGCAGTACTGTGATTAAAGCAACAGTTGAGTTTGGTGCGTCAGTTAACATCTTGAAAGAAGCAGCAACTTTCCCTTACCGGATGGAAGGTAAAATTCTTCCTTCGCAACAAGCAGGTAAAGAAAACCGTGTATACCGCAATGCACTAGGAGTTATCGGTATTATTAGCCCGTGGAATTTCCCGTTCCATTTAGCGATTCGTTCTATCGCGCCTGCTATTGCAACTGGCAATGCGGTTGTGATCAAACCTGCAACCGATACACCCGTAACAGGTGGATTGTTGTTTGCCAGCATTTTCGAAGCAGCTGGATTGCCCAAAGGTCTATTAAATGTCGTAGTTGGACGTGGTTCAGAAATCGGTGATGACATTGTAACGCATCCAACACCGCGTTTGATTTCCTTTACTGGGTCTACGCCAGTCGGAAAGCGTATTGGTGAGCTCGCGGGTGGCGCGTTAAAGAAAACTGCGTTAGAACTTGGTGGAAACAATAATTTTATTGTCTTAAAAGATGCTGATGTAGATCAGGCTGTCGATTCCGCATTATTCGGTAAATTCTATCATCAAGGTCAAATTTGTATGTCTATCAACCGCATTTTTGTTCATCAAGATATTTATGACAATTTCGCAGAGCAGTTCATTACACGTGCTAGCAAATTAAAATTCGGAAATCCTGCCGAACAAGATACGCAAGTCGGACCGCTGATTAACCGTGATCAAGTCGACCGGATTCTCAAAGACATCAATGCAAGTGTGGAGCAAGGTGCCCAAATTCGTCTTGGAGGACAAGCGGATGGCAATGTTCTAGAACCAACTGTTCTAACTGGCGTTACAAACGATATGCCTCTTGCAGAAAATGAAATTTTTGGTCCTGTAGCAATTTTGATTCCTTTTGATAGCGACGAGGAAGTCGTGAAGATGGCAAATGCTTATCCGTATGGATTGAGCGGAGCTGTCCATTCCTCAAATATCGAATACGGAACGACCATCGCTCATCAAATTCACACGGGCATGATTCATGTAAACGATCAATCGGTTAACGATGAAGCGCATATGCCGTTTGGTGGAGAAAAAGATTCAGGTCTAGGCCGTTTCAATGGTGAATGGGTACTAGAAGAGTTTACAACGTTAAAATGGCTATCGGTTCAACATCAACGTCGTGAATATGGACCATTTGTTACTAACACAAAAAAATAAAAGACTGTGACATCGGCAGCCTCAGTATTGGGGTTGTCGTTTTTTGTGTTAAACCAACTAGCTGTTTCTAAAAAACGATTCGTATTCTATCATTAACTGTTAGTGAAAGGGAATGGACGAAGCTAAGTCGAATTTCACATTGAGTAAAGACGTGATGAAAGGAAATGATGAATTTGGCTAAATGGTTCCCTCATATATACGATATTGCAATGAAGCCGCTAGAAAAAATGCGTTTTGAGCGGATTCGTGCAAATCTTGTTCGTCAAGCACAAGGGAAAGTTTTGGAAATTGGTTTTGGTACTGGCGCAAACTTCCACTACTATCAGGATGTTGAACGCGTTGATGCTATTGAACCAAATCCTGCTATGAGTAAACAAGCAAACAAACGCATTCAAAAAACCCATACCCCCATTTATACCTATCAAGCAAAGGCAGAGGAATTGCCTTTTGAGGATAACCGCTTTGATACCATTGTTGCAACACTGGTTTTTTGTACGATTCCTGATCCTGAAAAAGCACTTCAAGAAATACGGAGAACTTGTAAAGTAGGAGCGAAAATACTGTTATTTGAACATGTCAAAATGGATCAGAAGATGATGGGCAAAACTCAAGAAGCATTAACACCAGTCTGGAGAAAAATGTGCGATGGCTGTCATTTAAACCGTGATACGCTCAAACTGGTAAAGCAATCAGGATTAGAAGTGCAGAAAGTAACTTCTTATTACGGTGGACTTTTTCTTACGATTGAATGCTGTAATTCTTTATAAACAAGTAGATCATGTTAAACCGCTCTTTTAACAAACACTAGATGCTATTTTTTATTTTTTTTAAGGAATATTAATATCGTAAAAAAGTGATCTAATTACCGGCTTACTGCGTAGTATAAGTAAGAGAAATAAAAGACACAGCGATAATCTATTTCTCGAACTCCACATTTTAAGGAGATTGATAAAAAGAAAAGATTTTCCTGTAGCGGGAAGTATAGTAAGGTAGTAATACGAAATACGTGGCAAAGGAGACAGGGGATGGAAAAAAGTACTGATACAAATTTGTATATGCGGGTCAGTCAACAAGATAAAGCCGCATTAGAACAATTATACGACCGCTACGAAAAAATCCTTTTTTCTTTTCTGTATAAAATGCTAGAAGATCGCGAGCTAGCTGAGGAAGCCTTACAAGAGGTGTTCATTAAAATTTGGCGCGGTAAAGGGGTTTACGATGAAAGCAAAGGGAAATTTACTTCCTGGCTTTTTAGAATGGCGCAGAATACAGCTATTGACTTAATACGAAAACGCAAACAGCCATCTGTTCCAATTGAAGAAGCGGCGCAAATGGTCAGCAATGATGCACCGGTTGAGCAGCAGGTTGAATGGCAAGAAGAGAAAAGTCAGATTGAAATGGCTGTTCAACACTTATCAGCAGAGCAGCAAAAAATGATCGATTTATTTTATTTCAAGGGACATACACATGAGACAATCGCGGACATGTGCAATATTCCACTGGGAACTGTTAAGAGCCGAATAAGACTGGCATTAAAGAAGTTGAAAATATCACTGCATGGAATGCAGGAAAGGGGGGCTTATGATGACTAATATAGATTGTGATTATCTACTAGATTATTTGAATGGAACACTATCAATAGATGAGGTTCAGCAATTTGAAGAACACTTAAAAACGTGTACGGAATGCCAAGAAATAGTAGAAGCAACAGGTCAGCTCCCTTATCTTGCAGACCCAGTGGAACCACCGACAGCGATGAAAGCACGAATTCTAGCTAATGTATTTGAAGAAGAACCTGTTCAGGATAATCCGACAGTGGCATTAAAACCAGCAATGTCTGCGATACCGATACGCAAAAATAAAAGCAGGAGAAACACCTGGAAACCGCTGCTCGCAGCTGTACTTTTATTGTCACTACTAGGTAATGGCTATGCTTTCTTTCAGCTATCTGACAAAGAAGGTGGACCAGAGACAGCGATTCAATCATTCCAGTTAGAGCCGAATGCAGCATTCTCAGGAACTGCTACAGCAGAACTCATCGAAGAAGATGGGTTAGTAAACCTTGTTGTCCAGGCAGATCGATTAGCTGAATTAGACGCAAGTCAAGTTTATCAAGTTTGGTTGATCAAAGATGGGAAGCCAATTCCAGCCGGCGCGTTTTCGCCTAATCCCAATGGAGAAGGTGCAAGCTACTATCAACTAGAAGAGACAGCAGCAGAATGGGATACTATTGCTGTGACGCTTGAACCTAAAGCAGGAAACCAATTGCCAGAAGGCGAAATTGTATTAAGTTCAGAAATTTAACTATCCGCTTTTGCGGATAGTTTTTTTCTTTTGAATCTTTTTTCAAATAAAGTGATCTAATGGATCGCTCCTTGCGTTATGTCTGTATAACTTAAAAAAAACAAGAAAAAGGGAGCGATTTTAGTATGAAATTAAACAAATTACTGTTAGCCCTACCACTTAGCCTAGCGTTACTTGTACCAACGGCAGCACTTGCCGACAGCCACGGCGGTCATTCAACAAGCGAAACTGCAACGGAAGTAAGCACGACAACACCTGCGGCGGAACTGCGCATTGCACTGGATACGACCTTAACAGAGCACGCATTTCTAGCAGTTGAAGCGATGCGGAAAGGCGTCGACGGGGCAGAAGATTTTGATCAAGCAGCAGGAGCCTTACTGGCAAACGCTGACGACTTGTCTGCAGCTGTTGGTTCAGTTTACGGGGAAGAAGGCGCCGCACAGTTTGACGAAGTATGGAAGTCGCACATCGGCTATTTCGTCGATTACGTGACAGCAACCGCTGAAGACAACCAAGAAGGCAAAGACCAAGCGTTAGCGGAACTGGAAAAATACAAAGTGGAACAATCGAAATTCTTTGATACCGCAACAGGCGGACTCTTGCCAGCAGCGGCGGTTCAAGAAGGATTGGACGTGCACGTCGATCAGTTGATCATGGCGTTTGACGCGTATGTGGCGGGCGATTTTGAAAAAGCTTACTCACTTGAGCGTGAATCGATTCAACACATGAGCATGTTCGCCGAAAGCTTGTCCATTGCGATCACGACTCAATTCCCGGACAAATTTGACAACACCAGTGCCGATACACCGGCCATTGATTTGCGTGCCACATTGAACCAAACGTTCACTGAACACGCAGGACTTGCGGTCATGGCGATGCAAGACGGCGCGGACGGTGCTGAAAGTTTTGACCAAGCAGCAGGGGCACTTCTTGCGAACGCCGATGACTTGTCAGCATCCGTAGGATCGGTTTACGGCGACGAAGCCGGTGCACAGTTTGAAGAAACATGGAAGTCGCACATTGGTTACTTTGTGGATTACGTAACAGCAACGGGTGAAGGCAACAAAGAAGGGCAAGAACAAGCACGTGCCGAGCTTGATCAGTACATCGTAGACCAAGCAGCCTTCTTAGACGCAGCAACAGAAGGTCGCGTTCCTGCAGCAGCACTGGAAGAAGGTTTAACTGCCCATGTTGGGCAACTATTGGCAGCATTTGATTCGTATGTAGCGGGCGATTATGACGCAGCGTACAGCTCGATTCGCGAGGCGTATGCACACATGCAAATGCCAGCAGCCGGCTTGTCAGCAGCGATTGTCGATCAATTCCCAGACCAATTCGGCGCCACTGAAATGCCAGCCGAAATGCCAAAAACAGGCATGGGTGGTATGTCTGATACCGGATCATTCCCATTCATGTGGGTACTGGCCGGCTTAATGTTAGCGGCATTGACGACCGTAGTCGCGGTTCGTACACGCAAACAGTAATAGCAATGCGTGTTTGAATAACTAATAAATAAATCCCTAAGTCATGTACATGACTTAGGGATTTATTTTGAGTAGGTCGGGATAAGAAAAAGCAGCGAGGCATTGTAAAAACTAAAGAATAATTTTGCGGCAAATTCTGAAGTAGAAGACGAAAAGTAAATTATTACATTTTTGCTTTCTATCGTCTTTGACATCTCTTCGAAAATAAAGTACATTATCATATGGGCGAACAATTATTAAGTTATATGGGTATATCATTCGTGTATAGGGGTGTAATTTATGGAAAATGTATTTGATTACGAAGATATTCAATTAGTTCCTGCAAAAGCAGTAGTGAACAGCCGTTCAGAATGTGATACATCAATTGAATTTGGTGGACGAACTTTTAAATTACCGGTTGTACCTGCCAATATGCAGACAATCGTAGATGAAAAAATTGCGGGATATTTAGCGGAAAATAATTACTTCTATATCATGCACCGATTCGAGCCAGAAAAGCGCTTAGCATTTATAAAAGATATGCAACAGCGTGGACTTTTTGCATCGATCAGTGTAGGGATTAAACCAGAAGAATATGATTTCATTCAATTAGTAGCTGATGAAAAAATAACACCTGAATATATTACAATTGATGTGGCACATGGTCATTCAAACGCAGTTATCGACATGATTCAGCATGTTAAAAAACTACTGCCAAACAGTTTTTTAATTGCTGGAAATGTGGGCACGCCAGAAGCTGTTCGCGAACTTGAACACGCAGGGGCAGACGCGACAAAAGTAGGCATCGGACCAGGAAAAGTTTGCATTACGAAGATTAAAACAGGTTTCGGTACAGGAGGCTGGCAGTTGGCGGCACTTCGTTGGTGTGCCAAAGCAGCAAGTAAACCCATTATCGCAGATGGGGGTATTCGTACACATGGTGATATTGCAAAATCAGTGCGCTTTGGGGCGTCAATGGTGATGATTGGTTCACTTTTTGCTGGACACGAAGAGTCGCCTGGTCAAACAATCAACCAGGACGGGAAACTATTAAAAGAGTATTTCGGCTCAGCCTCAGAATTCCAAAAAGGCGAAAAGAAAAACGTTGAAGGCAAGAAGATGTTTGTAGAATATAAAGGTCCATTAAAAGAAACATTAGTAGAAATGGAACAAGATCTTCAATCGGCGATTTCTTATGCGGGTGGAGACAAACTATTAGCAATTCGCAATGTTGATTATGTTATCGTTAAAAATTCCATTTTCAATGGAGATAAAGTGTATTGATTTATTGAAAAGCCCATCAATTAGTTGATTGATGGGCTTTTTTCTGCTTAGTTGTTAGTAGCCAGATGATGACAGAAACCGTTAATAGTGCCCCAAACAAGAGGTATTGAACACTTTTAGGAACGACTTGTATCAAACCGTAAACTACGGCCAACTCCATAATTACAGCTGGAATTTTACCAATGGTGCTGGCGACCCAAAACTTTTTCCCATTAATCGTTGTTAATGCGGCACCCGCTGTCACAAAACCTGAAGGCATAAATGGCAGCAGACGGAGTAAAATCACCAAACTGAAAACTTGTTTTGTTGTTTGTCGCTGAAACTTTTGCCAGAACGGATGGATGAGCCATTTAGGGTCTGCTTTGGAAAAGCCAAAGCGGTAAAGATAAAATCCAAACAAGGCTCCGAATATTTCACCAGCAAATGTTAAAGTAGCGCCACCATAGAGTCCTAGCGACTGAATATTGATGGCGGTCATGAGGGCACTAGGAATAAATCCAACAGCACCAACGACTATATTGGCGATAAGTAAAATGACGGTTTTAACTAAAGTAAGTAAAATTTCCATAAGCGATGACTCCTTTTTAGCATTCAATCTTTAACATGTTTTACAAATCCCTTACGAACAAAGAAAACGAATCATTCATATATTTTACCATCATGGGCTAGGAATAGGGGGAAGAGACTGTATCGTACTGTTAAAAGGGAGCGATAAGTTTAAAAGTCCTTCAGTAAAACGTGTGCTAGTTGTATGATAGTGAAAGAAACTATCAGCCGGATTCGAACATAATTAGAAGATAAATGATAAGGAGTGAGCTTTTGCACAATCAAAAACGAATTAGAGATTACGGTGTAGAGATCGGATATATAAAAACTGGAAAGCTAAACGCTATAACAGATGTAACAGGCGTTACAGTAGGTCACGTCACATTGAGTAACGGCAATATGCAAACCGGGGTGACGGCGATTTTGCCGCATGCAGGAGACTTATTTCATAATAAACTCATTGCTTCTAGCCATGTCATCAATGGTTTTGGAAAAACAATGGGCACTATTCAACTAGCCGAACTAGGGACGCTAGAGACGCCAATTGTCCTGACAAACACCTTAAATGTCGGCACAGCGGCCAATGCCGTCATTGATTACATGTTGGAGAAAAATCCTGATATCGGCAGTACGACGGGTACTGTTAATCCGGTAGTCGGTGAATGCAACGATATGTTCTTAAATGACGTACGGGGGCGCTTTGTTCAAGAGCAACATGTACGTCAGGCACTCGAAAATTGTGCTGTCGAGTTTGAAGAAGGCGCCGTCGGAGCAGGCAGAGGCATGCTATGCTATTCGCTAAAAGGCGGAATTGGTTCAGCATCTCGTATTGTCAAACTAGAGCATAGAGACTACACGATGGGAGTTTTGGTGTTATCCAATTTTGGTATGCTAAGCGATTTGACTGTCAGCAGCAATCCGATTGGCAAAGCTTTGAAAGAAAAAATTCTGCAATCGCATAAAGAGGAAGACAAAGGCTCTGTCATGATTATTGTCGCTACAGATCTTCCGTTGTCTGAACGCCAGTTAAACCGTATTTTAAAAAGGTCAGTGACTGGACTTTCACGTACAGGTTCGATTATTACCAATGGGAGTGGTGAAATCGTACTCGGGTTCTCAACAGCTAACAAAATTCCTCATGCGAAAACGCAACAGTATCTAACAATTGATACGATTCACGAAGAGGACATGGACGAAGCTTTTAGAGCCGTCGGAGAAGCGACAGAAGAAGCTGTATTAAATTCATTGATTACGGCAGAAGCTGTTATTGGACGTGATGGCAATGAAAGACCAGCGTTAAAAGAGTTGCTTGAAAAATTCAATTTAACACTCTAGAGCCTTTAACAGGTTCTTTTTTTAATGCAAAAGAATTTTGTGAATACGTATGACGAAAACCTCTGGTAAACCCACCGCGATTTTCTGCTTGAAATTCTGTGCGGGTATACAGAAATACAAATTAACACTTATAGAAAAAAGGCAGAAATTAGTTTCAAAAAATCATTACATAAAATTAATATGCAATAAAAATAATGAAATAGTATATTTTTGTTTGCATATTGTATCATCGGCTGTAGTCTAATAGGGACAAAAGAGATCTTTAAATGCATTGGGAAATAAATTTTAGTAGTCTAGAAGTCTTTCTAGTGAACAAGCTACTAATTTTTATAGCCAAATTTTTTTCTATTTAATTTTATACTAGTTCGTTCTCTAACCTTAGACTGAGATGTTTTTCTCGATCTCTGCGAAACACAACTCCTCAATTTTGTAGCTATCTTTGATGCGTCGAGGCCGATAACAGTAAAAGGGGGGGGTTACGAATGAGAAATGTTTCACGTGCATTTCAGCAAGGCTCTGTCTCCTGACTTTGTTGCCACTGACATTAAGCGATTCATTGGTTCGAGGGACCGCTCGAGTTTCTGCTGAACCTTCACCTTCATTTGCCAAATTTACTAAGTGGGCTAGGAGTTGTAACAGCGTTGATTGGTAAAAAAGGAGATTTAAAATTCAATCTCGTACTGTTCAATATGCTGAGCTTGAGTCTTTATGTCATTTTGACCGCCCACCTCAATTCCCTTTAAATCGATATCAAAAGTCAGTTAAACCAAAAAAAATGAGACATAACGTAGAGTGACGTTATGTCTCATTTTTTTATTTATCCCTAACTAGTTGGACGTACCCATAACTTAGAAAAATTGATGTATCCGAAATGACTGAGTGTGATGTTCATTAAATCCATTGCGAAAGGAATTTGTCGCTTTTCGTAATAAAGAGGAATCATAATCGACAATGCCATCAATTGTTGTTCGATTTTTACATTTAATGCCGTCCACTCTTCAAAAGGTGTCTGAGCATATTGCTGCAGATAATTAGCGAACTGTGGTTGAGATTTCATAATCGTTGCTATTGGGGATGAGCCGTTTGATAAAAAGTAAAAAAAGGAAAAGTTTTGATCTAGTTCAAATACTTCTCTGTGAACGAAAAGGTCCGCTGTCTGGTCTTCTGTTGTATCCAATAGTTTATCTTGAAAAGACATCCACTGAATTCCGACTGCAATTCCTTCACTTTCTAGAGCCTCTTTCAGCCACAATGTAGCGCCGCTTGTATAG